>DASSFL010000138.1:0-63741 GCA_035694525.1 Candidatus Udaeobacter sp. | reverse complement strand
CGTTATATCGGAAAACGATTCACGAATTACAAATTACCAATTACGATTCGGAAATGGAGCGACCGCTTTTTATTCCGGTGATTCTCGGGACCTCCCGCCAGGGAAGGAGAACTGAGTACGCTGCGCGCTTTGTTCTTGAGCAAACAAAGAAACGTGCGGATGTCGAGACGGAGCTGATCGACGTGTGCAAGCTTGCTTTGAAACTCGATGACGCAGGCGAGCAAATGAAGGACCCAAAATTCTCAGCGACAGTCGAGCGTAGCGACGGACTCATTATTGTAACTCCCGAATACAATCATGGTTATCCCGGCCTATTGAAGCACGCACTCGATATGAATCTGGAGGAGTACATTCACAAGGCTGTCGGGATTTGCGGTGTCTCGGCGGGGCCGTTTGGCGGCGCGCGAGTGATCGAGGCGCTGCTGCCAGTCATGCGCGAGCTAGGCCTGGTAACGATTTTTTGGGACGTGAATTTCGGAAACGTCCAAACGCTTTTCGATGAGCAGGGAAATTTGCTCGATCAAAGTTATGTCCGTCGCCTCGACAAATTCCTGAATGAATTGATCTGGATGGCGCGCGTTCTTCGCTACGGACGGGAAAACATTCCGGAAGTTAAGACGGAGTAATTGGGCGAGAGCCATGTCCAAAGACGCGCCAGCGGAGCGAATGCAGCGCCTCGGCATTCGCGGTGTCGACCTTGAAGAAACTTTTGCGCGTTCCAGTGGACCTGGCGGTCAAAACGTAAACAAAGTTGCAACCGCGGTTATGCTTCGTCACAGGCCAAGCGGCGTCAGCGTGACTGTGCAGGATTCGCGTTCGCAAGCGGCAAACCGCAGGCTGGCGCGGGAGCGATTGCTGGATGCGATCGAGAGCGCTCGAGAAGAACAGCGTGTGGCCGAAGTCGGGAAGCGCCAAAAAGAGCGGCGAAGAAAATCGCCTAGGCCAACTGCGCTCAAAAGGAAAATTCTTGAATCGAAACGGAAACGTGGAGAGCTAAAGAAGCAACGCGCCAAGGTCGAGATTTAAAAGAATTCTTTGCTTTAATACGTCTGGCGAAGCGATTTGCGACGAATTGTTTGTTGAAGAAACAAAATATGCTTATGAAAAGAGCAATCATACTTGGTTCGGCGGTTTCCGTTTTCGTCTTGATGCTGGTGTCTTGTGCCAGCGAGCCTGAGGCGACGACCACCACAACGCGCCAGACTACGGTCACAACGCCGGTCCAGCCGCCGGTGTCGCAGACAACGACAACCACCACGCGGGGGATGAGCGGCGGCTACTAACCGGCCGACGAAACCCTGGTTTGTTAGCGCCAGCGGTCACTGAGGCCGAGTTAAGATCCGCTTGGCGTCTAGTAGGCCTGAGCACAAACGCCAAGCGCGTTCGGTCGTTTGGAAGCTGCTGCTAATTATGTCTAGGATTTCTCCGCGGACGCCTCTGCGGTTTGCGCTTCTTCCTCGGCCTGACTAACGACAGGCGCAATCGCCTGAAGCTTTTCGCCGTTGCGGAGATCCATCAGTTTTACGCCCATCGTGTTGCGGCCAGTTTCGCGGATTTCTTTGACCCGTGTGCGCACCATCTGGCCCTTGTTGGTGATGAGCATCATCTCATCACTGTCGCGGACGGTAAGCGCGCCAACCACATCGCCGGTTTTCTCACCGGTTTTCATGGTGATGATGCCTTTGCCGCCACGCGATTGCCGCCGGTAATCATCGAACGGCGTGCGTTTGCCGATTCCATTTTCGCCGGCCACCAACAGCATTGCGTTTGGATCGACAATGGCGATGGCCACGACGTGATCGCCTTTTTCGGGGCGAATGCCCCAAACGCCGACCGTGTTGCGGCCTTGATCGCGCAGTTGTTCTTCGTGAAATCGCAAGCTCATTCCATCCTTGGTGATGAGCACGATCTCGTTATTGCCATTCGTTAGCTTGGCATCAATCAACCGGTCGCCTTCCTCGATCTGGATGGCGATGATGCCGCCGCGGCGGACATTCGCGTAATCGGAAAGATTCGATTTTTTAACGATGCCGGACTGCGTGGCGAATACGATGTGGAGATTTTCATCCCAGGTCTGATCGACTGCGCTCGGTCCCGTGCCGGATTTTTTTGACTGAATCCGGATCGTCGCGGCGATTTTTTCATCCGGCTTCAGTTCAAGAATATTTGCGATCGAGCGGCCCTTGGCTGCGCGGCCCATCTCGGGAATTTCGTAGACTTTTTCGACGTACGCGCGTCCCGCCGCGGTGAAGAACATCAGGTAATCGTGCGTGGTCGCGGTGAAAAGGTGCTCCACGAAATCGCCTTCCTCTGCATCTGTGGCGCCTTCGCGCGTTTGCATTCCGATCACGCCTTTGCCGCCGCGCCGCTGCGCACGAAACGCGCTCACCGCCGTGCGTTTGATAAAACCGCCATGGGTAATGCTGATGATGCAACCCTCGTTGGCGATGAGGTCTTCCATGTTAATCTCGGCTTGATCAGGCACGATTTCCGTCAGACGCGGTGAGCCGTATTTATCGCGAATTTCCCGCAGCTCTTTTTTGATGATCGTGAAGACGCGCTGCTCTTTGGCCAGGATGTCGCGAAGATCTTTGATCGATTCGAGTAATTCCTTGTATTCCTTCTCGACCTTTTCGCGTTCAAGCCCGGTGAGCTGATACAGGCGAAGATTCAGGATTTCGTCAGCCTGTTGCTCGCTGAAAGCGTAGCGGCCGTTTGTGAGGCGAGCCTCGCTGCGAATCAATATGCCGATCTGCTCGACCTGCCGCCTGGTGAATTCGAAGGCCAGCAGTTTTACTCGGGCTTCATCGCGACTGGCCGATCCGCGGATGATGCGGAGAAATTCGTCGAGATTAGCGAGCGCAATGAGGTAACCCTCGAGCGTCTCGGCGCGCTCCTCCGCCTTGCGCAACTCGAAGCGGGTGCGCCGCAGCACCACTTCGCGGCGGTGTTCGATATAGCAGGCGTTCGCTTCCTTAAGCGAAAGCAGTTTTGGGCGTCCATGATCAATCGCCAGCATGATGGCCGCGAAGGAGCTTTCCATCGCAGTGTGCTTGTAGAGATTGTTGATGACCACCTTTGGATTGCCGTCGCGCTTCAGCTCGATAACGACGCGCGTATTTTCATCGGACTCGTCACGAACGGCGCTGATGTCTGTCAGAATTTTTTCGTTCACCAGCGAAGCGATGCGTTCGACCAAAGTGGCGCGATTGACGTTGTATGGAATTTCAGTGATGACGATTTGTTCCCTGCCACCTTTGAGTCCCTCGATGCCGGCCTTGCCGCGCACCTTCATACTGCCGCGACCGGTCTCGAGATATTGTTTGATTCCTGATATCCCGCAGATCGCGCAGCCGGTGGGAAAATCCGGCCCCTTCACGTGTTTCATCAGCTCGTCGAGCGTGATTTCCGGATCGTCGATTTGCGCACAGATTCCATCGATCGCTTCGCTGAGATTATGCGGCGGAATATTGGTCGCCATACCCACGGCGATGCCGGTTCCGCCGTTCACGAGCAGATTTGGAAAGGCAGCTGGGAAAACCGTCGGCTCGGTGCGTGTTTCGTCATAATTTGGGACGAAATCGACTGTGTCCTTATCCATGTCGGTCATCAGCGCGGCGCCCAGGTGTGTCATTCGCGCTTCGGTGTAACGCATCGCCGCCGGGGGATCGCCTTCGACGGAGCCGAAGTTACCCTGACCGTTGACGAGCGTTTCACGCATCGCCCACGGCTGCGCCATGTGGACAAGCGTAGGATAGATCACCGCTTCGCCGTGCGGGTGATAATTTCCGCTGGTGTCACCGCAAATCTTCGCGCATTTGCGATGCTGTCGTCCCGGAAAAAGAGAGAGATCGTGCATCGCGTAGAGAATTCTGCGCTGCGATGGCTTGAGTCCGTCGCGCGCGTCCGGCAGGGCACGCGAAATAATGACCGACATCGAGTAATCGAGAAAGGACCTCGATACTTCTTCGGCTACATTTATCGGTTCAATTTTCTCGTTTGGATTAAGCATGACGTTTGGATTTATCCATGCGCTGGCAAGTACGCGGAAGGACGCTCGGTAAGGAAGCGCTCTTCCCAAATTCGGGAAATTTCGTCAGCCTGTCTGATCGTGACGGGAGGACCGATCCGAGCGTTGCGCGGCAGCGAAATTTTCAAGAAATCCAGCGCACAGCGGATGGTTGCCTCATAATCCCGGCATAGTTCTTCGTACTCGACCTGGAAGGGAGCAATGCCGATTCGGTGAAAAAATGTGTGCCAGATATTTTCCTGTCGCTCAGCCTCTCTTAGAGACTGCTCGATCAACTGCGCATCGAATTGCGGTTCTCGTAAGGCGGTTTTTCCCTCCTGCACTTTCCAAAGACCAGTCTGAAGAGCTCGAGCTGTCGACAATGCTTGCCGCAATTTGTGGCGCCGAACGATGTGCACAAAGCGAAGGCGTGGGAAGGCATTTCGCAACATAGTGAGAGCATCAGTCGCTGCGTCGCCAAAGGCATGAGTATCTCGCAGTCGGGCAAGGAAATCGTCCAGATACCAACTCATTAGTTTAAAACCGAACACCTCATTACGGGTCGTCTTCGTGTCGACGATGCCACGCACGTAGCCCGGATAATCAACATTTGGATCCAGTCCTATCTCGGCGCCGTAGCGGCCTTCCGACTTTGGCAGGAAGAACTGTTTTGGCATGCCCGCCTGGCGCGTGGCGCGCAAGCCATCTGTCAGTAAATTGCTACCCGAACGCGGAATTGTGCAGACAACGTAACAGCGTCGCGGATGGCGTAGGTTGTGAAACAGGCCTCCCATCTTGGAATTTACACGTCGAGATTGCGCACATTCAGCGCGTTGTCTTCGATGAATTGTCGGCGCGGCTCAACGACATCACCCATCAGAATCGTGAACATTTTATCGGCATCGACGGCGTTATCGTCGTTCAGGTCCACCTTCAGGAGTTTGCGTTTCTCCGGATTCATCGTGGTCTCGAACAATTCTTTGGCGTTCATTTCACCGAGGCCTTTGAAACGCTTGATCTGCACTCCGCGGCGGCCAATCTCCAAAATCTTCTCCAGGATTTCCGGAATTGAAAACAGCGGATGCAAAACCGCTTTTTCGCCTTCGCCTTCGATCAATTCAAAGATCGGCTGATCACTGGTCGCGTAGTGGGCGACTTTCAGACCCTTACGAGCAAGTTCGGCAATGATTTTTTCGATCGCAGCCGATTCATGCAGCTCTACCAGTCTGCCGCGTCTGCGGGTGCCATCTGTCCGGGCTGGCGCTTCGCTCAGTGGCAGCAATTCCTGACCAAGCTCAGCGTCGAACAGATTCAGGTCCAGATTTTCTTGGTGAAATTTGCGGACTGCTTTTTCGTCGTCAAAATAATGCACCGTTTCCTCGTTTCCCTCGCGCACCTTCACCAGATACGTTGGAAGCTTGCCTGACTTCGAGTTGCGTTTGGAAAGATAAGTTTCGAAATCACCGCCGTGACGGCGCACCGCTTCGCTTAACTTCGCAAGTTTCTCGAGTGATTCCAAAATGTCCTTCAGTTGGGCCGCCGGGATTTCTTTGTCATCGGCCAAGTTTCTCAATCGGACGTCTTCTGCGCCCAGCGAAATCAGGATTTTGTTTAGCCGGGCGTCGTCATCGACGTATTCTTCGCGTTTCTTCCGCTTGATTTGATAAAGGGGCGGTTGCGCGATGTAAATCCTGCCCGCACGCACCAGTTCGGTCATCTGCCGGAAAAAGAACGTAAGCAACAGAGTACGAATGTGCGAGCCATCGACGTCTGCATCGGTCATGATAATGATCCGGCCGTAACGTAGCTTGGTAATATCGAAACGACCTTCCTCTTTGCCGTTGGCGTCCTCTTTCGATTTGCCGATGCCGGCGCCGATGGCCGTAATCATTGACTGGATCTCATTGTTCTTGAGGAACTGATCCTCGCGCGCTTTTTCGACGTTTATTAATTTTCCGCGGATAGGCAGAATGGCTTGATAACGCCGGTCGCGTCCCTGTTTAGCGGAGCCACCTGCCGAATCGCCTTCAACGATGTAAAGCTCGGTCAATTCCGGATCGCGCTCGGAGCAATCAGCCAGTTTCCCAGGCAAACCGCCACCGGTGAGAGCACCCTTGCGAATTGTTTCCCTGGCTTTTCGAGCTGCTTCCCGCGCCCGCGCTGCAGTGAGAACTTTGTCGAAAATCCGTTTCGCGATCGGCGGATTCTTATCGAAGTGGGTCATTAGCCCGTCATACACGACAGAGTTTACGATCCCGTCGATCTCAGTGTTGACGAGCTTCACCTTGGTTTGCGATTCGAAGCGCGGATTGGGCAACTTCACGCTCAGCACACAAATCAATCCTTCGCGCACATCGTCTCCGGAAATCGAGGGGTCCTTTTCTTTGAGAAGGTTGTTTGATCTCGCGTACTGGTTGACGGCCTTGGTGAGCGCGGTCCGGAAGCCAGTCAGGTGCGTGCCACCATCCGGATTCGGGATTGAATTGGCAAACGGCAAAATCTGATCGTTGTAGCTGTCGTTGTATTGCAGCACAACGTCGAGAAACACTTCATCGCGCTGTCGGGAGATCACGATCGGCTTCGGATGCAGCACCTGTTTGTTCTCGCCGAGCTGCTTTACGAATTCCTCGATGCCGTGTTTGTAGAAAAACTTTTCTGTCTTGGCCGGGTCGGCGCGCTCATCCGTAAGCGTGATCTCTAGACCGGGATTGAGAAACGCCAGTTCGCGCAACCGCGTTGCGAGACGCTCGAATTTGAACTCCGTTGTGATTGTGAAAATCGTCGGGTCGGGAAGAAACGTAATCAGTGTGCCGGTGGTCTTTTTGTTTTTGACCTCGCCGATGACAGTGAGTTTGTCCGTCGTCTTGCCCTTGGCGAAAGCCATGTGATAGACCTTGCCGTCGCGCGATACTTCCGCCTTGAACCATTCCGAAAGCGCGTTCGTGCATTTCGCGCCTACGCCGTGGAGACCGCCGGAATATTTGTAGGCGCCCTGTCCAAATTTTCCGCCAGCGTGCAGATTTGTTAGCACCAGCTCGATCGCCGGCATTTTCCATTTGGGATGAATATCTACGGGAATTCCACGGCCATTATCACGAACCGATAGCGATCCATCGACATGGACGGTCACTTCTATTTTTGTACAAAACCCGGCGAGATGTTCGTCGATCGAATTGTCCAAAACCTCAAAAACCAAATGGTGCAGACCTCGCTCGTCAGGATCGCCAATGAACATTCCAGGCCGCTTTCGAACCGCCTCGAGACCTTCCAATTTGTCGATTTGCGCGGCGTCGTACTTCTGTCCTGCACCGATTCCAGTCGAACTCCGGTCGGATGATTTTTCGACCGGAATTTCTTCTTGAGTTTTTGGCATAGATTAAGGCCAGAAATAGCCTTGTAACATGATATCCAAAATGTCCCGATGAACAACTAATTATCTGGTGGGTAATTCTGGATTGGTTGCGCTAGGGATTGGGCCAAAGACTAACCCTAAACTCAAGATGTTGTATTCGACCAGAGAAGCCGGTAGGACCTGTTCCAGAGGCTTTTTTCTCGCTGCTTGACCATGCGATTTTGAACCCGGAAAATGCGGTTTGTGATGCGCGCGCAAACGCTCTTGGAAGCACGCTGGATTCTTTTGATTTTGGCTTTGGCCGCTGTGGCGACTTGGTTTATCTCGGCGTGGTTGCCGCTGATTTTTCTGGCGCTTTTTCTTTTTACAGTTGCCTTTTTCCGCGACCCCGATCGTCCTGTGCCGGCAGATCCGAATCTGATTGTTGCTCCGGCTGACGGCAGGGTCAGCGACATCGTCGAACTGGATGAGAAGGAAGTTCTAAAAACAAAAACGCGGCGCGTCGGAATTTTCCTGTCAATTTTCGATGTTCACACGAATCGAGCGCCGATCGCTGGACGTATCGTTTATCGCCAGCATCACGAAGGTCTCTGCCTCGATGCTCGCGATCCGGATTGCCCGGAGAAAAATGAAGCGATGACATGGGCGCTCGAAAATTCGCGAGCAACGATTGTCGTTAGGCAGCTGACCGGCGCGATTGCGAGGCGCATTGTGGCTTGGGCAAATGTTGGAGATGAATTGAAAAAGGGAGAACGCTTAGGGATGATTCGCTTCGGTTCGCGGACGGAATTATACTTACCGCTCGAAGCTGAAGTCCTAGTGAAAACAGGCGATCACGTTTCCGGAGGATCGACAGTCATCGCGCGTCTGCCCGACTGATGAACGAACAACCATCTAAAATCTATCTCCTGCCCAATTTGATGACGGCGGGAAATCTGTTTTGCGGATTTACGGCGACGCTGAAAATTCTTGAAGGCGCGTTGCTACAGGCGTCTAATCCCGACGCGGCCAGTGATCTTTTTCACACCGCTATCTGGTGTGTTCTGGGCGCGTTCGTATTTGATTTTCTGGATGGTCGCCTTGCGCGGTTGGGCGGGCATGAGAGTCCGTTTGGCCGTGAGTTCGATTCGCTCGCCGATATTGTGTCATTCGGACTTGCCCCGGCGCTCATGGTGTACCGTGTCGTATTACAGGAGTTTGCGCGAGCATCTTGGATCATTGCCTTTATTTACCTGATGTGCGGAGCGTTGCGCCTCGCCCGTTTCAATTCCGCGGCAGCCAGGCACAACGGAGCCACTCATCAAAACACTTTCACGGGCTTTCCCATTCCGGCCGCGGCCGGTTTGATTGCTTCGATCACACTATTTCTCCTTTGGCTCGCGGAAGGTGAACATCACCTCGGCAGTTGGCGCTTCGTTCTGCCACCGTTGCTGCTTTTTCTTTCCTTCATGATGTTCAGCCGGTTTCAATATCCGAGCTTTAAGGCGATTAACTGGAGGACCAAGAAATCGATCCCACGTTTTCTTGTTATCATTCTTGTACTCATTTTTACCGTGCTGAATTACGAGTGGATGCCGGCGGTTCTTTTCCTTTCATATTTGCTTTACGGACTCCTCCGACCGTGGCTTTCGCGCGATTGGCGTCGTGAAATTGAAGAAGAGATCGGCGAAGAGCCGTCAGAGGAAACAGCCGAACAGGCACGATAAAGGAGCTAGTCGACTTCAGATGCTTACGCTCGATTCAAGCGAGCGAGCGTTTCAGGATCCCGGACGTCTGCCCATTCGGCAGTTAGTTCGAGCGCTTTTACTTTCTTTCCTGAATGCGCGAGATCCCGGATTGCATCCGTGAGTTCGTACTCGCCGCGCGGCGATGGCTTCAACCGCGCAATGAATTCGAAAATGCTTGGCCGAAATGCGTACAGACCGGCGTTATACCAGGGGCTTGTTGGTTCGCCTGGCTTTGGTTTTTCGCGAAGATCGACCAGCTCCATTTGCTCGTTCACCAAAACCGCGCCGCCTTTGCGGACGTCTTCACCGCGCGTAACTGTAATGATCGCTTCGAGGTTATTCGGAAGATCGACGACGCGTTTGTAATTTCCCGGATCGACCAGAATATCGCCGTAGCTCAAAATAAACGGACCATCTCCGACAAAATCGCGGGCGAGATCCACAACACGACCAGTCCCATCCTGCACTCTCTGTGTCGCATACTGAATCGCGACGTTATGGCGTGAACCATCACCGAAAAAATTCCGCACTGCTTCGGCGTGATAGCCAACAACGATGAGAAGGTCGCGTATTCCGGCGTCGCGCAATCCTTCGATGATGTGCTGCAAAACCGGTTTGCCGCGCACTTTGATCATCGGCTTTGGAACGTCATTAGTCAGTTCGCGCATGCGGGTGCCGCGCCCGGCTGCGAGGATCACTGCTCTATCGATCATGATCATCTGGGCGCGCAGTTCATTGCGAGGTCAAATGGAGGGGCGAACTCCTGCGAGCCCGGGCGTCGCGGGAGCTCCGCCCTCCAATTACTATTCACTTTTCTTCGGAGGGCTAATAATCAGCGCGGGCAAGCTAGCTTGCTTGATCAGTTCGCTTACCTTCGGCACATCTTCAGCCTTGAGCTGCGCCCATTTCTTTAACTGTTCTTCCAACTGGCTGCTCAACATTTGAGAAACGTTGAGCTGTCCCTGTGTGGGCTCTGTGTCGCCATACTCGATCGTGTGGCTGAATGTTTCAAAGCGTTCGTTCAGCATATTGGGGAAGGCGAGGTTTGCTTCCGAGCCTTTCATGTTCACCTGGATGAGTTTCTCTTCGACCTCAGACATTTTGTGGTCGAGATCGTCCGCTGCCTCGAGTGCCTGTTTTAGCTTTGGATCGTCTCCGAAACGTTTGTGCAAGGCCTGAATCTGCGACCTCAGATCGCGGATTTCATTGACGGCCTGATGCAATCGCGACATGGAATCATTCACCTGTGTTGCTAAAGCAAATTGCTTTTGCACAGCTGCCTCGGCGCCCTTGTTTCGTGGATCGATCGCCAGATGCAGCGGCGCAATCTTTGACTTGCCGCCGACGGTCAGTTTCACTTGATAATCACCAGGCGGAGCAAGCGGTCCTCTCGGTCCGACGCCGGAGTAAAACGCACCGGGTATCTGTGTGGGATCATTGTAGCGCAAGTCCCACGCGAAGCGGTTCATCCCAGCGTTCGCAGGAATTGTTTTTACTCGCTCGACGCGATCCGGCCATTCCGGCGGTTGTTCGCCTTCTTTTTTCTCTTTGCTGGAAAGATGTCTGAGGACTTTGCCTGAACCATCCAGAATATCGAGCGACACTTCTTCTTTCGGTGCCGCCTTGAAATAATAATTAATGATCGCGCCCGCTGGCGGATTGTCGCCGACTGGCTGGCGTCTGTCGAATTCCTCCGGATAATGCAAACGCACTGCGGTTTGCGGTTGATAAAGAATCAGATCTTCCTTGGAAGATTGCCCGCTGAGCTGACGCAACGGCGTAATGTCGTCCAAGACCCAGAACGAACGGCCATGAGTTGCCACGACCAAATCGTCGTCCTTTACAACCAGATCGTGAATCGGTGATACCGGCAGGTTCAACTGAAGTGGTTGCCAATGCGCGCCGTCATCGAACGAAACGAAAACTCCGAGTTCTGTGCCCGCGTAGAGCAATCCGCGTTTCTTGGGATCTTCGCGCACCGCATGGACGTACGCGCCATCGGGAATGCCAGTCACGATTGCGCTCCAGCTTTTTCCAAGGTCTGTCGTTTTGAAGATGTAGGGCTTGAAGTCGTCGAGTTTATGCCGGTCCACAGCGATATACGCAGTGTTGGCATCGTGCGGCGATGGATCGATGAGGCTGACTGTGCTCCACTCGGGCATCTTTGGCGTCACCTTCGACCAATGCTGTCCGTCGTCGGTTGTTACGTGAACAAGTCCATCATCCGTGCCGGCCCAGAGCGTTCCTTTTTTTATCGGCGACTCTGCGAGCGCGAACACGGTGTCGTAATATTCAACTGAAGTGATGTCGTTGGTCAGCGGGCCGCCGCTTGGCTGTTGTTTAGATTTATCGTTTCGAGTCAGGTCACCACTGATTTGCGTCCAGCTCTGTCCGTGATCGGTCGATTTGAAAACGCACTCTGCGCCAGTGTACAGAACGTCGGGATTATGCGGAGAAAGGGTGAGCGGCGTTACCCACTGAAAGCGATGAGCAACATTGGCGGCACCGTAACCGGAATTGTCCAAAGGTAAGACGCTGACATCCTGCATATCTCGCTTGGTCTTGTTGTAACGATAGATAGAGCTTTCGTTATTCGAATAAACGATGTGCCAATCGCGCGGATCGGCCAGAACAAAGCCGCACTCGCCACTGCTGACTTCGAACCGATCTGCTGGCCCGATCGCGCCCCAATCTGTCCGGCTTGCAATGCCAACGCTCGTACTGTCCTGCTGCGCGCCGTAAATGTGGTAAGGAAAAGCGTTGTCCACCGAAACGTGATAAAACTGCGCGGTCGGCTGGTTGTTTTGGGTCGTCCATGTTTTCCCGCCGTCGATTGAGATACTCGCGCCTCCGTCGTTGGCGTTCGCGATCCGATTAGGATTTTGCGGATCGATCCAGAACCCGTGGTGATCGCCGTGACGCGCTGGCAACAAGTTGAAAGTTTTGCCGCCATCAACCGAACGAAATAGCCCGGTGTTTAAAAGATAAACCGTGTCAGCGGACTTCGGGTCAGCATAGACTTTGCTGAAATACCAGGCGCGCTGGCGAAATCGGCCGTCATCATTTACACGAGTCCAATGTTCCCCGGCATCATCGGAGCGGTAAAGGCCGCCTTCCTTGGCCTCGATGATCGCATAAACGCGGTTCGAATCTGCACCGGAAACGGCGATACCGATCTTTCCGAAGATTCCTTCGGGAAGACCATTCCCCTCGAGACGTTTCCAGGTCACACCATTATCTTCAGATCGATAGAGCCCACTCCCTGGCCCGCCGCTTGAGAAAAACCACGGCTGCCGTCGCGCCTGCCACAGCGAAGCGAAAACAATGTTCGGATTGTGCGGATCGAAAACGACATCGATCCCACCGGTGTTTTCGTCTTTGGACAAAACTTTAGTCCAGGTCTTCCCGCCGTCGGCGGTCCGAAATATTCCGCGCTCTGTGTTTGGGCCAAATGCATGACCCAACGCTGCCACCAGGACGACATTTTCATTTCTTGGATCGACAATTAGCGCACCGATTTGGCGGCTGTCTTTTAACCCGACATTTTCCCATGTCTTGCCACCATCGACGGATTTGAAAACTCCGGTACCATAGGTGGTATTGCCGCGGATAGCCGCTTCGCCCGTGCCTGCATAGATCACATTGTGATCCGATGGCGCGACAGCGATCGCTCCGATTGACGAAATAGGTTGTTTGTCGAAGAGCGGAGTCCAGTTCGTCCCGGCATCGATGGTTTTCCAAACTCCGCCCGCAACCGCGCCAAAATAAAAAGTGTCTGGCTCGCCCGGTACGCCTTCAATTGTCAAGGCGCGCCCACCGCGGAACGGTCCAATCTGTCGCCACTGCATTCCTTTGAACAATTTTTCATCAATGGCTCCAGCCGGAACGGGAGTAGGGGAGGCAACTGATCGAAGAGAAGGTGAGAAGAGGAATACGGAGATGCCGAAAACGAATTGAACCAGCCAAAGAGAACGGCAACAAGGCGGAATCATCCGCCTAAGGTGAAAAGCCTGCGACTTCGTTCAACTGGAATCGCACGCGCGAACGTAGCGAAACTGCTACGCCAACTTTTTGCAAAGCTCTGCGGGATCTCTGTTATGCGTTGATCGCAGCAATTCTGGCAGCGGGAGTCGCCTCCAACGCTGTTCCACCCGGTTCGCCGCCACCGAAGCGCCGCGCTGCGAAATATGAGCCAATTACCAAAACGGCCGCAATCAACTGAGCCACGAGCGTTTCAACTGTAGGGAATACTGCAAACCAGAGTCCCATCCAGGGCGGCATATAATTTTCGAGCGAGGTAATTTCAGTTGTGGAAATCCAATGTGCCAGCTGCATTTCCTGCGCTTGCTCGCCGACCATCACCAGCAACACAACTCCGAGCAGGATGCCGGTAGTGATCAGCATTTTCCGATAAGGCAGACGCTGCTGAAGGACAAAGGTCAATACTGCTACCATCGCGGTCAGGACCAGTCCCAGCAGCGCGCCTTTCAGCACCACGGCGCCGCCCAGTCGCAGATGATAGCTTTGCAAAAAAAGCACGACTTCAAAGCCTTCGCGATACAGCGATGTGAATCCAAGCAGGACCAATCCGAACCACAGGCGCGACTGGGAGATCTCGGCGGCACGCGCATTTTCGAGCAATGCCTTGCGGCGGCGATTGTGAGCGCGAATCCAGCCGCCCCAATAGATCTTGTGAAAGAACCAGTTCATGATGACCAGCAACACGATGACAGCCAGCAAGCCGGTAGCGGCTTGCAAATCGAGTGCCGACATGTTGTCGCTGAGTGAGCCGACGATGCGCACTGCGATGAACCACGTGATCAAACTAGCGATGAGCGCAACGCCCGCGCCGAGCGCAACCGGCCGGCGATGGGCGCGTTTAGGGCCTGTCATGCTCGCAGTGATCGCTGCCAGAACCAGAATGCATTCCAAGCCCTCGCGAAAGACCAGGATCCCAATGTCCAGAAATGCCACGGTAGGGCTGGTGTTGGGGCGCGTCGGATCGGGCGCGCCGTGTGCAGTAATTCCCTGCCACACAAGCATCGCCGCCACGCAAAGTGCAGCTACAACGATGCCGATGCGCAAAGCAGGCTTCATTTCCGCTCAAAGTTTATCACAAGGCGGCGTCGCTGCTGTCGTTTGATTGCTTTTTTTTAGCGGCCGATTGCGGCGCGTAATCGGTTTTGGCCAATCATTTGCCGTTAATATCTTGGCGACCTACGGTGCCTCCCCGTGCCGGAATATGTTTTGGGTCACCATCTTAAGGGCGAAGGGAAGCGACTCGCGTTGATGTCGGAATTGCTCGATCCCATGCAGCGCCGATATCTTCAATCGCTCGGCGTCGTTAAATCAGGCGCGAGAACACTGGAAGCTGGCTGCGGCATCGGCTCGATTTCGGCGTGGCTGGCACGGCACGTCGCTCCAGATGGACAAGCCATAGCAGTCGACCTCGTTCTTCGCTGGTCGATGTGCATTTGCCGAATTTGGAGTTTCGCAAGGCTGATATCATGGCCGGGCCAGTGGAGCTTGGCAGCTTTGATCTCGTCACGGCTCGCGCAGTGCTCCACCATGTTGCCGATCCCGAAAAGGCGATCGCGAATCTCGTTGCAAGCTTGCGACCTGGAGGCGCCATCCTATTGATCGAACCGGATTTCCTTCCGGTCACGATCGCCGAGCCGCCGGAGGTGCATGCGTTCTGGAGTGGTTGGCTTGCATGGTCACGTGAGCAAGGAATTGACTATCAAATCGGTCGAACTCTGGCGTCGAGATTGGCAGTCTTAGGACTCGAGCGAATCGATGGCACTGCAGAAACCGCGATCTACAACGGGACCAGTTTGTGGGCAGATTATTGGAAACTCACAGTCGGAGAACTTCGCGAGGACTTGATGAGCTCTGGCAAACTAAGCAACGCATTGGTTGACACTTTTCTGGGCTATTGCGCCGATCCCGCTTGGTGGACGCAAACGATCGGCTTTACCGCAGTTCACGGTTACGCCCCTGGTCATTATTGATCTGCTCCACCTGCCGCGTCGCTGACGTATGAGGAGCAAAAAGACCGAAATGCCCAGCGGGCACTGTTGTGATTTGCGGTGAAACGAGTAATTTCCGGCGGTGCAACGAGCCCGGGGTTTTACGTTAATCGAGATTGCTCTCGCCATCTTCATACTGTTGTTAATACTGGTATTGGCAGTGCCTAGCTTTAGCGGCGTGATAGCAAACAGGCGGCTGAAGCAATCGCTGGATGAGTTCAACAATCTTGTGCGTCAGGCGCAGATGCTAAGCGTTACCGAGCGTCGTCCTTACTTGATCGTTTGGGGTAAGAACAATGTCATGGTGCGACCGGAAGCTTTTGCGGAAGATGAGGAAGCTAAAGCAAAGGCTGAGTTTCGTCTCAGCAGGGGAAGCACGCTAAAACTCTCGCTTCCGGTGGCGTTGGCGGAAAAATATCCGGCTGAATGGATTTTCTGGCCATCCGGTACATGTGAACCGGCAATCGTCCGCTTTCAAGGTCCCGCTGGTTCATGGACGGCGAATTACTCGCCGCTAACGGAAAGGCCGGAGATTACGAGTTATGTGGTTCGATGATGTTTCGTTAAAGCTTTTGAGCGTTACACCGTTAAAGCGGGCGAAGCCTAACCGCTTCAACGGTCCAACACTTCAACGCCTCAACGCTTTTGCCCTGTACGAGGTTCTTCTTGGCATCACGATTTTCGCGCTCGGTGTCATCGCACTTGGACACGCGGTCGAGAATTGCCTCAATGCGAGTACAATCAACGCCGAAGAAGGCGTGGTGCGACAGATTTTGTCGAATCGCATGGCAGAAATTCAGGCGACAAAAGGTGTTCCTGATGATTCCAAGGAATTCAAGGTCGACACCAATTACGGAGGTATAAAGGTTGTCCAAAAAGCAACGGCAGCGGAACTGACAGAACCGGATAATACGCTTCTCGACGGAATCTACCTCGTCACATTGACGGCTCAGTGGCACCAGGGCGGTATTCTCCAGTCAAAACAGGTTCAGTTTTATGTTTACCGTCCAGGGTAGAGAACGGAATCGGCCAATCGGGGAATGGGCGAATCAGCGCGGTCGCGGTTTCACGTTGCTCGAAATCATGCTCGCGGTGGGAATCCTCGGGCTAATGTCGCTGGCGATTTTTCGTTTTGTGCAAGCGAACATGACGGCGCTGCGCCTCTCATCGGATATTGCCGCCAGAGATTCGCAGTACGACGGACTGCGCGATCTTCTTACGACGGAATGGCAAAGCGCCGGTCCCATTAGATCGAAAATGTATGGTGAACCGCTTAAGGTTAATGATCGCGAGCGTGATTGGGTACGGTGGAGTTGCAGCGCCGGCCCGGGGCTTCTGACTCGCTACGCGCCGGGCGACTTCACAGTGACGCTCGGGCTAAAACCGGAAAGCGAAAAGAGCGACCGGCTCGACCTCGGTTTTTTGCGAAAACCCAAGGATGATTCTGGCGTGGGAGAAGGACACGAGACTTGGGTGCCATTGATTAAGAATGTGAGCAGTCTCCAGATCAGTTACTTCAGTCCAAACTTGAACACCTGGATCGATCGATGGTCAAACACGTCCCAGATGCCATGGCTGGTGAAGGTGACCGTGGGGCGCAGTGATTCACCAGTGCCTTGGGAAGCGATTATTCCGTTGAAGCGGACGCCGTATTGAGAATGAAGGCTCCAAACTCGAAATTGCGCGGTGGCGCGGCGCTAATGCTTGCGCTTTGGGCTTTGTTCTTACTCAGCGCAATGGTCATTTCGTGGGCGCTGGATATTAATTCGCGCATTGCGGTTTCGGGCAACGCAAGCCGCGTTTTGGACGCCGAAGCCATGGCGTCGTCCGGCGCTGACGTGGCGTTGCATCCGCTGATCAAGCCTGATTCTGCGAACTTACACGCGCAAATGGGCAAGCATGAAGGTTACGACGTCAAGATGATTGGCGAGTGCGGTCGATTGAATTTAAACTTCCTTGCTCAAGGCGAGGATCCCACGAAGCTGGAAATTTTGCGCCACTATCTCAGCCTTAAAGGGGTAGAGCTGAATAATATTGACACGATGGTAGACTCTTTGCTCGATTGGGTGTCGCCTGGGCAAGGTATTCACCACCTAAACGCGTGTCCGGAGACTGATGATTATCGACTAGCGCATGCGGCACTGACTTCGGTGGACGACCTAAAAAAAGTCTGTGGGTGGGCTGAATTCACTTCCAAGCCGGGTTGGGACGAAGATTTTAGTGTCGTCACTAATTGTACTTGTATCGACCTTGGCTGGGCGTCGCGCGATGTCTTGCGCGCTCTTGGGTTGGGAGACGATAAGGTTGATCAGTTTCTACAACTCCGGCGTGGCCCGGACGGAATCGACGGAACTGCCGATGATCTACAAGTCAGCGCAGCGGCTTCGGGGCCTGCGCTAAATGCAGTGGCGTGCGGCCAGTTACCGGTAGAGATCCAGGCTGCACTTGGGCTCAACCTGCAGCCACAAAATCAGCCGCCGGTGCTAGCTCAAGGCTTGCTTGGATTTAATTTACCGGTTTTCCGCGTTGTGAGTGTAGGAAAATCGGGCGATGTTAGTCGTACTGTTCAGATGGTAGTATCCAGGCTAGGCGGCGCAGGCGGTCGCCCTTTAATCGTCAGTTGGAAGGAGCTTTGATATCGAGACAGGGATGCCATCCATTTTCATAATTCCCACCGCCCATGGATGGAATTTTCTGCGTTCATCCACGGCCGCATCGCCGCGCGCGGCGGCTGCAGGCAGTGCTGGCCAGAACGGCTCGTGGAACGTGCGCAAGTTACAGACGCTGGGCGAAGCTGTGCCATTGCTTTCAGCGACCGATGATTTTGTGCTCGGTCTGCCTGTTGCTGCCGTGCTCGCCCAACGATTTCGCCTGCCGAGCGTCGATCCGGCGGAGTTTGAGGAAATGATTCGGATCCAAATCGAGAAGGTGTTGCCGTTCTCGTCCGAGGAGGTGACCACTGACTTCGAAGTGATCGAGCAAGACGAAAACGAAAGTGTGGTCTCGGCTGTGGCGATCAGAAATGAACACCTTGCCGAGATTGCAGCTCCATTACTCGACCGCGGTTTTATTCCGCGGCAGGTCACCGTTTATGCAGCGCAGCGCGCCAGCACATACGCTCCAAAAGGAAATGCTGTCCTTATTTATCCTGAAGGCGAGGCGCTGGTTTACGCCATGACAGAAAACGGCAAACTGAGCCTTGCGCGCGTGCTTGAAAATGGCAATGGGGACCAGCTGCAACTTGAATTGCCACAGTTGCGAATGAGTGCCGAGCTGCAAGGTATTAATGCATCCTTTCCAAATGTCTTGTTGGACGAAAGCTGCTACCAGATGCGGGACTCTGTGGAGGGAATCCTCGCCGGCCCCACTGAGATAGTTGGGGTCGAGCTGCCACCCGCCTCAGTTAAATTGAATTTGCTGCCAGAAAGCTGGCGCCGCCGTCGCTCACAATTGATCAGGCGGGCAGGATGGCGAACGCGGCTGGTGTGGATCGGTGGCGCTTACCTTGCGCTTCTGTTTCTCTTGTTTGCGTACCTGGGCTTGCTCCGATTTCAAATAGGGCGGTTTGACGCCCGCGTTGCACACGACGCTCCCGAGACGCAGTTCGTCCGCGCGACGGAAGCGAACTGGAAGGCACTTTCTCCAGCGATCGATGCGCGTTATTACCCGGTCGAAATTCTGCTGCACCTTTTCGAAAGTCTGCCATCTCCCGAGGTGCGAATTACGACCTACAACCAGTCGGCGCGTCAGATTGCCGTCGATGGCGAGGCGAACACAACTGGTCTCGCTTATCAGTTCATCGAAAAGATAAAGAAGAATCCGGATTTGCGAGTCTTTCAATTTGACATGGCTGCGCCTCGCATTCTGCCGAACGACCATGCGCAATTCCGATTGGAGGGAAAGCCACGATGATGCCGGCATGGTATCAGCGGATGAATCCGCGCGAGCGTGTGCTCGCATGGGTAGCTGCCGGCACAGTGTTTGCGTTACTCAATTTTTTCATTTTGGACTGGGTTTTCGGCGCGCTGGCAAGCGCACAAAAGCAGATATCGGCGCGCAGGGCAACGTTAGCCGAACAAGCTCTTTACGTGAAAGAACGAGATCTCTGGACAAAACGCGACGAATGGATTCGCCAACATCAACCAACTCTCAAGGATCCAGCAGAAGCCGCCGCACTGCTCGATCAGTTAAAGGAAATAGCGGGCAAATATAATGTTTTGATCGAGAACCCGGCGATCGGTTCCGGGGAAACAACGCCATATCATCAGACGGCTTTTGCTTCCATTGAAACAAAGAGTCCGTGGGCGCCGCTCATTCATTTTCTTTATGATGTGCAGCGACCGGACGCTTTCATTGTGATTGAAAATGTTAATCTGGCGATTGATGGCAGCGATCCTACGATGATGCGCGGCAAATTTAAAATCGCCCGCTGGTTTGCTCCAGCACAACGAACGAAGTAATAATACCCCAGTCTATCTATGAAATATTCACTTACGCTAATGTCAGGCGCCGCACTGTTTGGAGTGGTTTGTGCACAGGCGGAGAGTGTTCTTCCGCCGCGATTCACCTACGATCGTTACTCGAAGATGGTGGACAATTCGCCGTTTGCGATCGCAACGGCAGTGGCAGCGCCCGCGGCCACGCCCGATTTTGCAAAAGATCTTTACGTGGCCAACGCCGCCCGTTCACCCGATGGCGATTTGGTAACAATCGCTTCGACTTCCGATCACAATTTCAAGAAATACCTTACCACCAAAGCATCTGTGGACGGCTACAGTATCGCCAATATTGAGTGGTCGGAGCGCGTCGGTGCGACGAAGGTGACAATTAGCAAGGACGGAAATTTTGCGACAATCACATTTAACCAGGCGCTCCTGCAACAGTCCGCGCCAAACGCTGCCCTAGCCGCAAGAACGCTCGCGCCACCCGTGCCTAGTCCTAACGTACCCTCGCCAAGGTTGCCCGCTAACGTGCCTCCCGAGATGCAAAAGTTGGTTCCACCTACACGAGAGCTTCGAAACCCCCATTCGCGAGGTTTAATTCAACGAAGCCCAAGAGGCGGCTCGAAGGCGCCTGGCACGGCACCCGGCGCCAAGAATTAGGATTGAAACTTCGGGCCGGTCAATTGCCGCCCCAATCGTCGTCTGCAGTGTCAGCCTGCCGATCCGGCCCGGCAGAGTACAGGTCATAGCCGCTTGGGTTTTTGAGACCAGGGCAGCGATAAATGTAGTCGTTTCCCCAGGGATCTTTTGGCATCTCTTTGAATAACTGATACCATCGTGCCGGTCTCGGATCCTTGTCCGGCTGGGTCACCATCGCCTGCAGGCCTTGCTCGGTTGTTGGATAAAAGCCGTTCATGCTCTCATACAGCTGCAGTTGTGTTTTGATTGCCTGGACGTCCGCTTGAACGCGCATGGTTTTTGCGATGGCAGTCGTGTTACCCAGTTTTGAAATCGCCACTCCCAATATGATCACAATAATGCTCACTACGAGCATGATCTCGAGCAGCGTGAAGCCCTGTTGTTTTCTTTTGATTCTCATTTAGATAAAAGGAGTTACCCCCTCCCATTCCGTGCGCGAATACACTACCGTGCTCTTCAAGAATTTCTAGTGCCCGGTGCGCAAGAGATAATCTGCCTTGTCCCAAATATATTTTAACTGAATCTGCGTGGCGCGAATTGCCGCAGCTCCGGTGCCAGCGCCATTGACAATCACCAAATCGTTCGCGCCTACTTTTAAGCTCGCGGACGGGACAACTTTCTGGGCGCGCAGCCACCCGGTGTAGTTGAAATGCATCTGCGTAGAGAGCGGTTCTACTTCGCCCCTAAACGCCGGATCAGCAAGGTCGGGCAGCGTCAGGGAAGCAGGCCCAATGTTCTGGCCATTGAGGTTGACTTCCGGTGGAGCGTCAACGCGCGGATTGGCGATTTCAAAGGTCAACAAAGCTGTCAGCGGTTGTGCTTCGATCGGAAATTGAAATGCGGCGCTCTCTTGAGTTTGTCCGTTAATACGGATTGTCTCTGACGACAGGGTTGCCGTAACTGTCCCAAAATTCTCAAAGTCGTCAGGCGGCGCGCGCAGTGTTGGCACCGATGAGAAGGGTTCTGGAATCACATCGCGATGTTCCGCGTTCACAGGATGCACGACTTCACTGCTGGTCATCCAATCCAGATAGGCTGCTCGCACTGTTTTGCCGTCGCCGGGCACTTCAATATCGATGGAAGACGCGCCGGTCATGGGAATGAGGACTGAATCCGAGCTCGGCAGATTCATTCCCGCCCCAAGAGTGCCAGAGCGCAAAACGTGTGTGCCAGACTCGTCCCAGGCGATTACCTCGGGCTGCTGATCTGCCTTGTCATCGAAGAACAGGCGAAAAAAAAGAACCTGATAGTCGGGGCTCGGTTGCGTGACGCGAATGCGAAAGACGCTTTTGGACATGGGCGCACCTTCTGTCGTCTCAGCCGGCAAGAGGGTGAGCGCTTCAACCCAGGAAGGAGCGTTCTGTGCTTTTGAATTTTGAGGCGCGCCTTGGCGCAGATCCAGCCACGCGCTCTCGGGGACTGGCCGCTCCGCCGTTATCGCGTCCGCTGCCGGCGGGAGAGCATCAGTGAACGCTTCCTGTGCGCCGACGCGGCAAATCGTGGCGAACAATATCGCAAAGACAGCGCGAACTAACATTAGGCGGGCGAGATTATTCGAGCACAGGCTCGATTGCAAGCTTTCAGTTTCAATGCGGCCTGATTTGCAAGCTGTGTGTCATCTCGAATACGGCCGACAGAATGCTGAAAACAACCAGACCAACCAGAACGGCGATCACGACGATGATAACCGGCGGAATCAGCTGCGAGATCAAGCCGACGGTCTTGTCCAACTCGCGCTCATAAACATCGGCAATGGCCTGCATGGTTTCAGCGAAATGTCCTGTTTGTTCTCCCACCGACATCATGTCCGTGAACAAATCAGGGAACAGTTTTTGCGATTGCAGAGCGGCGGAGAGCGTCGCGCCATCGATGACCGCCTTGCGCACGTCGCCCAGTTTTTGTTCGAGGAATCGGTTCCCTGCAATTTCAGTTACCAGATCGAGCGCACGGAGCAGAGGTATCCCATTTTCGATCAAGGTTCCCAGCGTACGCGAAAATTGCGCGTAGTAACGATGTCGAATGACCCGCCCGTATCCGGGAATCATCAACCGGAAACGATCCCAACCGATGCGTCCTTCATCGCTGCGAACAAGCGCGCGGAAACCGACGACTGCGCTAATCCCCGCCAGCACACCAACCCACCAGTACCCTGTAATAGCATGATGAATATGCATCAGAATCCGCGTGGGCAATGGAAGCGCGCCGCCGGTTTGCGCCATGAATCCGGTTAACTGTGGCACCATGAACGTGATAAAAATCGTAATAAGAACGGCGCCAGCCAGCGCGAGAAATGCCGGATAAATCAGTGCCGCCTGCACGCGGTCTCGCAGCTCCTTGGCCTGCATCAAATGTTTGACCACCCGGAGCAGAATTTGCGGCAGCGCTCCGCTCGCCTCGCCAGCAGCCACCAGGTTTACATACAGCGGCGGGAAAATCCGCGGGAGCTCACTTAAGGCCTGCGAGAAACTGCGGCCATCGACGAGAGCTTGATGCAGGCTGTGCGTCATTTGCTGGACGCGCGGCTGCTTCAAACGTTTTTCCAGAACCGACAGTCCTTCGTCGAGCGTCATGCCCGCTTGGAGCAAATGGGCGAGCTGCTCGGTGAAAACGAGCAACTGACCGTACGGAATTTTCAGATTCCGCGTGGGAGACTGTGGCGCGGCGCCATCGCGTTGTGCCGTTTTGGGCTCGGGTCCCACCATCTCGATCCGGACGGGAATACATTTTTGCAGTTCAATTTGTCGGATGGCGACTGCTCGATCTGCGCAATCGAGTACGCCCTCAACCAGGCTGCCCTGCGCGTCGCGGGCACGATATGCAAACTGTGGCATCGGCGGGGAAAATTAATCGCAAACTGAAGATCGCAAACTAGAATCTGGCTTCGCGAGGTTGAATTGTTAAAAGTTACAAAGTTAAAAAGCTCTTTCGAAGGATGTCACGTTTTAGCGAATCATGAGTCGCATTACTTGTCCTTAATTACCGTGATCGCGAAAACATTTACTTGCCATGCTGCTTGATCTTGCTAAGAGCGGCGGACATGAAGTGTGCAGTAGTGTTCGTCCTCGTCTCCATTGCGTTTGTATCGCAAACATTTGCAGTCTTGCGACCGCTCTTTCCGGCAAAACCGGCGCCACCGTTCAGCGGCGAAGTGATTTCCACTAGCGACGATTCGATTCGATATTCTGCGGGAGAACCTCCCACTACAGCGCCGAGGTAGGACTGCATCCAGTCGCGAGCAGCCGGGGTTTGTAATTTGCGAGGACCGGAAAGCGCACTTACAAAGTTGCGCTGCGACGATGAGAGCGCTATCCGAATGTCGCCTTTACGGAATCATTGATCTCGGTTACACCCCGCGACTGCGGGATTGCAACCGTGTGGCTGAACAAATGGTGACGGGTGGCGTGGATCTCATTCAACTTCGCGGAAAAGAAAAATCGATCGACGAGCTGATCCAACTCGCGTCTGAGATCCATGAAATCACTGTTCGATCGGGCACGCCGCTGATTGTGAACGATCATGCCGAGATCGCGGCGCGGGTTCCAGTGGAAGGCGTGCACGTTGGCCAGGACGACGATTCAATTCTTGTTGCGCGCGAAAAAGCCGGAAGAGATTTGATCGTTGGTAAATCGACACACAGTCTGTCCCAGGCGCACGAAGCGTGGGGCGAGGGTGCTGATTACATCGGGTTTGGTCCAATTTTCGCCACGCCAACCAAACCTGATTACAAACCAATCGGATTAGGCAATATCAGGCGAGTTCATCTGCATGCGAGCATCCCGATCTTCTGCATAGGCGGAATCAACATCGACAATCTTCAGCAGGTGATCGATGCCGGGGCGAAGCGCGTTGTCATGGTTTCGGCCTTGCTCAAGGCGCACAGCATTGTTGATTACGCGCGCTGCGCCACCGATATGCTTGCCTAGCAGGATCACTAATTACTGACGACGGCTTTTTAACCTTTATAACCCTTTTAACTATTTAACTCTGACCATGTCCGTTCTCGTTGTTGGCTCGATTGCAATTGACACAGTTAAGACCCCGGTAGAGGAACATTCGGATTTGTTAGGCGGATCGGCTTCCTACGCTGCGCTAGGCGCAAGTTTCTTTTCACCGGTTCGATTGGTCGGAATCGTAGGCAAGGATTTTCCGAAATCCGAATTTGAGTTTTGGAAATCGCGCAAGATCGACAGCGAAGGCGTGCAGCGTGCGAATGGAAAAACATTCCGCTGGTCCGGTGAATACTCGTGGGACTTGAATACGCGCGAGACACGCTCAATTGCACTGAATGTGTTCGAAGATTTCAAACCGGTGTTGCCAGAGTCGTATCGTGAAACCGATTTCGTTTTGCTCGCCAACATCGCGCCCTCGCTGCAAGCGCATGTGCTCGACCAGATGAAGCGGCCGCGTTTCGTTGTGGCCGATACGATGGATCTCTGGATCGAGACAGCACGGCCAGACCTCGATGCGCTCCTTCGGCGCGTGAATCTCCTCATCTTAAACGACAGCGAAGCGCGCGAAATCACCAGGGAGACAAGTCTCATCAAGGCGGGGCGTAGCATTCGAAAAATGGGTCCAGATTACGTCGCGATAAAAAAAGGCGAGCACGGCGCATTGCTTTTCGGTGAAGGCGACCAATTTTTCAACTGCGGCGCGTATCCGCTCGAAGACATTCATGATCCAACCGGGGCAGGGGACACATTTGCCGGCGGAATGGCGGGCTATCTCGCGGGCACCGTGAAAAAAGTGCAGTTTAATGATTTACGGAAAGCGATGATTTACGGCAGCGTGCTGGCCAGTTTTTGCGTGGAAGCATTTAGCCTCGAGCGTCTGCGTACACTCTCAACGGAAGAAATTGCAAAGCGTTACGAGACCTTCAAGCTGATGAGCCAGTTCGAGGTGCCGGCGTGAGAACGAGGCCCGAACTGGAATACCGCACATTACTGCTTCGCACGTTGATGACTGCTGCCTTCTGCGTCGTTGGCGTGTTGACCTGTTACTTTTGGATTGATCGCCCGGTGGCGTTCTTTATCTATCACCATCACATCAACACGATTCAGGTTTTTCGATGGCTCACGTATCCACCGCCAGAAGTGCAGAATTGGTCGGCTCTTGTTTTGACTATTTTAATGGTTCGGCGGGCGTGGGGATCATTTCTGCGCTGGCAGAAAACACTCTTTGTCGCGTGTCTCAGTCTGATTGTTGCCGATGATTTCCGCATCTCGTTAGGCGATGTTTTCGGTCGCTATTGGCCGGAAACTTGGACTCACGATAATCCATCTCTCATCGGCACCGGAACGTACGGTTTCCATCCATTTCAGCGTGGCGATGACATCGGCAGTTTTCCGTCCGGCCACGCTACAAGAATTCTGGCCTTTGCTACCGTTTGGCTAATCGCAATGCCCCGCAGTCGAACCGTACAAGTCGTAGTCATTGTTTTCAGTGCTTCGATGCTCGTGAGTCTTGTGGCGATGAATTATCATTTCGTCAGCGACGTGATTGCCGGCGGTGTGTTGGGCGGAATCGTCGCGATGTACGCGGCTCACCTGGCGCGATTGCCGGCGCCCTAATTGAATTGTGATGTCGGATATGATTTTCGCTTGCAGGTTCGTGACTGGGCAATTTACCAAATTGCGCAACAAGATTGGACTCCTTGCCCTGGCGATTGTTTGCGTGGCGGGGGTCGATGCTGGCGCACGCGAGTCTAAAGATTGGATCGTCCTGGAGAATTGCAGGCTGATTTCAAATCCGGCGAATGATGGTGACAGTTTTCACGCCAGCTCGGGTGCGAGGGAATACATTTTTCGCCTCTACATGGTTGACGCGCCTGAAACGGACGCAATGAATCCGGCGCGTCTCGTTGAACAGGCAAAATATTTTGCGATCACTGTGCCCCAGGCCATCGAAGTGGGCCAGGCAGCTAAAGAGTTTACCCGGGAGAAATTGTCCGAGCCATTTACGGTCTTTACGCGCATGTCGGATGCGATAGGTCACAGCAAGCTCGAGCGGTTTTACGCATTTGTGCAGACTAAAGACGGTGATCTTGGCGAGCAGTTGGTTCGTAATGGGCTTGCACGAAACTATGGCTTCAAAGCGGTGCCGCCGGGTTTAAGAAATTCGCGACTAGAAGTAGAAAAACTTCAACAATTCGAAGACGCCGCAAAGCTGGAGAGAATCGGAGCCTGGGGCGTTAACGGCGAGCGATTAAATGTCCGCGCTCAACCGCCAGCGCCTTTTAGTGTTTTCGTAGCCGAAAAGAACGCTCAATCCCGGACATTGCCTCTGGCGAATACGTTCCACCGAATTGCCGCGCCATTGCCCACCCGGTCGACTGCTGCAGTTGGCTCGGTTGAATCTCAAAAGTCGCACGCGAAAGAGCAAATCGAGCTTGGCAGGATCGACATCAACGCCGCGACGGAAAAGGAATTGAGAATGATTCCGGGCATCGGACCGGTGATGGCTGGTCGAATTATTGCCTCGCGACCGTTTCGCAGCGCCGATGATTTGAAGAAAGTAAACGGAATCGGCGACAAAAAGTACGCCAAAATCCGGCCGTATTTTCAGTAGCTCGGGTTAATCTCATCGTCCTGCGGCAGCGGGCTTCCCGCCCGGCGTGGGCCATCGTGCCAAACTCTGATCCGCGGCGTCGCGCCGACGGTGCGTGCAGTCGACCAGGCGTACGAGGTGTCGTGCGGAAGCGTCACGAAAGTTTTACAAGAACGCCTTCAAATCGCCACACGCTTCAAGTTACTTCGGCGTTTTTCAGCAATCATCCAACAAACCAAGAACGCATAATATGAAAAACTTCGCTTCACTTCGGATCGCAACTTTGGTGCTCGTCGCGGGCTACATGCTCAAAACTACGAGCGCCGATGCCGACGTCACCTTTCTCGGGGTCGCTGCCGGCGACGCAACAACCAACGACGTGATCGTCTGGACACGCGCCAAAGACGAAGCCAATCCGCAACCGACCACAATCAACGTGCAAATCAGCCAGGACCCAACGTTCATTACGGGAGTTACTACCTTACCGGCGGGGACTGCTGGCTCGCCGACTGATTACACCGTGAAGAGCAATGTCGGCGGCTTGGAGCCAGGAACCGTTTATTATTACCGGTTCCAAACCACGAATGCCTCGGTCACAAGTAACGTCGGCAAGTTCAAGACCGCTCCGACCCCGACAGCCAATGCTCCAGTCCATTTTGGGTTCAGCGGTGACTGCGATGGATTGATTCGTCCTTATGCCCTCGCAAGCCAGGTACCGGCAAAGAACTTGGATTTCTTCATGTTCGACGGAGACACGGAGTATGAAACCTCCGCGAGCATCGGATCGCCAGCTGTCCATAGCACCGGAAACATTCCAGATCCCACGGTCACTGTTCCAACGGCGACTGAGTCGCAGTTATTCGATGATTTCTCGCGCAAATATCGCGAGCAATTTGTGCCCGTAAACATCGGTGGTCAGAGCTGCCTGCAACCATTCTTCGCCGGCCAGGGCAATTACACTGCGTATGACAACCACGAACTCGGCAACAAGCAGTACATTAACGGCGGCGCTCCGGCAGGCGGAGGCGTCGGGAGCACCACCGGCGGCCCGCCTTTCGATTTTTCCACCGGTGCAGGCGTGGATGCACGCAACTCTGTCAATGATGTAACTCCCAACGATGGGAGCGTTCCCTTCCTGAACAAGAGCGGCGGGTTACAAACTTTGCAGCAAGTTTTCGAGAACTACCAGCCAATGAAGGAGCGTGGCCTGATCAATGCACCGTTGGACCCACGCACGAATGGCACACGCCAACTTTATTTCGCTCAACAATGGAGCAGGAACGCAATCTTCATCAACACAGATTGTCGCTCCTATCGCGACATCCGGATGAAGACTGCCGCAAACGCCGATGAGACTGGCTCGCGCGCCGACAATCCCAACCGCACAATGCTGGGTGCGACGCAGCTTGCGTGGTTGGAACAAACGCTTTTAGACGCGGAACACACAGGCACAACTTGGAAATTCATCAACATTTCCGATCCAATCGACCAGATCGGGCCAATCGGCGGGAGCCTGACACTGGTCAATCCGCCGACAACTGCGGATTACGGCACTCTTGGTTCGATTAGCTCGATCGTCACCACCGGCTCTACAAACAATACGAGGACGGTCACAGTTGCCAGTACGGTCGGCCTTGTTGCAGGTCAGGGCGTTTTCGGCGCGGGCGTTCCCGCGAATACGACCATCAACGCGATCAACACCGACGGTACGACATTCTCGATCAATAACAACGCCACCATTGCCAGCGGCGCGACGCTCACATTAACGCCGGCCCCGAGCACCTACGCGCCTGTCAGCAGCGATGGCGGAAAGTCATGGATGGGCGGTTATCGCGCGGAGCGTAATGAGCTGTTGAAATTCATCGCTGATCATCGGATCCACAACGTGGTTTTCCTCGCAACAGACGACCATCAGAACCGAATCAACGAATTGTTTTACTCGCCGACTGGCCAGACTGGTGTTCAAGCGAGCTACATAAAGGCGCCATACTGCTTCGAGATCGTCTGCGGGCCCCTCGGCGCAACTGGCCCGGACCTTATTTCGAACCATAGCTTCGCCCTGGTAAAGAAACTTGCGGACAGCATTGCCAACGCTCAGATCGCCGAGAACCTCGAACCCATCGGCCTCGCAGGTTATCATGGGTTGCAGGATGTCAGGCGCTCCGGTGATCCGCACGCAGACAGGCTGCGCCAACCAGCTGACTTTTACAGCCCGGACACATTCAACTACAACGTGCTGGATGTAAGCGCCGACGGAAAAACTCTCACTGTCACGAGCTACGGCATCAATTCGACTGTGCAGAACGGGTTTGTGGAATACGATCCGGTCAACAATCCGGAGCGAGAATTGTTCAGTTCCAGATCAAAAGGCATCCCTGACAGGTAACGTATCTGTCTGATTTGCGGGGTTGGTGAATGGACCTCGCCCAAAAATTTGGGGCGGCGTTCTTAAGAGCAGGCTTCGGGGACAAGAATACGGCAAAAGAATGTGGCGCGCCCGAGAGGATTCGAACCACTAATCTTCTGATCCGTCCTTAACGAAGCGCTCGTTACAGCAGCAATTCTATCTGGATGCACGTGACTTGAAAAGCGCGTGAAGCACTATTTGCCTGGTTCGGCTAGAATTGGTAATCGCGAAATCTCTGGAGCCACGCACTCCCAATTTTACTGAGCCGCTTCACGAGAATTAGTGCTTTCCAGTCGAATGGTGCTGGGGTAGGCACGGGCAATCGTCGAGCAACGCGATAACTTCTTGCATCGGCAACGCATGAGTTTCTCGCTTGGAGCTGATGCTTTGTCGTACGATGCTCGGCAAGTTGCCGCTCGTCTCCACGTCGTTCGCGAATCTTACGACCGACGAGAGCCTTGAAGCTGTCTCGATCGCCACCGATTACGAGAAGCTTGTCCCAATTCATTATTTTACTTCCCGATGCTTCTACCAAGTACTACGGACTCGGGCCCCGAAAGTTCCGTGCGACGGCGCGGCAAAGGAACCCCACATCGCGCTAGGATGCGTTTAGCGTCCGCCGGTCAGCTGTTTTCGAAACTTTGTTCCGTTGTTTCCGTAGGACAAGCTTGGAAGGAGGGGTTTCCTTGGCGTGCGGCGCTTGTGCTTGGAGGCTTTGTCGCGCGTCAGGAGACACGAAAGGCGATGTGCGTTGCCTCGCCTTCATCACAGTAGCCTGTTTTTATGGACCCTGCGCTCAAGCTGCTAAAAGCAGCCCTCGAAGCAACTCGAGATATGGCGTTGAATGCGTTAGGCCAGATCGAGCAGTCGCAGGAGACACGTTCGATGCGATGGGTATGCAAGGAGTGCCGGTACGTGAAGCATTTTACGAAGCCCGTCTTATTGGAAGCCGCTGGCAAATTTCCCCTATGCAAAAGTACGGCGTTTAATCCTGTATGAGACGGCCGGCCACGTCCCTGATCTCAATGAGTGTCATCGCCAAGGAGCGCTGAAACCGCTAATTCGTGCGTGATCCTCTCAAGTTCAAGAAACGCGGTCAGCTTTACATCGCTGCCAGCTACAAACCTCTTTCCGTCGTCGCGATGCGCGTCAACAATCCAGATTGTTCGCCCGTTGGAATCAATCGCCGAGACGCAGCCCCAACTCCAACCGGATGCGCTGAGTTGTCGGCGATGATTTCCCAGTACTTGATGCGACGGTTTCTCTACCTTCCAACATGTCGTATCACCAAGGGCTGCTCTTGATACCTTATTGTTCGGCGGCGAACAGGGGCACGAGAATATTCGGGATGAAATCGCCGAGGAAATGCACAGTGATTGTGATCCAAAGGTTTCGCTTGTAGACGTAGACACCCGTAAGAACTGCGCCGGTCAGCATCGCAACGATAATTCCCGCCTGGCCTTGGCGGTAATGTGACACCGCGAATATCACCAGCGGGATCCCAGCCGCAAAGATTCGGCTGCCCGTCAGTGACTGCAGCCGTTCGATCGGATACCCGCGATAGAAAAGTTCTTCGACGAATCCAGCCCGAATGATGACTACTAGCAGTACCCATGTCGGCAATGCGTCGTATGCTTTAGAGTCAACGTTGTCCATTGGAAGGCTGAAGAGTTTTATAAAGCCAAATGCCAGGGTAATAGCTAGCGCCACGCCGACAAACGTGATGAGTACCCATATAGCGGTCTTGCCCAACGCCGGACGTTGCAAACCCACGGAGTCCCAACCTAGCCGCTCCTTTCTCCTGATGATGAACAACACAAAAGCTGCTAAAGCGAACAAGATGATCTCTCGAAGCAAGACGTTCCGAGTGGTTAAAGGGACCCGGAAGGCAGTGAACAACCCGATCACGAACGGCATCGAGAAGAGGGCGAGCGCGAGCCCCACCATGGTCCAGAGGCGCATCGGGCGTGCGATCATCACGGCGGATTCTGCCTCTTTTACTCGCCACACAGCAATGACAAAGTGATATAAACGGGCGCATTCAAACCGGCGAAACAAGCCCGAAGGTTGAGGTGTGGGAAATTCAATTTTCAAAACAGCGATGGACGCTTTTGGCGTCACAAAACTGTTAGACTGCACTAATCCACGGATGAATTCTTCGCCGCCAGCAGTTCGACGGGGACGCCGAGCCATTGTGCGGCTTCTTTGCGATCCTGGAAGATGCGGACATTGATCGGGGAACCGTGAGTCAGTATCGCATGCAACCGGGCATAATGGACAATGGTGGAATCGGTCGCGAGAACCGCTGCCTTCACCGGTGGACGTTTTCCATAAAAGAAGCGCCGGTAGAGAAAAACGCGAATGAGGTACTCGATGTTGAGATCAACTGCATCCGCTTGAAGGGTATCGGCGAAGCGATTGAAAGGCTCCTTCAACGTGGCCTCAAGTTCTCCGATGACAGTTATGATTCTGTTAACAGCCGCCCTGTTCAGCACCCCGCGCGGTCTCCAGACAACTAGGCGAACGTCTTCGTGAAACTCGACATCAGAGGGAAGTTTCATCCGTTTCCTTTCCGGAGCGGAAGGCGGAAGCGGTAATTATGCTCACGCCGCAAAGGCCACCCTTGACGGAGTGGAGACCCATCACGGGGCGGCCGCGTCGCACTCCCGATCAGATCAGCCTATTCGCAGCGTGGCTCGTGACGCGCGGCCACCTTTAAAAAAACCGCGCGGGAAGGAAACACGCCTTCCAAGCTCCATTTCGGTTCTACGGTAATGACGGAACAAAGTTCCCGAAAAACTAATTACCGAAAGGAAAAATGAGCACCGAAAACGTAACTATGGCGTTTCAAAACGCCGCTGCTACCGGAGTAGGATTAACCCAATTCTTTTCAGAACCGAGGTTTACTACATTTCGCATTACAGGCAACGGTTCAGTGTCAGTCGGGCACGTCACCATTGAATGTTGCCCACAAAAGACGCCCATGATTCCGGGAGCGTCGTCAGCGGGAAGCCTGGACAATGTTGACCACAATCCCCGTTCCATTGAATGCGACAACAGAATGGTTTGCCGGGAGCGTGTCAGGCATGTTTCGCGCGAGGATCAGCACGCCCGTGACGGGAGGAACCGTCACAGTCCTGGCGATTCGACCAGAAGAGTAGAAGGGCTGGAGCCGCCGCCCCTTGTGAGTTTAAAAGGACGGCGGGGTACCGGCTGGAACGGGGAGGAACGAGACCATTAGTCTCCAAGTCCTTTAGCCGCTCCTATCGACGTCCGCGATCCGCCACTCCAAAGTACGTCAGCGAGTTGTAGGGGTTCTGGTCTGGGCAGCTGACACCGAGTTCGACGCGCCAGGAGAACGTCGCCGGATTCGCCGTCGTATCGAGCGTTGCCGCCGCGGCGTCTCCAAAGCCCGAGAATACGTAGACGCCGTTGACAAATGAAACTTGCATCAAAGCGTTGTACCCGAACGCCAGGTGGTGGCCGCCGTTGTAGAATACGTTGAGCGTGACCTGAGCCGGCGTTTGGGGATCGATGATAACGTTCCACGTACCGGTGACGATAGGACCGTTAACCGGAGTGCCGTCACACAAAAACGTACCACCCGTAAGCGCGCCATGATACGTCTGCGCACGCTCCGCCTGCGACGAACTCGCTGAGATGAAGGGGGCTGATAGGACGAGAAGCAGTGCGGTTCCGAGGCGCAGACCTGATAGGAGACGATTTCGATTAAACCAATAATTAGTTTTCATTGTTATTTTTTGTATTCATTTTGGTTGAGGTTGGATTGTTTACCTGCAATCCAGCCTTTACCAATTTCACTTTCATAAGTCTTATTTCTTTTCTATTTACGTCTTATTGTTCTGACCTTCAGTGACTCCTCGTCGTGAGGATTCATTTCCGGCCGTTACTGTTGTACTGCAGGAATTCCAGCGCGAGGTTACGCAGAACATTTGAGAAGCCCCCTTTGCCGCTACGCAGTGGCCGGGCGAGCGACATAGCCCCAGCAGATGGCAAACAGGATTTTTCTTTAGGCCGCTAGAATCGGCGTAAGTGCCTTGTTATCAAGAGCGCGCCCGAGAGGATTCGAACCACTAACCTTCTGATCCGTAGTCAGATGCTCTATCCAGTTGAGCTACGGGCGCTAAAATCCAATTTTACCAATGAAAATTCCGTGCAAATGCTGCAGTAGCGTGTTGGCTCATACCACAAAAATTCCGTAGCAAAATCCGTTGCATAAATCATGACCTTGTTCATAGCCTCGGGACTATGAAAGAACGTCGTTTGTTGTTTCATGTCCATGGCCGAACATTTTACCTCCCGCCGCCGCGGCGGCCCGGAGGGCCTTACTATATTCGCTTCGAGCCGCCGTCAAACTCTGGGAAGGGTGTTCGCACTGTTCACCGCTTCTTGCGAACCAACGTCGTCGCAGTTGCAAAGGGGCGCGCCAAATTGATTATCGAGCCGATCTTGAATGGGGAATGGGAAACCGCCGAAAAACTAAAAAGCAAATCGGGGTATGCAAACCGTTCGCCTTCCTATGCACATGCCGCGAAGGCAGATTGATCGGTTTCAAATTTGTTGAAGTCGTGCCGCTCGAAAACACCTTCATGCTTCGTCTCCACCGGATGCAGATTGAGATTGGCGATGTGCGCTTCCACCATGTCGGGCGGGAACAAGTGCGGGAAAAATGATAACCCCCACGCTTTGGCTTCCTCTTCGTCGAGCACAATGCGGATGATTTCGCCCAAGCCGGGATATGTGCGCTCGTAATCCTGTTGCAGATGGTCTTTCAGTTCCGAAACGGCGGCGGTTACTCTCTGAATGAAAACGGCTGTCGGTTCGAGATGCTCGTCAGTTTTCATGGGGTTTTCTCTGTCTGAGTTTCCGCTGCCGCAATAATACGACGAACGACAGAGACGTTTTAGGACTTTTCCTCTCCCTTTTTTCATCATGCCTCCTTTTTGCTGAGCAAATCTCTGGAACTCGTTCGGATCGAACAAGAGCCAGTTCGTGTCTTTGTCTCAGTCCAGTTTCACCGCCGATTCCAGTTCAAGAAACGCAGTCAGCTTATCCTCGGCGCGCACGACGAAACGTTTTCCGTCACCGCGATGCGCATCTGCCACAAAGATCGATGCGGCCTTAGGGATTGTTGACCATTTGCGGCGCAGGTTTGCTCGCTTCAAGCTGGGCGCTCACTTTCTGGATTTGCGCTGTCTCCTCCAACTCCCCACCTCTCAAAGGTCGTCCTGCCCCAGGACTTTTCCACTCTTCACGTCCCTTAGCGTGATAATGCCTTTCTCCACACTGACCCGAAATTGCGCAGGCAACGATGTTCGCGAGTCTGCGTGACTTTCCGGCAGGGGAAGGCGTTGCCCTTATGCATCTAGGCACATGGCAAACGACATCGTCGCTATTGCCACCAGTATCAAAATTATCGTCTTCATATGTATCGACGAAAAAACTGCGGGGCGATGCGCCCCCGTGACTAGAAAAATTTCATATTACGATGGCCTTCACTTTGCGCATGCGAAGGACCGCGAGCACCCTCTCCCACCAACTGCTGATGTTGGGTTTAAAAGTGCCGGCGCAGCGAAAGATCGTTCGCTGGCTGCGAATATCGACGCAGATCGTGCGCTTATAAGTTTCAAAGAAATGCCAATTACGCACGTGGAGGCCAACCACAACGCGCTCAAGGTCGCGCGTGGAGAAATCGGCGGTCTTGCCGTGCAGGCAGCCACCCTCATAAATGACTTCGAGGGCCGTCAAAACCCTGCGCTCCTCGACATTGTCGAGTTCGACGGATTCATCTGGGATCCGGACCGTAATCGCGGTCATTGACTTGGAAAATCTCCTTTCCTGGCGGGGGATCCCCTTCGCGTGAAAGTATCGAGCTGTTCCGCGAGACGCGCCTCGTAAGAATCACACATGGGGGATTCGCCGTTTGGCTCGACCCATTCGGGATGTTCCTTACGCAACGCGTCGTGGATCTGGCGCTGAAGGTGAACGTATGCCTGGACTTCGCCAGGAAGGACTGGAGAAGTGTTCGTTTTCATCAGCAGCACCATCGGCGGCAATCAATAGGCAGCGAAACCGCGTGCGTGGGATTTTGAAGTGCTACTCCCGAGGTGATCTGCCCTCTCTCTTTCGGGATAGGGCGCTGCGCCGCCGTTTTCTTCCGCGGCCGCGGGATATTAACGATCAAGGCAGCAAAGACACAGGTGAACACTGTTTGCAGGAGCAGCCCGCCCCACATGACGTGATCTCCGTAATACGCTGGCCCAGCCCTGCATAAAGAACGGACGCCACACATGGCGCTGGCCGCTGTAGCTACTGATGATCACGTGTGGCACGATCATCAGGGACGCTGGTACCGCGAATCCTACGGCTAAAAGTGTGCCTCATTGGAGGCCTCGCTGTCGGCGGCGTTGTCCTACGCGATTTGGTCAGCGCACTACAAGCAAAACCCCCGTCAGGGAACATTTTGTCGTTGCCGTGAGTAGAGCAAAAGAGCACAATCCGTCGCGTAAATTACTGGAATATCATAGCTGACACTCTCGGCAGTCTGACTAAGGCGCGATTATGAAATTCACGTAATCTCAGTGTGCGCGCCAAAAGTGAAGACTGCTGATAGCGTTTGCGGAAAGTGCGGCGCAAAGATCTCTCCGGACGCGCCGCGGGGAGTTTGCCCGGCTTGCCTGTTAGAGACCGGCTTTGATCTGCTCTACGACGAGGATGAAAACACGACCGATCAAGAACCCATGCCGCGGAGAAAACACGGTACGCCTCCGGTTGAAATGCTGGCTGACTTTGGTGACTACGAATTGCTGGAGGAGATCGGCCGGGGCGGTCAGGGCGTAGTTTATCGCGCGCATCAGAAAAGTCTCAATCGCACCGTCGCACTCAAAGTCATCGGCCTGGGCCCCTGGGCTACCGAAGCGCATCTGAAGCGCTTTCGCCGCGAAGCGGAAGCCGCTGCCACCCTCGACCATCCATTTATCGTTCCCATTCATGAAATTGGGGAGCGCGATGGTTGCTGCTACTTCAGCATGAATTTCGTTGAGGGGGGCCAGCTTGACGAAACAGTCAGGCGCGTCCCGATGTCGATCCGGCAAGCGGCGGAATTAATCGCAAAGGTAGCGCGCACTGTGCATTACGCGCATGAACACGGGATATTGCATCGAGATATCAAGCCTGGGAACATTCTGTTGGATGCAAAAGGCGAACCGCATCTGACCGATTTTGGCCTAGCCCGATTAGTCGACGCTGAGAGCACGGTCACACGCACCCTGGAAGTAATGGGCACACCCAGTTACATGGCACCTGAACAAGCTGCGGGAAACAACGCGGCCGTCGGCAAGGCCACAGATGTCTATGGACTTGGCGCGGTCTTCTACGAATTGCTCACCGGCCATCCACCTTTTGCCGGAGGAACAACCTATCAAACGATGCGGCTACTGCTGGACACTGAACCACGGCAACCGCGCTTGTGGAATCGAAACATCGCTCGCGATCTGTCCACAATTTGTCTGAAGTGCCTGGAGAAAGATCCAGAGCGTCGCTACTTTTCTGCTCTCGCGCTGGCTGAAGACTTGGAACACTGGCTAAAGCACGAACCAATCCAAGCGAAGCGCAGTGGATTTTTTACACACACCCGCAAATGGGTGCGGCGGAAACCGGATATCGCTGCGTTAATTGCAGCGTTGGTTGCTTTGGCAACGGCCATCGCCTGGAATGTTTGGGAAAGCGGATTATTTAGTCCTACGCCCGAAAAGAGCATCGCAGTGCTTCCGTTTGAGAACTTAAGCCGCGATTCGAACAACGCCTATTTCGCCGACGGCATTCAAGAGGAGATCCTGACGCGGCTGGCTAGCATAGCGGATTTAAGAGTCATTTCGCGCACTTCCACGCAACACTATCAAAGCAAACCCAAGAATCTCGGCGAGATCGCGAAGCAACTTGGCGTAGCTCACATCCTGGAAGGCAGCGTGCAGAAGAGCGGCGACGTAGTGCGTGTGAACGTGCAGCTAATCAAAGCAGCGAGTAACTCTAATCTTTGGGCCGACACATTTGATCGAAAACTGACCGACGTCTTTGCTGTCGAGAGTGAGGTCGCCAAAGCCATCGCGGAATCGTTGCAAGCGAAGCTCACCGGTCGGGAAGAGCAAGTTATCGCCGCCATACCAACGGACAACACCGAAGCTTACGACGCCTACCTGCGCGGGTTAGCGTATACATTGAAAGCGTATAGCAGACCTACCAACTTCCTTGCCGCACAGAAACATCTCAAGGAGGCGGTGCGCTTGGATCCGAAGTTCGCGCTTGCATGGGCGCTGCTCTCGTATGTGGACGCGCGTGGCTACATCACAACGGCTCTTCAACCCACGGATGCCCTACGTGAAGAAGCGCGGCATGCAGCCGAGACCGCGCTTACTCTTCAGCCCAATCTCGGCGAGGCCATATTAGCCATGGGCCATTACCACTACGCCTGCTTAAAGGATTACGACACCGCCGTGCTTTATTTTGAGCAAGCGCGTCAGTTTCTGCCCAATAGCAGCCAGATACCTGAATCGCTGGCCTATGTTGCTCGCAGACGGGGCCAGTGGGACCAAAGCGAGCTGTATTTCAAGCAAGCCGAGCGGCTCGACCCACGCAACATCAATCTACTCACCCAGCACGCGCTTTCCTATATCAGCCTTCGTCGTTTCCCGGAAGCCCTGCGCAATCTTGATCAGGTTCTTAATATCACACCAGACGACGTCGATACGATTGCGCTGAAGGCGGCGATTGCACAAGCCGAGGGCGACCTTCCGCGTTCCTCCGCACTTCTTGCTCCGTTGCAGCCAACTGGCGAAACCTCGGGCGCCTTGGAAACGCAGGTTTACCAAGGGATCCTGGAGCGCCGCCCTGCACAAATGATCTCTCGGCTTACGGAGATATTGGCCAAGCCTGGTCCAGCGCTAGGTTACATTAATGGCGAACTGCGCTTTTATTTAGGCTGGGCGCAAGAAGTTGCCGGCGACCGTGCCGCCGCCCAGGAAAGTTGGCGACAGGCGCGCAGCGAACTGGAACCTTTCCTCAAAGAACAACCGGAAAATTACATCCTCCTTGGAGATCTTGCGCTGACCAATATGGGTCTCGGTGACAAAGCCGCCGCCTTGGCTCTGACGGACCGCGCCATCGCCGCGGTGCCGATCGAGAAAGACGCAGCTTTTGGTCCACAATCGCTCGAGATCCTCGCCCGGGTGGCAGGGCAACTAGGCGAGACCGACCGCGCCATTGCCGCTTTACAGAAACTACTCTCTATGCCGGGCCAAGGGGCGCTGGCTGAAAACGTACCGCTGACTCGCGCGCGGCTCCGGCTCGATCCGATGTTCGATCCGCTCCGCGGCGATCCGCGATTTCAAGAACTGGTCGTCTCGCCTCAATGAAAAAACGATAAAGCTCGACCATGCTGTTCTACGAAGAGGAGCCATGCTCGATATAGCATGAAGTATTGGAAATAATCGCTGACAGTCTCAGCAAAGCCGGTTGGAGTTGGGGCTGTGTATTAGCGATTGGTTCCAACGGGCGAACGATCTGGATTGCCGAAACACATCGCGGCGACGGAAAGTGTTTCGAATGCATGCACTGACTTAGGCGGGACGTTTTGGAGTGATTCCACGCATCCGTAGCAAACGGCGTAGCACCTGTCAGGGGACCTTCGTAGCGACATCGCTCCGTAGTCAGATGCTCTATCCAGTTGAGCTACGGGTGCCCGACAAGAACAACTAATTTGCGAAGGAAGAGCACAGCGGTCAAATAGTGCAAGAAAAACTGAAAAATTTCCGGCCGCTTGCAAGATCAGAAACGATCTGCTGACGCAGGGTTATGGAGCCGAGCGCGCGAAATCGTCCAGCCTATGATCCACCCGCCTGTGTCGCTATGCGAAGCATTGCGGGCAGGAATCAACCGGAGCGGAGTCCTCCGCCCCGTGCAACACCAACCAATCAAACCCAGGTCTGTTTACTCGCGAAACAGCGTCAACCGGAGAATCACATGAGCAAGCAAGACTCTGACCGTACTGAATCTGACCACACCATATCCCGCCGAAAATTCCTCGGCAACACCGCTCTCGGAAGCGCAGCTCTGTTGAGCGGAGGGCTTGCTTCACTGCTTTCACGATCTGCTTCGGCAGCCGCGGAAAGTTTTCAAATTGCTGAAGCGAGCATCCCCGAGCTCGAGGCCGCAATGGCTTCGGGTGAGGTGACCAGTAGAGCGCTGGTGGAATATTACTTGCGGCGTATCGAGGCGCTGAACCCCCTGCTTCACTCGGTCATCCAAACAAATTCAAATGCGATATGCATGGCCAATCAGCTCGACCATGAACGCGTCAACGGGCACATTCGTGGCCCGCTGCATGGGATTCCTGTTTTGGTCAAGGACAACATCGCGACCGGCCCCGAAGTTTGCGAAGGCACTACGAATATCATGGAAACGACCGCCGGCTCACTGGCGTTGGTCGGTAGCCGTGTGCCGGGCGACGCAACAATCATTTCACATCTACGCGCTGCGGGTGCCGTGATTCTTGGCAAAACGAATCTGGGCGAATGGGCAAACTTTCGCGGGAACGATAATGTTTATCCCCTTGCTGTCGGTTGGAGCGCACGCGGCGGCGATACGAAGAATGCTTATGACCTCAGTTACACATCATGGGGTTCCAGCTCCGGTTCCGCCAACGGTGTGGCTGCGAACTTGTGCTCCGTGGCTGTTGGCACGGAGACCGACGGGTCCATCACGGGACCGTCCGCGGTTGAGAACATCGTTGGGTTGAAACCTACTCTCGGGCTTGTTTCACCATACGGTATCATTCCAATTTCCCATCAGCAGGACACCGCCGGGCCGATGGCGCGCAGCGTGACCGATGCCGCAATTCTTCTCGGCGTTCTGCAGTCGCCGTGGGGTGAAGTGCTTGGAATTCACGTGCCCACCGACTACACGCAGTTTCTGCAACGCGGCTCGCTCCAAGGGGCGCGAATCGGACGCGACATTCGCTATTTTGATTACAGATACTTTGGCAGCGGCATCCCCGGCGATGAAGAAACTGTAGTGTTTGCGAACAACGCGTTGATCGAAATGGAAAGCCTGGGTGCGACGATCGTTGACTGTGATACCGGTGACGTATTCGCCTACACCGATGACGAGTTCACTGCGCTACTGTACGAATTCAAGGCGCAAATCGCGGACTACCTCGCCAAACTTACTGACACTAACATGCGGACCTTGGCTGATTTGATTGCGTTCAACAATGCGCATTGCCGCGAAGAATTGGTTTACTACGGGCAGGAGATCTTTGAAATGGCGCAACAGACCATCGGTTATCCCACAAATCCGGCTTACATCGCCGCGCGAACACACGCTCGCAGGGCGGCGCGCGCTGGAATCGATAACGCGATCCGCTCGCAGAACCTCGATGCCATTGTCGCACCGCATCTTACGAACTCCACCGGACCTGCCGTTGCCGGTTATCCAAACTTATCGCTTCCGGCCGCGATACGTCAGAGCGGAAGGCCGGCGGGAATCCTGATGTACAGCACCTTCCTGCGGGAACCGCGATTGCTTGGTTTGGCTTACGATCTGGAGCAGCAGATACACGTGCGAAGACAGCCGCGTTTGCTGGGCTCGGTGATCCCGATACCGAACGCCGGGCTTTGCAACGATCAGCCGCGACAGCCTCAGTTGTTCACCGGCACAGCGAACGCCCCGCTGCATGGACGCATCTTCTAAGGCTACGTAACGCCCCGAGGCTTGAGCATGCGAGCAGAACGACGATTCTGCTCGCATGACGGTTTTCCTCGGATGCGGCTTTGCCGCAAAATATCGCGAAGGAGGCGGGAATTTTTCCGTCCCCCTGCAATGGATGCTCGGCCTGCAGCGGTTGAAGCTCGATGCCATCTGGCTCGAGTTACTGCCCGCGACAGATGACCCGCGTGCCGATCAGGTCAGGATCGACAATTTCCAGCGGCAATTGCGTGCGCATGGATTGGCCGGCCGATATTGTTTGCTCTATCAGAAACCGCCAGCGAGCACGCATGAGCTCGACGCGATGCGTTGTATCGGAATGTCGAAACAAGCGCTGCTTGATCGACTCGCCGGCCCAAACACGCTGCTCAATCTCAGTTACTCGATTCACCCGCCACTTCTTTTGCAATTTGGTCGACGCATCTTTTGCGATCTGGATCCAAGCGAAATTTTTTATTGGGTGACCAAAATGGAGTTGGGCCAGTCGTATCACGACGAATTTTGGACGATCGGCCTCAACGTAAAGGGAAGTGATTGCCAGTTGCCAAAATCATCTGTGAACTGGAAAACGTTTTATCCGCTCGCTGACACGAAACTCCTGCAAAGCCAACCTCGCCCGAGGCTGTCTAAATTCACAACGATTGGGCAATGGTACTGGAGCGGTGCCGTGGAAGTGGCGGGAGAATTCCCCGACTTGTCCAAAAGAATCATGTTCGAACCTTATCTCGGTTTACCAGCACGCGTGCCTGAGGCGCGGTTCGAACTGGCGATGAATATCAGCCCGGACGATCCGGAGAGGGCGCGCTTGCAACAGCTTGGCTGGCGCGTTGTCGATCCTCACCGGGTTGCGCGCACGCCGAGTGCTTATCGTCGGTACATGGCGAGCGGGCTTGGGGAATTTACGGCCATTAAGGGCGTCGATGTCGCCTGGCAAACCGGGTGGGTAAGCGACCGGGCGGCGGCGTTCCTTGCACTCGGGCGGCCGGTGATCACGGAAGACACGGGTGCAACAAGATATCTCCCAAGTGAAAGCGGATTTCGGTTCATCCGGAACTTCGATGAAGCGGAAGCGGCAGTAAAAGAAGTGTTGCGTGATTGGTCGAGATTATCGAAGCAGGCGCGAGCATGCGCTGTGGAAGTCTTCGATTCTGCAAAAAATCTCAGAAAGATTCTGAGTCTTTAGAGCGGAGAGGACAAAGGTGAGGGGCTGGATCCCGCAAATATCAGTTGCCTAAACAACCCTCACCCTTCCCCTGTGCCTTACAAAAAAGGGCCAGGCGACTATACTTGCGGGGCGACGTTGCATCGTCTGAACATCGAATTGAATTGGGCGGCGATTTGCCCGCAAAAAATGCCGCTCGTTTTGGCGTTGCAAAACGATTTTCGGGTGTTACTCGTTGTCCCGTTATGGCAGACCTCATCAAACAAGGCGAGCTCAAGGAGCGAATGAAAAAGATCCCCGAATGGGAACTGGAGAAGAAGCACATCGAACGCACGTTTGAATTCGATGATTTTGCTGATGCGATTGATTTCGTAAACGCAGTGGCCGAAGTGGCCGAGGAAGAGGAACACCATCCGGACATCGATATTCGTTACAACAAAGTCCGTTTGGTTCTCTCGACCCACAGCAAAGGCGGATTGACCGAGCTTGATTTTGGCCTTGCCGAACGAATCGATACCTTGGCGGAGTAATGGCAGGGACGCCGCCGTCGCGGGAGTCGCCGCGGCACGCCGACGCTACTCCTTTGGCAACCGCCCTTCGTCGGCATCGATAAATTGGAACGATGTCTGAATGTCCAATCTGTCAGTCATGCCCGCTTCCCTTTTGCGGCGCTTCAATATTTGGGAGACTTCGTCGTTCCAGCCGCGCTTGCGCATGAACTCGTTCCAAACGTAAACGTCGGTTTCATCCGGCCTGCGCCCATTTTCCAAACACCATTGCAGGATTTCTTCGTCCATTCCGCCGCGTTTCACACGCTCGACTAGTTGGTCGTAATTGATCCGGAGAAAGTTCGCACATTTTTCGTCGAATCCTTTTCCGAGGTTCGCGTGATAGTCGGGCGGTAATTCGCCTTTGGCGTGCAAGCGAATTTTGTCCAGCATCCGGCCGAAATAAAAAAGACCTCCTACTTTTTCAGAAGGACTGCGGAGGGCAACGGTTGCCATGAAAAAATTTCGGGCTTTTTCCACGACGATTCAAGCGGGCGTTCGATGTGGCTCCTCCCTTCGTCATCCCGAGTGAAAGGAGGGACCTCACACAAGCTGCGAAATTCACACATGATACACAGTGTGATTGCATTCTCCTTGCGAGGTCCTTCGCTCCGCACAGGATGACGGCATTAGCACTTGAGGAGCACCGACCCTTGGCGGATGCTCGCTAGACAATGGACCGGATCGTTGGAATCGAAACAGAATACGGCTGTCTGCTGAGTGAAGAAGAGCCGCATGTTAATTCCGAGCTCTGGCCCGCGAAGGTAAAAAACCATCTTTTCCGAAACGCCGACGCCGGCACGATCGATCTGCATTACCGCGACTACGAAGAACCACCGGGCAACGGAGGTTTTCTTCGCAATGGCGGGCGTCTGTATCTCGACATGGGACACATCGAGTACGCGTCGCCAGAATGTCTGCACCTGCACGATCTGGTGGCTTATGAATTGGCCGGAGACGACTTGTTGCAATCCTCATTGATTGCTCTAGGCGCGCAGGATCGGGTCTCGTTTATCAAAAACAATGTCGATCACCACACCGGCGCCACGTTTGGCTGTCATGAGAATTACCTGATGAAACGGGAGGCGCAATTCACGCCACCAATTCTTGGAACGCTGCTTACTTTTCTGGCGACCCGGCAAATCTTTACCGGTGCCGGCCGCGTCGGTCAGTCCAATCCGCTGGCGTTTGATTTCGAGCCGCCGCAACCGGAGACCCAGGTCAATTTCCAGCTTAGCCAGCGTGCCGATCATATCGTGAACGACATTTATCAGTGGGTGCAATTCAACCGCGCCATCATCAACGCGCGCGACGAGCCGCTGGCCGATTACCGAAAATACCGACGGCTCCACTTGCTGATCGGCGATTCAAACATGAGCCCGTACGCCACGGCGTTAAAAATCGGGACAACGGCTTGCGTTTTGTCGTTGCTCGAGGATGGCCGGTTGCCGCGAAATCTAGTCCTGGCCGATGCTGTGCAAAGCACGCGGGATATTTCCCGGGATCCAACTCACCAATGGATTGTTCATCTTGAAAACGGCAAAACCATCGGTGCAATCGACGTGCAGTGGGAATTTCATCATCTGGCTCAAAAGTACCTGCGCAATAGCAACGCAGAAACCAACTGGCTACTGGAAAACTGGGGATTCGTTCTCGAAGCAATTGCAACCAACCATCAGGCGCTCATTGGCGGAGTCGACTGGATCACGAAGAAATGGTTGCTGGAGGCATTCGTCGAGTCAGAAGGATTGAGTTGGGACGATCCGTGGCTGCAAAGCGTCGACCTGGAATACCACAACATCGATCAGCTTCGCGGTTTGTTCTTTGCTGTCACGCCTGGTAAGCGAATTGCGGAGTGGAACAGCAATGTCCGGCGTTCCAGTGCGACGCATGTTCCGCCGGCAAATACACGTGCGTCGGGTCGTGCTCGAGCAGTGCATTTTTTTCAGGATTGTAATTCGCCCTATGTCATCAACTGGGATTCCATTGCCTGCGATAACCGCGATTTTCTCGTCATGGGTGACCCATTCCAGACCTACAATGAGGAAGTGGAACGGTTCTTGGCCAAGCCGCGCACAGCCGAAATCGCTATCGATCCGCCTGGCAATTAAGTCGACTTACTCGCGCGCTGGAAGTGCAATTCAGAGGAAGATCGCAGAATCGCTCGCACGATTCTTTCAATTAAGCCGATGCAGCGCCGAAATACCGTAATTGTCCTGCAGATCTTGTGCTTCGCCAGCGACTTGTGCCGCGTCGAGCTCGATTTGTTTTGGGTCTTCTTCGGTTTCGACTTTGATGAACCCCTCGATTGGGTGTTTAACCGCTTCGGCCAGGTCATCTAACGATTTGATTTCTTTGCCGTTCACTTTCGTTACGGTCAAATAGGCCAGCTCGTCATATCCAATTGTGCTGTTAGCGGGAAGGACCTGGCTGAGAATAACAACGCGTCGATTTCTGTCAGGAAAGAGCTCGGATTGGAAATGGTCGAGGTAAACTAAACGTTGCGGAGCTTCTCTTTGCCAGTTCGGACCCCATTCTTTGAGATATTGACGGGAAAGCTCCTGAAAAATCAGGCCACCGAGAACATAATATCGCGGCGGTTGATCGAGATTGTAAGGCGGGCTGACGTAATCCTTCGTGTTCCGGTGTTCGAGTGTGACATTTAGCTGCATAGGCTTGCCGTTCCGCTCAACGCGAAAAGGAACAACATCGCCGGCGTACGCGTGCGCGGACAGCAAATTGGTGAACTCGATCTTGCCATAGAGCGGATCCACGTAGTTTCCGTTTTGATCGATTTCATTGTTCGCGACCGCAGTCACCATGTCGCCGACCTGGAGTCCGGCTTTCATTGCCGGCGCACCAGGCTCCACGTTCGTCACATAAACTCCCCCGGCATTCTTGCCTTTTTCTCCGGCGAACTCACGCAGCGCGGGATCGCGGGTCGGAAAAAATGAGAAGCCGGCGGAAGGAAAGCCGCGATAATTCTGGCTTTCAGCGTCCTTTAAAAAGTGTGTGATGACGGGCGCAGGAATTGCATCCAGTAGCTGGGAGCGCGAATCGTAGCGCAGGAGCAAGCCGGCAAGCTTGTTTTTCTTAACAAGCGGCACCGTGTAGCTGTTCTCGCGATATTGCATCGGGATGCTGATGCGGTATGTAAGAAATTCCCCAACGTCGATCGGATAGGGCATCATCTGCACCGTTGTGACCAAGCCCTCCGTCGCGAGTAACGCGCCGGTTGGCTCCAATTGCCACGCAGCCAGCCGGTCGCCCACTACCGTGTCCGGCGCGATTTCAAGCGGAGTGATTCCATCGAGAAACGATTTTTCCACTGGTTGGAGGAGAGCAAGATTGGCTTCGTAATCAATCACCTCGACGGTGGCTGCGGTTTTTTCGCCAGACTCGGCACGCTCGAGCTCGACGTAATTTTGGTTTGTAACGAGGTCCGCAGTCACAAGGACACGGCCCTTGGACAAAACTGCGCCAAGCGCGCGCTTTGAAAACGGAGCTTTCTTCTGCCACGGTCGGAAGTAATCGTAGGACTGTCCGGTCACGTTTACGCGGACGAGCGCCAGCTGTTTTTGCTTGCTCAGTGCGGAAGGTACAGCGGATTCTTTTTTGCCCAGCGCCCCACTGACTGTGAAAAGGATTAGCCCAAAAGCGATAAGAGAATGCCTGGTCATCTTTAGATTTTGTTACCCTGTTCCGGTCCCTTTGACGCTGGTTGTTCCTCGAGATTTTGCTCTTTCAGTACGTTGTAGCGCGTCTTGATTCGTTCGCGTGCAGCTTCTATCTGACTTCGATTAAGGACTAGCGGGGGCCCGTCTCCAATCATTCGGATAATCAACTGCTCCGGCGATTCGGTGAGAGCGTTCGCCAATTCGTCAAGTGTCCGAATTTTTTTGCCATTTACTTCATCGACAATGCCGCCTCGGTACGGCGCCAGGTAGGTATTTATCGGATCTGGCAGGATGTTGGCCAGCACAATGACATCGGGGTGCTGAAGGTAAAGCTGGTCGAGAACGAAGTATTCGAAGAAATGGCGGACTCGCAGGTCGGCCGTCCGATACGCCTCCAGCATGTCCAGGTTTAACGGTTGAAAGAGCAGACCGCCGTAAAGGACGTAGCGCGGTCGCACGTCGTAGCTGTGACCCTGGACCGAGTACGGCCAGGGCTTGTACAATTTGATCTCCACTGTCACCGGACGCTTGTTCCGTAAAACGTCCATTTTGACCGAATCGCCCTTAAACTTTCGCTCGACGACTTCTTCAAACTGGGCGCGCTCACCTTCCAGTTCGACATTCGCGTCGCTGGCGATGGGATGGCCGTCGATAGCGAGCAGAACGTCACCGGGGTAAAGAATGCCATCCGATGGCCCGGCAGCGACGACTGAACTCACCAGGACGCCGCGATCCTCATCTTTTAATCCGAGAAATCTTCGTTGGGCTGGATTTTGTAATTTTGCGTAGGTGATTGCAAGGTCGGGATATTCGTCATAATGCCCGTTACTGATGTCCTGCAGAAACCGCTTTATCACCGGTGTGGGAATCATGTAAGCCACGCCTTGGGCCACATCACCGCTGTAACCTTGGAAGGCTACGCCGACCACTTTGCCGTCTTGCATTACCGGCCCGCCGCTGTTTCCCGGGTTGATCTGCGCACTGATCTGGATCGCCAGATGCTGATCCACCGACGAGTGCGTGTAGAGTTGGAAATCGACCCGCGACACGATCCCGGTCGTGACCGACATCCGCTCGCCTCCAATTGGATAACCGTACGCCGAGACGGTCGATTCCAGCGCAGGAATCCCGCCAAGTTGCAATGACAGCATGTTTTTGAAAAAGTCGGGAGCCGACACAGTGATCAATGCAAGATCGCAATCGTTCGCTATGAATTGTACTTTTGCCGGATACTTATTGGGATCGCCGTCACGCTCGACAGTGAGGTAACGGCTGTTGGCAACCACGTGCGCGTTTGTCATAATGCGATTGCCGCTTATGACGAAGCCGGCGCCGACTCCGCGCTCCAGCGTTCCAGCGTTCCAAGGTGCTTTGTAATCTGGATCCAGCGAAGTTGCCGTAATCCTCACCAAACTCTTTTGAACTGGCCCGTTTGGCTTCGGTGGCGCCATCGGAACCGGGATTGGAATTGCTTCCTGTGCAGGCGGGCTCGATCTCCACGGATCCGGTCGCGGTGGGCCTTGTGGCTCCATTGGGGGACGTGCCGGTGTGGTTTCCTGCGCATCCAAAACCGGGCCGAGCAACAAGATGGCGTAAATAAAAACAAGGAGACGCTTCATGGGCAGAAAGGCTGCAAACTTAAATAGCGTACTCGAAAATCAAGATTCGGATTTGCATTGGCAAGCGGCCTTTTCGGACACAACAGACACGATACATGCTTTCTACGTTCAAATCTCCGATGGACGAAAAAGAGTTTGCGCCACCCCTCAAATCCCCGCGCGGTCGAGAATTGATTTCAGTACCTTTTTCGCCTCAAACACTTCACAAGCCAGGGCGTAAGCGGCTCGGGAATGTTTCATGTAATCGGCGTTGACCCGCTTCACGGCGTCGACAATTTCACCGAGCGTTCGGAAGGATAAAAGACCCACTTCGCCGCCGTAAAATTTCGTAAAGCCAGTCTCCTGAGTTACAACTGGTCGGCCTGCTGCCAGATAACAGACGCTCCTGTCGCTGAACCATCCGGTATTTAGGCGCACGTATTGGTCCTTGGCAACGGTGAACTCGCCCTTGGAGCGCTGGACGTAATCTCGATAGAGCCAATAATCGACGCTCATTTGCAGCGGCGAAGTCAGCCGCCATCCGTTTAGCTCGAATCTTGCGCGGGTGGCACCGTGCTCGATGTTGGTTGCCAGTTCAAATGTCTCACCCGCTTTTTTCGGCGCGGCAATGAACCGGAGAAATTCCCGCGATTTGCTCCAGAGATATTTTTTGCCGCGCCACGTAATGTCTTTCAGCCCGCTGGTGGACCAATTGGCCACGGATGTAAACACGGACCCGCGAGAAGGGGCACATCTTGTTCGCCAGAGATCAGTCACGACGGGTTGCCGCGTCGGCAGCCATTTGAGTCCGTGAGTCGGCACAGGAAAACTTTTGGTGCCGATATTTTCGCCAAAGGTGAAGAGGGCATGATGTCGTCCGAGATACTGAATTGTCGATTTCACGCCCTTATCGATCTTGATTTGCTCGACGCCGGGATCGCTCTCGATGTACAGAATGCGATCGGAAACGAGGAGATCGTCGTTGAATTCTTGTGCGCCGCAGATGTTCAGGATCGCGTCCGCTTCGCGATAAAGCTGCCGAATTCGTTTTAATCGCAGGCCAGCAGTGGGATTGCCCGGCAAGTAGCGCGCACAAAAGGCCCAGCGATTCCGGAATTCGAATTCTCGCGCCAATCGATCCAGGAGCCGGGCTGTGTAATCAAATTCGGTAGTGACTTCAAACGTTTCCGGGTTGTAGGGAATTCGGGCTGAATCTTCGATGTAATAAACGTCGTGACCGAGTCGTTGCAGTCCGACGATGTAATGGATGTGCTGCCAGATCACGCCCGCGATGGGCATTGACCCCATGAAGCCCATGACGACGATTCGCTTGCGTTTCATCGCAGCGATCAACGCGTTGAGGACAACGCGTTCCACCTTTGAGTTTCACAGAGATGGATCGGCCTCTCCGAAGACGATGCTAAAATTCCCTCGCTAGTCACTGCGTTGACAACTCTCTAACGACAACCGCCGGGTTCCCTGCAACTACCGTATCCGGCTCCACGCTTTTTGTAACAACCGACCCGGCTGCCACGACGGAGTTTTCGCCGATGGTGACGCCTTTCAAAATCACTGCGTTCATACCAATCCAGACGTTGTTGGCGATTTTCACAGGAGCGGTCTTCAATTTGGGACGTGCGGGCCGATTTTTGAAGTAGGGTGCGAGGGCTTGCGCATCGATGAGACGCTGGGCCGGCTCGAGCGGGTGAAAATCGGAATCCGCGATGCCGACGTTCCACGAAACCAAGCAATACGATCCGATCTCGATCTTCGCATCCGCCATGATTAACGCGCCGTTGAGCAGCGTGAAATCACCGATGGTGCACTCGCCATGTTCGCCGACGGAAAACGAACAGCCCGCGTAACACGAAACATGCTTGCCGATAACGACCGCGCCTGACCTTTTGCTGCGAAGTTTACGGAAGATTTGCGCGCTCTCGCAATAGAATCCCTCGCCAAACTCGACGTTTGGCGGAATCGGATCCGGCCACCAGTCGCCTTCGACGTGTCGATCTTCTCTAACGTTGCTCAATTCGCTACCTCATGTGCGGGAAATTTTCCCGATGCATACAGTTTGGCGTAAATCCCGCCGCGCGCGATCAGCTCTGGGCCACGCCCTTTTTCGACCAAGCGCCCGTGTTCGAGCACAATAATTTGATCGAGGCCATGGATCGTCGCGAGACGATGCGTCGCGATCAAAGTTGTCCGGCCGCGCATTAATTCCTGGATGGTTTCCATGATCGCGGCTTCGGTTGTGGGATCGAGCGCCGATGTGGGTTCGTCCAGCAGCAAGATCGGCGCATTCTTCAAAAACGCCCGGGCAATACCGATGCGCTGACGCTGGCCAACGCTCAAGTGGCCGCCCCGTTCGCCTACAGCGCTGGAGTAGCCGTCCGCCATCTGTCGAATAAACTCGTCTGCCTGCGCCCGCCGCGCCGCTTCGATAATTTCTTCTTCTGTGGCATCGGACCGACCGTAGGCGATGTTTTCTCGTACGGTTGTGGAAAAAAGCAGTGTGTCCTGTAAGACGATTGCGATCTGCGCTCGTAAACTTTTTTTTGTGATCTCCCGTACGTCACGGTCATCGAGCATCACGAAACCTGTGGAAGGATCGTAAAATCGCGGCACCAAACTCATCAATGTGCTCTTGCCTGCTCCGGTGCCGCCCACAAGCCCGACGATCTGATTTGGCTCGATGCGCAGATTGATGTCGCGCAAGACGTGCCGATCGCCTGCATACCCGAAATTCACGGATTGGAATGCGATCGCGCCTTGGGCGGACGAAATGGCAATCGCATTCGGTGAATCGCGCACATCATCCTCCCGGTCCAACACCTCGAAGCAGCGTTTCGCGCCGGCAGTGGCGCCTTCCATCGCCCAGGCGGTGTAGGTGAGAGACTCAAGCGGCTGATAAAGCATCAGTAAATACGCGCTGAAAACGAGCAGCGATCCGAGCGTGAGCGTGCCGCCTAAAACGTGCAGCGAGCCGATGTAATACATCGCAGCCGTGCCAGTAACCATCAACGTGCTGATCACCAATGCGCTGTTAACGTTTGTTAAAGTGAGGCGCAGATTGGCTTGCAAACTTTGCCGCGCTTGCTGGTGGAACTGGAGGACTTCGAATTCCTCGCGGCCAAACGCATGGACCATTCGAATCGAGCTGAGACCTTCCTGCGCTTGCGTCAGGACCGCGCTCTCCCGTTCCTGGATGGATGTCGATTCGCGACGGATTCGCTGGGCAAACAGATAAATCGTGCCAACGACTAACGGAACAATAGCAAGAGAAACCAGAGTGAGCTGCCAGTCTAATCGCAGCATAATGAGGAAGGTTCCGATCAACGTGATTACCGATGCGAAGATGTTGGTGAACCCTTTGTTGTAAATCGTCTGGATTGATTGCGAGTCGTACGCGACGCGGAAACTGGAATCGCTCGATCGGCGCGCATCGTGGAATTTAAGCGAGAGCGATTGCAAATATGAATAGAGGTCGGTGCGCAATTTGAGCAACGCCTGCAGGCCGATCTTCACAAAAAGATAATTCGTGATCCAATTCGTCATTCCCCAAAAAAGCTGGATCAAAATGAGAGCAAGACAGAGCCGTGGGATCCAGGTGCGCGAGTCGGTTTGCGCGGCTGGACCCGGACGAAGGAAATCGTCCACAATCAGCTTAAACGGCCATGGCTTAAGCAGGTTTAGCCCAACCCCGAGCAGCGACAGAAGTAATCCAAGGATCGTTTGCCCCAGAAATGGTCTGTAGTAACGAAGGACGCGCCGGTAGATCGACATCTCAATTTGGGATTGCAGATTTTCGTTTTTAGACTGAACTAGGGCGAACTTTATTGCCGCTCGACATCGAGAGATTCCTCGACTTCGCGCGGAATCACAATATGCATCATCTTCTTGAAATCTGGTTCCATTGGGTGCTCACCGGCGGTTATGTCGGAATCATTGTGTTAATGGCGATGGAGAGTTCCATCTTTCCTGTTCCCAGCGAAATCGTCATTCCGCCCGCTGCATTCCTGGCAGCGCAGGGGAAACTCACTTTCACAGGCGTGGTGCTCGCAGGCGTGCTCGGGTCATATCTCGGTTCGGCCATCACTTATTGGGTGTCGCGATTAATTGGACGTCCACTGATCGTAAAGTATGGCCGTTTTGTGCTGTTGACGCCGAAAAAACTGGAGCAAGCCGAGCAATGGCTGGCTCGCTACGAAGCAGGCGGGGTCTTTTTTGCACGGCTCCTCCCCGTGATTCGGCATTTGATTTCGATTCCGGCGGGCATTGTTCGGATGAACTTCGGACTTTTCAGTCTCGTAACGATTGCGGGATCGGCTCTGTGGTGTTGGATTCTGGCTTATCTTGGCGATAAAGCTTATCGGCTCGAGCCGGAGCTTTTGACGAATCCGGACGCACTGGTTCGATTTATTCACGGACAATCCAAGGGCATCCTGCTCGTCATCGCCCTTTTTGCGGCTTTGTATATGTTGAGTCTGCGGCTGATGAAGCCCCGCTCCGGCGCATAAGCAGCCTGCGGAAAACCCGAAATTCGGGATTCGAGTTTCGAATTTCCGCCGCTTGATTCCCGTCAGTGCTGCACACTAGCCCATGGCAAGCGCTTGCGTGAACCCCGTTTGCAAAAGCCGAGCGACGGATTTTGTGTTTTAAAATTGAACAAAAGTGTCGGCTAACGGTCAGTCATAAAGTGCATAACAGATGAATAACTGCATAGGGCTTATGGATGAGATATTCACAAATGGAGATGGTATTGGAATTGCTTCCCGATACGGCGGCAATCGTATGAAAAGAAATAGGCAAATTTTAAAGCCACGAAAATTCTCGGGCCTGTCACTGGGTGATCTCATCCTGGCAGTCAGCTCGTGCGCGAGTAGCAGCAGAGAGACGGTCGCAACCGTTGCAGACCTTTTCGCCAGCGGCCGGGTGCGTCTGCAAGATAACGGACGCTTCCTGCGCGCTCGCGTTTGTTAGCCGAGCGAATTCTGTAGTGGCCCGCCTCGGGCGGGTGTCGGCTGTTTTGGCTTAGTCCCGACACATCAACCGTCGGTTTGGGAGACTGCGCCCTGATTCAGAATTCAGAGGACGTGAAGTGTATGCCCAAGGCCAAGCGCTTCGCTTGCCGGGCGTTGACGTGAATTGGAAAGGCGTGCGTTGGCAGCGAAGCTGCCCGGCCTACTGTGAGTTCCACTGTACGCTTGCCTTGCGATTTCACTTTGGAAATTATCGCTGAAACTTTATGTTTATACGGTGATCGATCGTTATTCCCGACCAGAAATGAGCAAGATCTGGTCGGACGAGCGCAAATTTCAGATTTGGCTGGATATCGAGGTTCTCGCCTGCGAGGCGATGGCAGAACTTGGCCAAATTCCGAAGGAGGACGCTGCCGAGATTCGGAGGCGCGCGCGATTTTCGATCCCAGAGATCCTGGAGATCGAGAGACGGACGAATCACGACGTCATTGCTTTTCTCGAAAACGTTGCCGGGTTGGTCGGGCCGGCGGCGCGATGGATTCACCAGGGGCTTACGTCGTCAGACATTTTGGATACGACGCTGGCCGTGCAGCTCACTGAGTCGTGTGAGCTTCTCTTGGCCGATCTGAAATCTCTGCGAACGGCCATCGCGAACCAGGCCCGGAGATTCAAAATGACCCCGATGATCGGGCGCAGCCACGGTGTGCATGCCGAGCCGATCACGTTCGGCCTGAAACTTGCGCTGATGTATGACGAATTCGGCCGCGGGGAAGAACGTCTTACACAGACGCGTGAGCGGATTCGAGTCGGGAAGATAAGCGGCGCGGTCGGCACGCACGCGCATATCGATCCAAAGATCGAGCGAACGGTATGTGAGAAACTTGGATTAAAGCCGGCGACGCTTTCCACCCAGATCGTGCAGCGCGACCGGCACGCTGAGTTTATGACCACGCTCGCCGTGATCGCCTCCAGCATTGACCGTTGGGCGACTGAATTTCGTCATCTTCAGCGGACTGAAGTGCTGGAAGTGGAAGAATTTTTTGGCGAAGGGCAAAAAGGCAGCTCGGCGATGCCCCACAAGCGCAATCCCATTACCAGCGAACGATTGAGCGGCCTGGCGCGCGTCATTCGCGGCAACGCTGTTGTGGCGTTGGAAAATGTCGCTCTCTGGCATGAGCGCGACATCAGTCACTCCAGCGCCGAACGAATTATTCTTCCGGACTCATGCATCCTGCTTGACTACATGTTGACGAAGTTGCGGGACGTTGTCGAAAAACTGCAGGTTTATCCCGAACGGATGCAACAAAATCTCGCCATGACGAAGGGTCTGTATTTTAGCCAGTCGATCCTACTTGCCCTCACAAGTGCGGGCGCGGAACGCAAAGCTGCCTATGAAGCGGTGCAGCGCGCCGCAATGAAAACCTGGAAAGGCGAGGGGACATTTGCCGAAAACGCAAAACACGAACTAGAAATCACTGCGAGACTTTCACCAGAGGAAATCGATCGGCTTTGCTCGTTCGACATTCATTTCAAACACGTCGATGCCACGTTCAAGGCGCTCGGTTTGGAATAGGCTGGAAAAGATCATTAAGATCTCGTTGCAATTGGGCTATGCCGCAAAATAAGATGCCACGCCAGCCGACGGCCTTCGCTCTTTCGACATTCAGCAGCGTGTCGTCGACTAAAAGACATTCCGACATCTGAACCGTTAGCGCGTTCGCTACGAACGAAAACGCTTCGTTCTCTGGCTTTGCGCATCCGATCAGGTGGGAAGCGAAAATATGATCGAAAAGTTCTAAGAACGGATACTCGCGCGCTGAGTTTAATCTCTCCCAATGGAGAGCGATCGTGTTTGATAGCACGCAGCATTTCAGGCCTGCTTGCTTTAGGTGTTCCACAATCGTGAGAACGTCTTGTCGCTCACGTCCAACGAGGGAAAGCCGATTCGCCCGCAAACGTTCAGGATCCTTAACGCTGCATTCGCGTAGGAACGCGTCCAAGTAGGTTGCGGTTTCGATCTTCCCAAGCATTGCCAATTCGGTAACACTCCTCGGATGTGACTCAAAAGAAGAACGTGTGAGCCGAGCAAAGGTGTGCGGCGAAAGGCCATGTTGTTCCATCAGTTCGCGTGCTGCTTCGTCGGAGTGCAAATCGATCAATACTCCACCCATGTCGAAGATAACCGCTTTTGTTGTAACACCTTGACGAGAAAGTGGCGTGGAGATCATCCAATTACGATTCGACGAACTATGAACAAGAGCACAAGTGAGAGCCCGGCAAGCGTGATTATTCATATCGCAGCGCCTCGATCGGATCGAGGTTGGCCGCGCGATATGCCGGGTAAAGACCGAAACCGATCCCGATTGCGGAGCAGACAAGAAGACCGGCAAGAGCCCAGCCGTAAGGGAAAATCAGGTCTACTTTGAGCCACATCGCCAGCAGATCGCCGGCGATGATCCCGAAAATGATTCCCAGAATGCCGCCCGCTTCGGAAATGAAAACAGCCTCGGTCAAGAATTGCCGCAAAATATCGTAGCTTCGGGCACCAATCGACTTGCGAACGCCAATTTCCTTTGTGCGTTCAGTCACGCTCACCAGCATGATATTCATGATGCCGATTCCAGCTGCCACCAGCGCGATGAAACTTATGACGAACGCGCCCACTCGAACGTATCCCGCCACATTAACGAACGCGCTCTTGAGCGAGTCGTTGCTGTAGATCTCGAAATCGTTCGGTTGGTCGGGGCGCAAACCACGCGCGATTCGCATGGCGCCGATGGCGCGATCGAACGTACGATTGTAAGTGTCTTGCGTGAACGCTTGTGTCGCGATGTTGACCGTGCGTTTCGCTTCGCCGTAATCCTCGAAAAAGCGCGTGATGGGCATGAGAACGACGTCGTCCTGGCTTTGGCCAAAGGCCGTTCCCTTTTCGGCGAGCACGCCGACGATCGTATAGGTGTGTCCACTCATGCGAATGACTTTTCCGATCGGCGTTTCGTGCGGGAACAGTCTTTTCTCAACCATCTTTCCAACGACGATCACGCGCCGCGAAAACTCGACGTCTTCATCGTTTAGATTGCGGCCATAACCGAGTGTGTGAGCATTCGCAGTGAGAAAACTTTTGTTGGTTCCCACTATGAGAAGATTCGGCGTTGTCTTGATCCCGTTGTAGACCGCCTGCCCTTTTACTTCGTAACCAAAACTTTTAAGGCAAATCTCGCGGGCCTCGCCTTCCATTAATCGGTAATAATGCAGCGCCTGCTTATAGGTGATGTTGTGACGGTTGCGAAATTTTTCCGTGACGTCGCCACTCGCGCTGACATTGGCAGGATACTTGGCAAACTGAAAAATGTTGGAGCCAAGAAAGCTAATGCCATTCTCGATCGAGTACTGTAATGCGCCGATAGCTGTCATGACTGAAATCACTGAGAAGACACCGATGGTGATGCCCAACATTGTCAGGGCGGAGCGGAGTTTATTCGCGCCGAGCGACGCCGCGGCCATCTTGACGATCTCACTGAATAACATTTCGATTACTCGTATCTAAGCGCGGCGACTGGATCGAGCCGTGACGCTGTCCAAGCCGGCGCGAATCCCGAGAACAAGCCGGTCAATATTGAGACGATCATGCTGACGAGCACCAGACCAACCGAGAAATGAATGGGAAAAGAGGGGAAAGCTTTGCCGATCCCGAAGCACATCAGATAAGCAAACGCGAGGCCGATAAATCCGCCGAGGAGACAAAGCGCTGTCGATTCGATCAGGAATTGCAGCAGGATCGTTCGTCGTCGCGCGCCGAGCGCCTTGCGCGTTCCGATTTCTTTCGTGCGCTCCTTCACGCTAACAAACGTGATGTTCATAATGCCGATGGCGCCCACAAAGAGCGACAAGCCGGTGATAAACAGGCCGGCAATGGCAATTGAGTTCTTCACTGGATCCAGTGTGCTTTTGAAGGCCTGCTGTTCGTTGATCGAGAAATCGTCCTTCTTCTCCGGCGGCAATCCACGCACGCGCCGCATCAAACCGGTAAGCTCGTCCTTGGCCTCGGCGAGTTTGGTTTTGTCTTTTACTTTTACGCGCGCATCCGATTCGCTCTTGGCCGAGAAATATTTGTTAAACGCGCCGAGCGGCATCGCGACCATTGAGTCCCAACTGAACAAACCGAGAAAGGTGCCCTGTCGCGTGTTTACGCCAATGACTTTGAACAACTGACCGTTAATCAGCACCGATTTATCAATCGGGCTCTCGGAGGGGAAAAGCGCGTCGGCTACGTCATAGCCGATCACGACAACATTGGCGCCGCCGCGCGATTCGAGTTCGTTGAAAAATCGCCCCACCGCGCAATCGATCGTCGATGTGACGATGAAATCGGACGTTGTCCCGAGAACGAAGACGTTGTCCACCTGATTACCGCCATATTTCACGGATCGCGTCAAATTCGATGTCGGTACTGCGACGACCAGGTTCGAGTTCGGGGTTGCCGCGATCATCCGGTTCAAGGTCTCTGCGTATTCGGTTTTGATTTTCTTGCGGTCGCGGTAATTCCACCAATCGTCCACGGGCTTCCACGGCCATTGCGTAACGTAGAGAACGTCATCGCCGAGCACGGCCATGCTTTTATCGAAACCTACGGATATCCCGTTCACGGCGGTGCCCATCAACGTGACGGCAATAATGCCGATAATAACGCCGAGCGCCGTGAGCGTTGAACGTGTCAGATTCGAGCGCATTTGCGCGGCGGCGATTTTCCAGCTTTCGCTCAGCTCGTAGAGAAAGCGTTTCATGTGGGGTTATCCTGCAACCGGGAGGTCGAGCTCGGGAATAAATCCCACGTGGTCCATCTCGATGAGTCCGTCGCGCAAGTGCACCGTGCGACGCGCGTGGGCGGCGATGTCTCGTTCATGCGTGACGAGGATAATTGTGTTGCCGCTCTGATATAAATTCTCCAACAACTCCATGATTTCATCACCGGTTTTGGAATCGAGATTACCGGTCGGCTCATCGGCTAGAATAATTGATGGTCCGTTCACGAGAGCGCGCGCGATGGCCACGCGCTGACGTTGGCCGCCGGAAAGTTCATTGGGTCTGTGATGAATACGATCGCCCAGGCCTACATCTGCCAGCACCTGGGTCGCGCGCGCTTCGCGCCGTTCGGGATCGATTCCTGCATAGATGAGCGGCAGTTCGACGTTACGTAGTGATGTCGATCTTGGCAGCAGGTTGAACGTTTGAAATACGAAACCAATCTCCCGATTGCGAACGGCTGCGAGCTCGTCGTCATCCATTTCGGCAACGTTTTTGCCGCTGAATTCGTAGCGGCCGGAAGTGGGGGTATCGAGGCAGCCGAGCATGTTCATTAGCGTCGATTTACCGCTACCGCTCGGCCCCATGATCGCGATGTATTCGTTGCGGCGTATCTGCAAGGTCACGCCGCGCAGCGCACGCACAACTTCCTCGCCCATGACGTAATCTTTGGTGATGTTTTCAATGTCGATCACGACCCCGCCAAGCGGTCTGACTGAATTTCGAGTTTCCATCGCAACCTCGATAGTCGCTCGTCGAGACTATTTCATTCCTTCTTTGTCGAGGGCTACCTTCGCTCCCTCCTTCAACTTCCGGCTGATCGCGCTGTAACTCCCCGAGATCACCTCGTCGCCAGCCTGAATGCCACTCTTGATTTCCGTGTAGGTGTCATCGGAAATGCCAGTCGTCACTTTCACCATCTCCGCCTTGCCGCCCTTTTTCAGGAACACGACCTTGGCGAGTTTTTCGCGTTCTTCTTTCTGCGCCGCCTTTTCCGCATGTCCGTCGACGAACTCCGCGTTGTTGTCGCCTTTGTCCCGCTGCGCGACCTTCTGCTTTTTCTTCTCGATTTCTTCTGGACTCAAATTGCTCTCACCCGTGCGAATGGTTACGGCCTGCATCGGCACGGCCACGACATCTTTGACCTCGTTGGTTCGGATGTCCGCGGTACAACTGAGCGCAGGACGCAAGGACACATCGTGATCGTCAATGCGAATTTTCACCTCGAAATTTGTTACTTCCTCCTGCGTGCCTGAGCCAGTCGTTTTTCCGGTATTGGCGATCTGCTGCACCACGCCTTTAAACTTGCGATCGCCGTAAGCGTCGATTTTCACGCTGGCTTTGTCGCCGAGCTTGACGTTCACCACATCATTCTCGTTCACATCGACAATAGCCTGCATATGGGTGAGGTCGGCTACGCGCATCACTTCTGTGCCGGCAAATTGCCCTGTGGCAACCAAACGTTCCCCGAGTTTGCTGTTTAAAATGGTGATCGTTCCGTCCAGCGGTGAATAAATCGTGGTCTTGGAGAGTTGATCGCGTGCCTGGCTCGAGCTTGCCTCCGCGCGTTCGATTTCGTGGAGCGAACTTTCATAAGTGTTTTTGGCAACGTCATAGGCTGCTTGCCCCGCGTTGTATTCCTGCTCTGAGATCAGCTTTTTGTTGAACAAGTCTTCGGCCCGTTTGAGGTCGTGCTCCGTCTTCATCATCGTCGCTTTTTGCTGAAGATTGGTCGCTTTCGCTGCGCTGATCGCCGCCTCTTGTTGTTCGAGAAGCGCCTTGTAGGAGTCAGGCTTAATTTTCAGCAGCAGGTCGCCTTTTTTGACTCGCATCCCGTCATCGACGGGCAATTCAGTGATTTCGCCGGCAACTTCAGGCGAAATCTTGACTTCAATCTCAGGTTGTATTTTCCCGGTTGCCGAAACCGTTTGCATGATGGTTTTGCGAATCGCCGTCTCCGTTGTGACGGGAATCGGTTTCTCCCGTTTACCCCAGATAATCGAACCGACGATCCAGAGCACGACCAGGGCGATCAATCCGTAAATGATTTGCTTTTTACGCCGGGCACGACGCTGTTTCACCGTCAAAGGCGCGGGCGCAGGTGTGCTCACGGTTTGATGCATCGGAGGAGGGGTTCTCGGGGTGAAGACGTCAGAATTAGTCGGTTGTTTGACTCTTGCAAACGAAATCCCGTTCATAACAATTCTACGATGCGCCGAGGAACGGCTTTGGATTCAATTAATTGCGGTGTCCCTGGACGAGGCCGGCCTCGTCTCCCAATGCGGCCCCACTGATTTCGTGTCGAGACCGAATCTGCTGAATCGCCCATTTCGCATGCTCCGCGATTAACGGCTCGAGATCGCCTGCCGCGCGCTCAAGCGCGGGTAAATCGGATGGCTTCCCAACATTGCCCAATGCGACGCAGACGTTCCGCAAAAAACCGCGCCGTTTGATCCGTTTGATCGGCGAGTTCCTAAAAAGCACGCGGAAGTTATCATCGCTCAAATTGAGATAATCGCGCAGCGGTATGCCCACTGTTGAGGGATGCGCGAAGAACGCTGTTTCGCGCGATACCTGGGCAAAACGATTCCATGGGCAGGCATCAAGACAATCGTCGCAACCGAAAATTCTGTCTCCGATCAGCGGTCGAAGCTCCAGCGGGATGGAACTTTTAAGTTCAATTGTCAGATAAGAAATGCAGCGGCGTGCATCCAGGCGATGTGGGGCCGTGATTGCACCGGTGGGGCAGGCTTTGATACAGCGCTCGCACGTTCCACAGCGATCTGGCACGGGCTCATCGGACGGCAGTTCGAGAGTCGTCAAAACCTCTGCGAGAAAGAACCAGGTCCCTAGGTGTTCGTCGATTAGCATAGTGCTCTTGCCATGCCAACCGATTCCGGCTTGGGCTGCGTAATCGCGTTCCAAAACCGGCCCAGTATCGACATAACATTTCTGGCGCCCGCCGGACTCGCGAAGAAACTCGTCGATCTTATCGAGCTTACTTGCGATCAGGTCATGATAGTCATCGCCCCAGGCATAGCGCGCGATTTTGCCTGCAGCCGCAGGCGTGTCGCCTGTTTTCCTGCTTCCCTGGAAATAATTCAGCGCCAAGACAACAATCGCCCTGGCGCCTGGCAAAACCTTGTCCGGGTCGCAGCGCTTTTCTTCCCCACGCTGCATGTAACTCATTTCGCCATGTGCTTCGTCATGCAGCCAAAGCCGAAACTCGTTTGCATGCGGCGGAGAGCTGCAGGCTGCGATGCGGCACGAGTCAAAACCAATCTCGCGCACAAATGAGAGCAGTCGTTGTTTCAGTTCCAGCGGCGAGCTCTCGCGATCAATTGAATATGTAGCTGTCTCGGTCATCACACGGTAACCGGCGCTGATTTGGGACGATACGTTTTGAACTTACTCAAAATTGCTATCGCGACTTCTTCATCTGTAAGCTCCGATGTATCGATGCGGACATCGGCAATCTTTGCATACAGTGGCAAGCGTCTTCGTAACATTTGGGTAAACGCCTTTCTCGGATTTTTGCGTTGCAACAACGGTCGATCGCCGGTGCGTGAAGCTCTTTTGAAAAGCGTTTTTTCATCCGCCTCCAGCCACACCACTACGCCAAATCGTTTCAAAAGGTCGATGTTCTCCTCGCGCAATACAATTCCGCCGCCAGTCACAATGATTGCACCTTGATCGGGGGATAAATTTCGAAGGGCCTCCGTCTCTGCTTCCCGGAACTTATCTTCGCTGTGCGTCGAGAAAATTTCCGAAATCGGCATTCCAAACTTCGACCTCACCATTTCATCTGTATCAAATTGCGCAAAACCTGTTCGCCATTGCAAACAACGCCCAACCGCGGACTTACCCGCTCCCATCATGCCGACGAGGACAATCGATCGGCCATGGCGATTCATACGCGCAATATCGCATTAACCGTGGTATCGGCATCTCTGCCGATGGGACACTGGCTCGCCCCGGCGAGTCGGTCTAGTGGGGGGACTGGATGCCAATGCCACTTGGCGTTTCGCAGAATGGCCCTAAAATCTGCCCATGCCTGAGTTGAAGCCGTTAGTTGCTGTGATCATGGGCAGTAAATCCGATTGGGAAACGATGCGTCATGCCGTCGAGACGCTCCATGAGCTGGGCGTGCCTAACGAGGCGCGCGTTCTCTCCGCACATCGAACACCGGACGCGACCGCGGAGTTCGCGCGCAATGCGGCAGCGCGTGGGTTGCGCGTCGTCATCGCCGGCGCAGGTGGTGCGGCCCATTTGGCCGGAGTTATCGCCGCACACACGTGGCTCCCTGTTTTAGGAGTGCCAATTCAATCGAAGTTGCAGGGACTCGATTCGCTTCTTTCGACTGCACAAATGCCTGGTGGGATCCCGGTGGGCACACTGGCTATAGGCGAAGCCGGCGCCAAAAACGCTGCCCTCCTCGCTGGCGCTATTCTGGCTACTTCTGACGAAGCGATTCGGCAAAAATTGGAAGCATTTCGCAAGAAACAGAGCGAAAGCGTGCTGGCCGCGAAGTTGCCAACGTGAAAACCGAGATTGTAGCGGCGATCCATGATTGCCGCTCGTCGCATCGGCATCCTGCCGATCGCAGCGCGCTGGAAGCCCGCGCCACAGCTGCGGCGGTTGAGCTCCTGCGCAAAGGCGAAGTGGTAGCGCTTCCAACTGAAACCGTGTACGGACTCGCGGCTGATGCGCTCAATCCTGTTGCGGTCTCAAAAATTTTCGAAGCGAAAGAGCGACCGCGTTTCGACCCGCTGATTGTGCATTTACCTGGCGAAGACTGGCTCAAGCGCGTTGCGAAGATCGATAATCGCTCTCGCGCGCACGTCAAAAAACTCATCGCGCAATTCTGGCCTGGGCCGCTTACGCTCGTCCTGGATCGGCAGCCGATTGTTCCTGAGATCGTCACCGCAGGGCTCGACACAGTCGCCGTGCGAATGAGTTCACATCCGGTTTTCGCTGAAATCATTTCCGCGTTCGAGAAACCGCTTGCCGCGCCAAGCGCAAATCAGTTCGGCCGGATCAGCCCCACCACTGCCCAGGACGTTTTTGACGAACTTGGCGGACGCATCCCACTGATCATTGATGCCGGCCCGACGACGCACGGTATTGAATCGACGATTATCGCCGTGCATGACGGTAAGATCGATATCCTGCGCCGCGGTCCAGTAACTGCGGAACAACTCGCTGGGTTTGGCAAGATCGACATCGTTACGGCGCCGAAGAGAATTACCGCGCCCGGGCAGTTACCATCGCACTACGCACCGAAAACTCCGCTTCGTCTGATCAACAACGCAAATTATTTTTCGGTGAAAGCAAACCAGCGTTGCGCGTTGTTGGCGTGGAACCCGATTGAAAACGCCGACCGTTTTGTCGCGGCGCGCCACTTAAGCGAATCACAAGAACCACGCGAAGCCGCTGCGAATTTATTTCGTTGTTTGCGCGAGCTCGACGAGCTTGATGTCGATCTTATTGTTGCAGAACGAGTTCCTCCTCAGGGACTCGGCGCGGCGATTCTCGATCGCCTGGAGCGCGCGTCGCACAACTCTGATATTCTAGACACGCCTGAATGAATCCTTTGAAAAGCGGGTGCGGTTTGTTCGGCTTGCTTTGGAATTCAGGGTGATATTGGCAACCAACGAAATAGGGATGATCGCGAAGCTCGATCAGCTCGGCCAGCGTTCCATCCGGTGATGTACCGGAAATGACGAAGCCTCTTTCATTCATCTGGTCGCGATATTTCATGTTGAACTCGTATCTGTGACGGTGGCGCTCCATCACTTCGGCACTGCCGTAAATTTTCTCGGCGAGCGTGCCTTTGGCGATTTTCGTCGGCCATGTGCCCAGACGCATGCTGGCACCCTTGTTCTTGACGCCTCGCTGTTCTTCCAGCAACGAGATCACCGGTTCTTTTGTGTTTTTGTCAAACTCGGTGCTATTCGCGTCTTTGATGCAGCATGCGTTTCG
>DASSFL010000137.1:0-2426 GCA_035694525.1 Candidatus Udaeobacter sp. | reverse complement strand
CTAGATGGGGTAACGGGCCGGCCGCGACGCAAGCCGCTCGCTTGCCACAGCGCGATGGCTTCTTGCGCAATGGCGGCCGTCCCTCAAATTGATGGTGTCATTGACCGGAGTCGAGGCTTGCTCGCTCCAAGCATCATCGAGGGACGACCATGAAGCATTATGCAGGAATTGATGTGTCTTTGAATAGCTCCAGCGTATGCGTGGTTGACGAGAGCGGGAAGATCGTCCGCGAGGTCAAGGTGGCGAGCGAGCCGGTGGCTCTGATCCACTGTATCCAATCGTTCGGTGTGAGGGTGGAGCGGATCGGGCTGGAAGCAGGCCCGCTGTCGCAATGGCTGTATGGGGCGTTACGGGAGTGCGAGCTGCCGGTGGAGCTGCTGGAGACGCGGCACGTGAAGGCAGCGCTGTCGGCGATGCCAGTGAAAACGGACCGCAATGACGCGCGCGGGCTGGCACAGCTGATGCGGCTGGGCTGGTTCCGGCCAGTGCACTGTAAGTCGATGGCTGCCCAGGAGGTGCGTGCGCTGCTCACTGCGCGCAAGCTTGTGCAGTCGAAGCTCTACGACATCGAGATGAGCTTGCGCGGCATTCTGCGCGGTTTCGGGCTCAAGGTGGGGCCGACGACCTCGCGCAGCTTTGCAGCGCGTATCAATCATCTGGCGGCCGGCCATCCGAGCCTGGAAATGGTAGCAGAAGCACTGCTTTCGACGCATGCGGCGGCGCTGTGCGCGTTCAAGAACCTGGAGAAAAACGTGCGACAGATCAGTCGCGCCGACGCGCGGGTTCGACTGTTGATGTCGGCGCCGGGGGTTGGCCCACTGGTAGCGCTCACGTACGTTTCCGCGATCGACGACCCGAAGCGTTTCACCTCATCGAAGCGGGTGGGGGCGCATTTCGGGCTAACGCCGAAGAAGTATCAGTCAGGCGAAACCGACATCAGCGGTCGGATTAGCAAAATAGGTGACAGTTCGGTGCGCGCCGTTCTCTATGAGGCCGCTCATATCATCTTGACGCGGCCGATCCACGGCGGCGCGCTCAAGAGCTGGGCGATGCGACTCGCCAAGCGCGCCGGCATGAAGAAGGCGAAGGTAGCGCTCGCCCGCAAGCTCGCGGTCGTCCTGCACCGCATGTGGGTTAGCACCAGTATTTTCGATTTCGAAAAAGCGAACGGTTGCATGCACGCCGCGGCTTAAGAAGAGGAGCTCACAGTTTCGGCGAAGGTCACGACATCAGGCCTTCTCGAAGCGAGGTCCCGTCGCCGGGACGATGGGCGAGGTCAGACCGGGATAGGTTCAGTGGCATTGCGACCACGCTTACTAGATTGGCCGGCCTCATCCACATTCAAACCCCATCAGGTGGCGGCCACGTGCCGACCCCGGACAGAAGCGAGACTTCGGCGACTGGATGACGCAAGAGGGATTGACAACTCGAGGCCCGTTACAGAAGAACCTATCTCAAAATTGCTAGTGGTCGGGGACGGGCTATAAGTGTTGGATGATTCGCCTGCACGATTCGGATTGGGAGCGTATCCGGCATCATTTTCCGGAAGAGAACATTTCTGAGGGGCGCCCTGGTCGGAAGCCGGTTCCGTCGCGGAAAATCCTTGAAGCGACGTTGTGGATTTTGAACACCGGGGCGCAGTGGCACATGCTGCCGCAGTGTTATCCGAATTACAAAACGGTGCATCGCCGGTTTCAGACTTGGTGTCAGAGCGAGGTTCTGCGCCGAGTCCTGACTGACATCGCCAACGAACTTCGCGCGCGTGGCGTGCTGGACGAAGAAGAGAGCTTTATCGACGCGACCTTTGCAATGGCGAAGGGCGGTGGCGCGGACATCGGCCTGACGAAACGAGGAAAAGGCCTGAAAATCATGGCGATTGTAGATCGTCATGGTTTGCCGCTCTCGGTCAGTACGCATGCAGCGAACCATCACGAAGTCCGCTTGGTTCAATTGTGCTTCGATTTCTACATGATCGAAGCCAAGCCCGAAAATCTGATTGGAGATCGCGCCTACGACAGCGATCCGTTGGATGAGGAGTTGCGTCGAGACGGCATCGAGATGATCGCACCGCACCGATCCAACCGCAGCAGGCCTGCCACCCAAGATGGACGCCGCCTGCGGCGATACGCAAGGCGATGGGTGGTCGAGCGCTTCTTCGCATGGGTTCAATGGCAGCGTCGCATCCTCGTCCGATGGGAGTATTACCCACAAAACTTCCTCGGCTTCGTTCAACTCGCTTGCTTGATAATCCTCTTCAAGCGATTTTGAGATAGGTTCTAGTCACAGCAACCAATCTCTCGCTCATCAACGTTGCAGTGACAGTGCAGACATTTCCGGTTATTGGCAAGTAAATGCCTTCGCGCTCTTACCGGATTGGCCGCCGGGCTTGGTCTATTCGCGACCAAGCCGATCAAGCGCGGCGCCTA
>DASSFL010000136.1:0-1803 GCA_035694525.1 Candidatus Udaeobacter sp. | reverse complement strand
GCGCATTGCTTCCTGGCGTGCCGGCTTTTCCTCGTAATAACAGTTTTCCCGAAAGAATTTGGTTGCCTCGTCGAGCGACATCTTCTGCGTGTGCATCTTGATCGACACACATAATCTGCATAGACGAAGCAGCGCTTCGTCGGCCTGTGCCATGCGATATTTGGCCGCGCGTTTCACCTCGTCTTCGCTGGGAGTCGAGTTGGTGGAATTGCCGTAGCCTTCGTCGAGCATCATTTTTTCGCAGTAATGCGCCCATCCTTCGACGAAGGCGTAGCTGCCGAAGATTTTTTCCACCTTGCTCGCCGGCGATGCGTTCAGGTGCAGGAACTGTACATAATGACCTGGGTAAGCTTCGTGAATCGAGACAACGTCGGAAGTGTAATAATTAAAGGCCGTGAGCCATTCCTCTTTTTGTTTCTCCGGCCAGTCGTTCTCCGTAGGCGTGACGTAGTAATACGCCTCATTGGCGTGTTTCTCGAATGGACCCGGCGTATCCATCGATGCGAAAGAGGTAGCGCGCTGGTATTGCGGGGTCTCTTTGACCTTCGCTCGGACATCAGATGGGATGCCGACCAAACGACGGCTCAAGACGTATTTGCGAATTTTATCCAGATCTTTGGCCACATCCGGGATGAGATTTTGCGGCGTGGGATGTTCGCTTTGAATTTGCTTGAAAACTTCGATTGGAGACTTGTTCGGATCGATTTTTTTTGCCGCTTCGGCGAACGCCGTTTGTTCCGCTTTTAATTGCTCCAGGCCGATCTCAAGGATTTTTTGCGGCGGAAGATCGACGAATTCTGTCTGCGCCAGGAAGCGCCTGAATTTTTCTTCGCCCAACGCGAAATCCATGGAGGCTTTCGGAAGTTTCTCCCGCTCCAGCCACGCGGCATAATCGTTGAGCGCATTTGCGGCTTTGCGGTTGGCCTCGTGAAAGGCAACGCGAAGCTGTTCGTCCTTGAGGTTACCGACAGCGGCAACGAGGTCTTTTTTCAGGAAATCTGCGGAACCTTTCGCGATCTGAATGGCGAGCTCAACGTACGGCTTTGGAAGGACGTCATTGAGGTTTGTCCTCGCGGCGATGAGGATATTCGGGATTTGCGATTCGATTGCAGCCAAGCTGCGAACGCGATCCTCGAGCGGCGCGAAATTCCTCTTGATATAGACATTCACGTCCCCTGCACGGGCATAAACCATGGGGTTTCTCTCGAACACCGACATATCTTGCATTTCAAAGAGGTCTTTCTTCACGGCAGCCTGGAGGATTCGCAGATCGATGGATTGGCGGGGACTCAGCTTGCCCGAATCGAACTTGCTCAGCCGATCGTCGAAACGCCGTAACCGGGAAAGCTCGGCATCGAGCGCGAGGCGACTGTAATCGGTGATTTTGCCGTCGTAATCATGAAGCCCGAGAGCGGTGCCCTCAAGCGGGTGAGCGCTCAAGTAACCTTTAATGTATTCCTCAGCGACGGCCTCATACTCGCCATCTTCGGCTTCCGAAGCGAAACCTCGAAAGAGACAGAGCGCGGAGAGGAAAACGACGAACGCGAAAGCTTTAACGCTAAAGACCGTTTTCATTGGCGCGCAAGTTAAGACAACAGTTTGCGTTGGGTGTTGCCAAAAATTTCCCGTGAGCGATGGTGAGCCTGTTTTTCAAGCTGGGGTTCGAAGTATGAGGCGCTTCATGATTTTGCCGTCGTTGGCCTGTCTCTTGATAGGTGTTTTTTCTGCCTTCGCACAGGAGGCGGAGCCGGGAAAGAGTGAAGAGGATAACGGCTACGCGCAAATTTCAATTTTCGCAAAAGC
>DASSFL010000135.1:0-20718 GCA_035694525.1 Candidatus Udaeobacter sp. | reverse complement strand
ATTCTTCGCGTAAGACGTTGTTAACGTGACGGCCGAGCGCGAAAAGACGCTGACGATTAACGAGATCTATCACTCAATTCAGGGCGAAAGCACTTGGGTAGGACAACCCTGTGTGTTCGTGCGGCTGACGTTCTGCGATCTGCGCTGCAATTATTGCGATACGGAGTACGCGTTTTACGAAGGGAAAAAACAAGCACTGCAAGAGATCGTCGAAGCGGTCCAGGCGTTTCATTGCCCTCTGGTGGAGATTACTGGCGGCGAACCGTTATTGCAGAAAAATGTGCTGGTCTTGATGTCCACGTTGTGCGATGCGGGCTCCACGGTGTTGCTCGAGACAAGTGGCGCGCACGATATCTCGAACGTCGATCCACGCGTTCATCGGATAATGGATTTAAAAACGCCGGGCAGCGGTGAAGCGGACAAAAATCTCTGGTCGAATATTGATCGTCTCACTTCGCGCGACGAAGTGAAATTTGTGATGGGCTCGCGCGAAGATTACGAATGGTCGCGCGACAAGGTGCAACGCTACGATCTTTCTTCGCGCTGTCACGCCGTGCTGTTTTCGCCGATCTTTGGACGGATCGATCCTCGTGAGATTGTCGAATGGATTTTAGCGGACAAACTCAACGTCCGATTTCAACTTCAGATGCACAAATTCATCTGGAGCCCGACACAGCGCGGAGTCTGAATGCTACGGGGGCAGACTATGTAGGGCGGCTGTGCCGGCCGCCGGTTATCAGCGCCAGCGTCTCACAGAGACGCCTCACAATTTACTTCTGCCCTGTGAGAGGTCCCGCTCTTCGTTCTGGATGACACGGTAAGAGCAGTGGTATTTTGAACGATTATGCGCGCTTGCTTAACGAAAGATTTCATGTTTGAAGCAGCGCAGACTTTGCCTAATGCGCCGGAGGGCCATAAATGCCGTGGCGTCCATGGCCACAGCTTCAAGGTGGAAGTCTCAGTGGAGGGCGATGTCGATCCAAAGGCCGGGTGGGTTTACGATCACGCCAGAATCAGCGACGCAATGAAACCGTTGATGAAACTGTTGGATCACGCCTATCTCAATGACATCGAAGGCTTGGAGAACCCGACGATTGAAAAAATGGCTGAATGGTTCTGGAAGAAATTGGAATCGCAATGTCCTGGTCTTTGCGAAATCGTGGTGCACGAAACACCGACCGCGCGCTGCGTCTACCGCGGCAAGTAGGAAGCGATCGCGATTGTCTTTGGAGAGTCGGCATCCTGATGCGCCTCAGTCATCTCGGGTGGAGTCGAGACATCCCGTGGCGAAATCTCAAGGCCGCTTCACCGGATCCTCGACTCCGCTCGGAATGATTCGACCTTGTGGAAGAAATTCTCGAAGAGCGCATCGTAGATTTTTCCACGCTCGGGATGATATTGGACCGCTAGAGCGAATGGATAATTGCGCAAGCGCACTTGCTCGATGATATCATCATCAGCGGACCATGCTTCGACTTCGAAACCGTCTGCGAGCTGATCGATCGCCTGATGATGTGAACTGTTTACATTTTCGAATCGATGCTTCGCCTTGCCGTCGTAACGCAATGGTTGAATGTCTTGCTCTTTTTGTTGTGGCAGCCTATGACCCGGAATATCGAGCTTGAGAGTGCCGCCCAAAGCGACATTCAATACCTGAATACCTCTGCAAATCGCAAGAATCGGCAGCCCACGCTTGAGCGCCTTTGAAATTGCCTCCAACTCCCAAAGGTCGCGCTTCGGATCAAGATCGTCTTTGTCGATCAAGTTCGGATCGACGTTTTCCTGACGCAGAAACTCCGGTGTGATATCGGAGCCGCCGGTCAGGAGCAGGCCGTCCATTTGATCCATCGGAACATCGCCGTTGCGCGCGTCAAAAACATGGATGTCAGGATGCTTCGCGAAAAACGGGCGAAACCATTTTTCATCCTTCGGACGCATCCACGTGGCGAGGTTGGGCATTGTTAAATGTTGCTTCGATTGTCACTGAAGAAAAGGTGGATCGCCATCTCCGAAGACGATGGTAAAATTTGGCGCCGAAGGCGCGGTTCCCTTGCTAACGCGTCGAGGACAACGCGTCCCACCTACAATCCTATCAGTTCGCGAACGTATTTTACCGGCGGGCTGCCGTACGAGATCACCTGATCGTTGTATTTCTTGAGATCGAAATCCTTGCCTAGTTTCTTCTCGTCTGCTGCGCGCAGATCGAGATGCTCAGTGGCGCCCACGAAATAAGTCGAGAGTTGCGCCGAGGTGAGCCGTGCGCGTTTCCATTTCGCAACCGCTTCGCCTTCCTGTTGGAAAGTTTCTTTCATCATCAAATCCATCGCTTCCTTCTCGGTCATGTTCCCGGCGTGAATGCTTTGATCGAGAATAGCATTGGCAATGGCGCGCAATCGCATTTTCAACTGCTGCATTTTCACTTCCGGTCCGGCATAGCCCTGCTCCGCCATCATTTGTTCGCAGTAAACGGCCCACCCTTCGATAAATGTGCCGCTGCGAAAGATAGCGCGGACCAGGGTGGGGGCGCGGAATTCGTTTGCATGAGCGAGCTGCAAGAAATGGCCGGGCATCGCCTCATGCACGGTCAGATCGCGAATCATATAATTGTTGTATTCGCGAAAGAACGATTCCTTGCGCTCCTTTGACCAGTCTTTTGGCGTCGGCGCAACGGCAAAAAAAGTTTTTCCGGTTTTATCGAGGGGACCGGGAGAATCGCAGTACGCAATGGCCACGCCGCGTTTAAATTCGGGCATTGCGATCACGTCCAACGGCGTGTTGGGAATAGTAACGAGATTGTGCAACCTGACGAAATCGTTTGCTTCCCCAACGATGTCCTTCGCATAACCAACTACGGTGGCGTCGTCGGGATGTTGTTCTGCAAGTTTGTCGAGTACTGCCGCCGTTACCTTATGCTTGTCGCCGAGTGTTGCCGAGTCTGCGTTGGGAAAATATTTTTTGTAGAGCGGCAGCGCAGTTTCGTAGATGGCGGTTTGGGTCTGTTTCAGGTCGGCTTGCGCACGCTTCATGATTTCTTCCATCGACAAGTCCGAAGCGAGCGCGAAGCGCAGCTTTTTCCGAAACTTTTCCGCGCCGAGACGGAAATTGCCATCGGAGCGGGGCAGCAGATCGTTTTGAAGCCACTTTTTGTAATCCTCGAGAGCGGCGGCGGTTTTTTCCTGTAAGGGTGCCAGATCCTTCTTCATTTGCGGTGCGCCATCAAAAAGGGGGGCAAGGCCTTCACGCACGAGATTGATTGCGCCTTGCGTTTGTTCAACCGCTGTTTCCGTGTGAACGCGCGGCGGGTGTTGCAAATTGGCTTTTGCTTGAGCGATCACGCGCGGAATTCCTTCCATGCGCCGGCGCAGATTTGGAATCCGTTGTTCCGGCGGCGCGAAATCGCGCGCGACCAACAAATAAAGGCTGTTGGCCAGGCTCTGCATATAAACGAGGGGATTCCATTCCGGATCTTTCAGCTCTTCACCCCGGAAGATTTCGTAATCGATGTTCTCCTTGAGGATGCGAAAATCGATATTGTTCGCACCGGTGAGCTGCGATCCATCGATGGCACTCAACTTGTCGCGAAATTCTTTTTGCGTTGTGAGTTCTTTCGCCCGCGCTTCGAGTGAGTAATTAGTCAGTTGACCGTCAAACCGATGGTCCCCGAGCTCCGTTGCGTCCTCCGGATTAGCCCGCAAATATTGCTCGATATAGTCGTTCGCTATTTTTTGAAACGCGTCGTCCTGTGGAGTCCCAAATACGCTGAGGATCGACGACGACAACAAGAACGCAGCTGCGATGGTGATTCTCATCGAATTCAGCTCGGCGTGCCGCCGTGAAGAATCGGCTCCGTCGCGATCTCATCCAGAGTGGGTTGCTGCGTTTGAAGGTAAGTGCGGCCCTTATAGAAACAGGCGACGATGACGAAGACGACCGCGGCTCCAAACATCAACCAGGTGAAGAAGGTAAAGTACTGATAGTCGCTGATCTTATGCACGGCGCCTGCGCCCAAAATCCATTTATTGACGAGTCCGACGAAGAGTTCACCTGAGGCGACAGTGAGAAGCCACAGCGCCATCACGGAACTCTTCATCGTGTTCGGCGCCTGGGTGTAGGAAAACTCCAAACCAGTGATCGATACCATCGCTTCACCGAGCGTGAGAATAATGTAGGCTAGGAATTGCGAATTGATGTGCGGTCTTACCCCTGCATCGATTTGCCCCTGGATCCAAACGATAACAACAAAAGACAGGGCGGTAATGAAGAGGCCTATTCCGATTTTTCGCAACGGCGTGAGCGTGAAGACAGAGTTAATCAACGGGTAGATCACATAATTCACTAAGGGGATAAAAATCAGGATTAAAATAGGGTTTGCGGTTTGCACCTGCGCGGCCAGCAGATCCAAACCCCACCCCGCTGAAACGTGAAATGGCGAAAAGCTAATGTTGATCCACGGCAGCCAGGACACGTGCAGATCCATTTTCTCAGCTTGCAACGTCCATTCGGCGCCGTTGCTCATTCCCCACAAGGCCCAAAAAACCAAAATGAAAACGTAAACCATTGCGATTCGGGCGAGCGTGACGAGGCCGTCCTTGCTGAATGTTTCGCGCAGATAACCAAGTCCAGCCGGAGGCACATGCACCATTTTCCTGCGACCGCCCCAGAAAAACAAAGTTGCGATCAACATCGCGATTCCAGGGATTCCAAATGCCCATCCCGGTCCATACTTCGGATTACTGAGAAGCCAGGGACAAAGAAGCGAAGAAATGAAAGAGCCGGCGTTAATCGAGAAATAGAACCAGCCAAACATTTTCGACAGGAGATGTTGGTTCGATTCGCCAAATTGATCGCCAACGTTCGCCGACACACACGGTTTAATGCCGCCTGCCCCGAGGCAAATCAGAAACAGTCCGACCGCCAGCATCGCTCGCTGCCCAATTGCAATCCCCCAGGAAGTGGCCATGCACGCGAGCGTGAGATTGCCCAGGCAGTAGACAAGAGACAGCGAGAGGATGGTCCAATATTTGCCCAGCCAGCCGTCGGCGATGACCGCGCCGAGAATCGGAAGAAAGTAAACGCCGAAAACGAAGTAATGCGTATACATGTACGCCTCGTTCGAACTCATCGGCGCGAGCACACCAGACTGATTCAAAATGTAATGCGCCATGAAAACGGTCAGGACCGACTTCATGCCGTAATAGGAAAAACGCTCGGCCGCTTCGTTGCCAATGATGTACGGTACGCCCGGGGGCATGCCCGTTAAGTTTGGGGGCGAGGTTGCGTATTTGTGTTTGGCCATATGATCTCCCTTGCCTAACGATCTTCGTGCGGAACAGCTTCCGCCGGGGCCGGCGAGGATGCCGATTTTTCAGACTCGATTTTGCTTTCTTCGGACCAGACCCTCGTTGCCGGATCGGGCTGCTCCCGCTGGACTTCCGGCATCTGGCCGAGCGGATGTTTTTCGCACGATATGCAAAACAGCAGCGTGCAAAGCGCAACAGCACTGACGCCGCAGCGAAGGAAAAGAGCCATAATGCGCTGGCACAGTTATCAGCCTCGCTGGTAACCTGCAAGCCGAAAGCGCGTGATTCCTCGGCATTTCGATTGCGATCAACGACAGTTGTAGCGGCGTTTGTGTCCAACGCCCACGCGCTCGCCGCGGCGAGTGTCTGTACAAAAGATTGAAAGACGCTGCCGCGGGATTACTATCAGACGCGGTGGCTCGCACAGACAGACACAGCGCGTGGAACGAAGTCTTCGCTCTCGTTCTGCTATTCTCAGGAACCCTGCTGTTTTTTGCGCTGATTTCCTACACGCCGAAGGATGTGCCCTCCTGGGTTTGGTTCAGCCATATTTCGCCGGCGAATCGTCCAGCGCAGAATTTCATCGGGCCAGTGGGCGCGATTATCGCAGGAATTTGCTATCAATTCATTGGAGCGGCGGCGTACCTTTTGGCCGCAATCCTGCTGGGTTTCGGTGCCGCAAAACTGTTTTATCCCGCTTTGCGGTTCGCGCCGCGGTTGGCCTGGATCGTTCTGTTTGTCATATCTGGTGCCTGTTTGCTCCATGTGCAGCCGTATCATTTGCAGGGGTGGCACGGCGCCTTCAACATCCAGGGGCCGGGCGGTTGGATCGGGTACGCTTTCGCCGATCAGCACCGTGGATTACTCCGCAACGCTGTTGGCCCGCTCGGTACGCTTCTCCTGCTGACCGGAATTTATGTGACCACACTGATCCTGGTCACAGGAGTGCGTCCAATTCATCTTGTTCGCGAAACGGTTGCCCTTATGCGGCGTACGAACGTAAGGCTGGGGGAGTGGCTATTGCGCCGCAGGCTGCGCAGATCGGATCTGAAGGGAAAACTGGAGATTAGTGAGCAGCAACTGGCCAGGCAACGGCGATTACTTGAAAAACAGCTAAAAAAGAAAGGCGTACCCGCGGCCGAGTTAGCTGGGTCAATGATTTTGCCAGAGGAACTGGCAAATCGGCCGAAACCGAAGGTGGTCGATACAACGGCGTTACCGAGCGAACAGGAGACCCGAAGAAAACCATCTCTCGCTGAATTGCGCGCCAATGAACAGAAAGCGCGATCGGCGCCGAGTGTGATGACTCCAGCTTGGATATCGGAAAACTACGTCCTGCCTGGGATGGATTTGCTGGACGAGCATAGCCTGGAGGGACGTGGCACCGCTGATCCTTCGGAGCTGGAAGACGTCCAGCGAGTTTTGATTGAGACTTTGGGCCAATTCGGGATCGCCGTAGCGGCGGGTGATATCACAAAGGGACCGACTATTACCCGCTACGAAGTCTATCCGGCCAAAGGCGTTCGTGTGGACAAGATTGTAAGCCTTGAGCGGGACCTCGCTCGAGCCACGCGCGCTGAACGCATCAATATCCTCGCGCCGATCCCCGGAAAAGACACGGTGGGCATCGAACTGGCGAACAGCCGAAAAGTGACAGTAAAACTGCGTGAACTTTTGCAGTCATCCGACTGGGAAGAGGCAAAGGGACACGCCAAAATTCCGCTCGCTTTAGGCAAAGATGTTTACGGTAAAACGATCATTGCCGACCTCGCGCAAATGCCGCATCTGTTGGTCGCCGGTACCACTGGCAGTGGGAAGAGTGTTTGTATCAATGCCCTGATCGCCAGCATGCTCTTTCGTTTCACCCCTGAAGAGCTGCGTCTGGTGGTCGTTGACCCGAAAATGGTCGAACTTCAGGCGTATAGTTCGCTGCCGCATCTTGCGTTCCCGATAGTGGTTGATCCAAAAAAAGTGATGCTCGCCTTGCGCTGGCTGATCGATGAGATGGAGCGTCGTTACAAAATTTTTGCGCGTGTTGGCGTGCGCAACATCGTGGGTTTCAACGTGCGACCGAAGAAAAAGAAAAACTCCGACGAAGAGGATGCCGATGGAGGGCAGAGCGCCAGCGACGCTGGGCTCGCGGGAGCTCGCCCTTCCAGCGAGATCAAGGTTCCGCGTGAAGATGAGCTGCAAATTCCTGACAAGATGCCATATGTGGTCGTCATCATCGATGAGTTGGCGGATTTGATGCAAACCGCACCTGCAGACGTTGAGAGTGGCATTGCGCGCATCACACAAATGGCTCGCGCGGCCGGTATTCACATTATCGTGGCAACGCAAACTCCCCGCGCAGACGTCATCACCGGCGTGATCAAGGCGAATATTCCGAGCCGGATCGCATTTCAGGTCGCTTCCAAGATCGACAGTCGCGTGATTCTGGATGAAAACGGAGCCGATCGATTGCTCGGGCAGGGCGATATGCTTTATCTGCCGCCGAGCGCTTCGCGCCTCATTCGCGCACAGGGCGTTCTTGTTACGGATGATGAGATTCATCGGCTGGTCGAATTTGTTTCCGCGCAAAGCCCGCCGGCTTTTGATACGGCAATGCACGAGAAGCTACAATCCGCCGCGACGCCTGAGGAAGATGTGACAGATGAAGACGAAGAGCTGGTCGAGAAATGCCTGGAGATCATTCGCCAGGAAAAACGCGCCTCCACTTCGCTGCTTCAGCGCCGCCTGCGACTCGGCTATACGCGCGCTGCGCGAATCGTTGATATTCTGGAGCAGCGCGGTATTTTAGGTCCCGGCGAAGGCGCCAAACCACGCGAGATTCTGGTCGATCTTGATGCTGCCGTTTAGCCGCTATTTTCTGCGCAATGACGATAGAAGGGCTTGGTAAAAAATTTCAGGAAGCGAGGCTCGCGAGGAACCTTACGCTCGACGAAGCAGCCCGGATGACAAAGATTCGTCCCGCGCGGCTGGCAGAGATTGAGGCAGACGATTTTTCCCAGTTCCCCAGCCTTGCATACGCAAAAGGTTTTCTTCTCATCTACGGCAAATTTTTGGATGTCGACGTCACGCCATATCTGGACGCGTTTGAAGATTCCGAACGCGTGACAGTCGATGGGTACTCTTATCTCCAGGAAAATAGCCCTCAAAAACCAGTTAGTGCGCCGGTCATTCGACGCCGTCGTCCCGCGACAACCAGCCACGAACGTATCTCGCCAATGCCACTCATCTTCGGCGTGCTCGTGTTGGTAATCGGCTTCTCCGTAATGAAGTTGATCCTCAACGTGCGGCGGCTTGCGCCTGGACAAGCGGACTCCACTGCACAGGTGTCACCGAGTGCGTCTCCGGTTCCAAGCCCCAAGGCCGGACAACCGGGCGCAACCGAAGCGTCACCGGGAGCTATTGCATCCGCCCCAACGGTCGCACCATCCGCTTCGGTTGGTCCGACAGTTGTGCGAAAAGCGGTTGCCGCAGGTCCGGCAGCCACGAGTGAGCCAGAGGTGCGGAAGGCCAAGCCTGTTCGCCCGGAGGACCTGGCGCCGGCACCGGCGCAGACGAATTCATCTCCTTCGGAGTCTGGCGAGCAAAATCGGGTTGCCATTCGACCCCTTAAAAGAACCTATGTAAAGGTGACTGTTGGCGATACAGGCGGAAGTCCCGCCTTCGAACGGTGGCTTTCTCCGGCAGATGGGCCTGTGGAATTTCGCGGGAAACATGTCTCGATTCGCGTCCTCGATCCTGACGCTGTCCAGATCACAAAGAATGGAAAGGCGTTGGAAGACGGCGACCAGGACGTGACGATTAACTGACACCGATCATGAATTCGCCACCTGTAGTGGCAGCCGTGTCGGCTGCAAGTTCTCGCGGGCAATGTGAGGAAGAGGCAAAACGCGTGCCAGCGCACGGCACCAAGGTCGGCATGATCAGCCTTGGCTGCGCGAAGAACCTCGTCGACGCGGAGATCATGCTTGGCAGCGTGTTACGGCGTGGTATGGAAATCACTTCGCGCGCTGAGGACGCGGACGTCCTGGTCGTTAACACCTGTGCGTTCATTGATTCAGCCAAGGAGGAGTCAATCGAAGCGATTCTGGAGGCGCACCAGCAGCGCGGCTTGAACAAGCGATCCGATCAAAAACTCATCATCAGCGGCTGCATGTCGCAACGGTTTGCGCGCGAACTGCGAGAAGAAATGCCCGAAGTCGACGCATTCATCGGTTTGGATCAGGTCGCGCGGCTTGGTGAAATTGTGGAGAAAATGGTGATAGATCAGTCGCATGCGTCACATAAATCCCATGCGACAAATAACGATCTCGATCTTGCATTTGCAGAAGCGCGGCCCACTTACATTCCAGATTACGATACGCCGCGCTTCAGGCTTACACCCGCGCATTCCGCCTACGTAAAGATTGCCGAGGGCTGCAATCATCCGTGCAGTTTTTGCGTGATTCCACAGATGCGCGGCAAACACCGCAGTCGCACGCCACAATCGGTGCTGCCCGAAATTCGGGGACTCGTTAGCGAAGGCGTTCGCGAGATCAATTTGATCAGCCAGGACACGACCTATTATGGGATGGATCTGTGGACGGCGAAGGCCGGGCCGCGTCAACCAGTGGACTCGACACGCGGCCCATCCCTTGCCGGCCTTCTTCGCCAAATCCAGGAAATCGAGGGGGACTTCTGGGTGCGCCTGCTTTATACGCACCCGGCGCATTGGAGCGATGAACTCATTGAAACCATTGCGCAATGCGACAAGGTTGCGCGATACATCGATATTCCCCTGCAACATATCGACGACTCGATGTTGGGACGCATGCGGCGGGAAACGTCGCGTCAACACATCGAAGATTTGATTCAAAGACTGCGCGGCGGAATTACGGGCGTCTCGTTGCGTACGACTTTCATCGTCGGATTTCCCGGCGAAACCGACAAGGAATTCACCAATCTTCTCGACTTCATCCGGCGCATCCGGTTCGAGCGCCTCGGAATATTCAAATATTCACAGGAGGAAGGCTCGCGCGCTGCGAAAATGCCAGACCAGATTCCCGTAAAAATTAAGAACGCGCGCTACCGAATGGCGATGTCGATTCAGCGCGAAATCGCGCATGAAACTGCTCGTGAAAAAGCCGGCAGAGAATTGAAATTATTGGTGGATCAGCCGCATGTTGCGCGGAGCGAAGCCGATGCCCCGGATGTTGATGCGCGCGTCATTTTGGCGAAAGAGGCTCCCGTCGGCGAGTTTGTTCGGCGAACGATCGTGGGAAGCCGCGGCTACGATCTGCTGGCCTGAGTCGACTGCTTACCAAGGGGATTCTTTGGCAAACGGTACTTAACACGTGACAGCAGTCTTTTTCCTGAGCAAACTTCCTTCGTACGTATTTTGCTAGATGACCGAACCAAACGAACCGAAAAAAGAAACGACCCGCATTTCCGTAGCTCCTGAGGTTGCGGAAAAGCCTCCAGAGCCAAATACGAAATCGCGCGACACAGTGCGAATTCAGTTGCCGCTACGTGAACCGCCTGTTCACATTTTAACTGAACCGCAACCTGCTGTTCGGGAAGGAGGTCCCCCGCAATTCTTCCAGCCGCCACAACCTCCACCGGTGCCGTTAAACGCCGCGGTCATGCCTGCACCAGATCTGCCGTCGTCGGAGCCGATCAAAGAGACAGTTCGCATCCCCCTTCCCACGGTTCAGATGAGAAAGACTCAACCGCTTGTCACCATGCCCGAGGCGGCACCGCGGAATCCTTCAATCGCTATGGCGGCAGAGGAGAAAAATCCAATGCCGATGTTGTGGCTGCTGCTTGGTGTTTCCGCCGTGATTTTGATTATTCAGATTTGGACTTATCTTTCTTAAACCTATGGATAATTCCTCTGTTATTAAGCTCGATGAATCCAATTTTGACCGTGAAGTGACACAGGACGGCAAACCTGTGATCGTCGATTTTTGGGCGGAATGGTGTGGTCCCTGCAAAATGATCGCACCGCTGCTCGATGAGATTGCGCGCGAAAAAGCGGACGCAGTGAAGGTCGCAAAAGTTAACGTAGACGAGAACCAGAGCCTTTCGCTCAAGTACAATATTCGCGCGATTCCGGCTTTGCTCTTTTTCAAGAACGGCCAATTACGCGATCAAGTTACCGGAGTCACAAGCAAGAAAGACTTGTTGAATCGAATCGAAGCACTGGCCTGAGAAATTCTTCAAAAATCGCCGGCTTCGACCATAGCTGTGAGTGTGGCCGTGCGCGACGTGGCCGCTAGAAGCTGATCTTTAAAATGCGGCCGTCCGTGCCCACGAGCCATCCGGCTTTGGGAGTAGCAAAGGCGACCGCCCAAAACCCGGTGACATCAGGCAACGCGAACCACGTGGTTCCCTCGTCAGGAGTCCATGCCGCGCCTCCGTCATTGGCGGTGATGACTACAGCGCTTCCGCGATTGTTTCTTTCGCTATCATTTCCGTCATTATCGCCGCCGCCACGACCGACGTAGCTCAGGCCGAAGATGGCTCCCGTTACGGGTGGAGGATTCGTGAGAGTCCAAGTTTGTCCGCCATCACTCGAAGTTGCGGTCCGCGCATTGTTGGGATCGTTGGGATCCAAATCGCCGCCACCCACAATGCCATGGAACGGATTGCGAAAATCTACCGTAAACGCGCCGGCGGAAGGTGAGCTTATCAAGGGAGTATTATATGCATTCCAGGTGTTGCCTGCATCGCGCGTGGCCAGGACTCTGGAAATTGCCGATCCACCCGTGCAAATCCACGCGTTCCTTCCACCTTGTGTTGTGACGCAAGTACCACTCGACGCAAAGGAGGTTTCCCCTGGCAACGCTGCTGGCATATTGTTGCTGATGTCCTGCCAGGTCGTTCCGTCGGTGGTGCGCAGGTCAGGGAACACTCCATTCACCGAGTCGCTGTGCGCAATTCCCCGGTGCGGGGTCCAGAAGGCGAAGCCGTCGTAGAAAGCATTCAGGTTCTGGTTCTCGAACTGAATCGTCCAGGTCGCGCCGGCGTCCTCTGTCTTGTAGATGCGAAACTCTGTTGGATCCCCAGATGTTCCTATAGACATTAAATAGGCAACGTTGGCACTGAAGGCTTGCACATCGCGAAATTGCAGCGCTTCCGCGCCCGGCACCACGCCGGCTCTCCACGTCTGACCGCCGTCAGTGGTGACGGTGAACGTGCCGGCGCGACCGGACGCCCAAACCACTCGCGGATTCACTGGCCACACGGCGATCAGACCATTAGTTGTGCCGCTATTTTGTGGAGTCAGTGTGGGCTGATGAAGACGCGTTGGCGAGAACTCCTGAGCGCTGAGCGTTCCGCAGGCGAGCGCCGCAATAAGAAAAGTAGCGAATTGTTTACACATGGCGATTTCCTCCAAAAGCAATTCGCGGCCGCGGTGCAGGCTGGCCGTGAGGAGCATCAAACTTGCCACTGACAACTGTTTACGTCGTCACGGCTCATATTGTGAGAAACTTCGCTCTGTCATTCCCGTAGAATGAGGTGAACCGGAATCCAATGCGACTGAGACTAATCAAAAAAAGAAAGCCACCGATGAAAGCGAAAGCCTCACGTTTTGATACTTTGGTGGCTCGTTATTATCCCGCCGTTTACAGCTTCGCTTCTAGATTGACCGACGATCCTCGGGAAGCAGTTGCCTTAACGCGCTTCGCCTTCAAGAACACGCAGAAGCAAATCCGCAACCGTCGCGATGAGGCCGCGCTTGCGACAATCCTCATATCCGCTGTAATCCGCGCAGGCCTCACAGCAGCTTGAGCCAAACTTCCTGTTGAACCGAAATCGAGGCGCTGGAATAGAAAAATTTTTGTTTGGCAAAAATTGGTAGGGACACGGCGCGCAGCGCCCGGTACGCGCAGCGGGCCGACCCTGCCAAATGCGCCTTGTGCGCCTCGAAGGGGCCACCCGCGGTTCCGAAAGCCGAATGCTATGCCATGTAGAATTATTTTCGTTGCCGCTGTATTATAAATTTCAAATCAGGTGACCCAAGTTTTGAGTTTCAAACCGCGATCATAAGCTCTACACCTCTGTTAAAAACTTCGAACTTTGATTATGGCGCAATCATCACTCCGCGATCTTCCTGAGGGAGTGGAAATCACGGGCGCAATCGCCCCGGGTTACAACGAAATTCTCACGCCAGACGCGTTGGCGTTCGTCGCGAAATTGCATCGCGAGTTTCAATCGCGCCGCCGCGAATGTCTCCAACATCGACAAGATCGACAAGCGGCATTCGACCGAGGCGATTCGCTGGATTTCCTAACGCAAACTAAACACATTCGCGAAGGCGATTGGAGCTGTGCGCCGATTCCGCGCGATTTGCAGGACCGCCGAGTGGAAATTACCGGCCCGACTGACCGCAAAATGGTGATCAACGCGCTCAATTCCGGCGCGAAGGTTTTCATGGCCGATTTTGAAGACGCCAACGCGCCGACCTGGGCCAACATGGTGGAAGGCCAGGTCAATTTGCGCGACGCCATTCGACGCACGATCACGTTCACGAATCCGGAGGGAAAAGAATACCGGCTAAACGAACACACCGCCGTCTTATTCGTTAGGCCGCGTGGCTGGCACCTGGACGAGAGACATCTGCTCGTCGATGGCGAGCCGGTGGCCGGCGCGTTCTTTGATTTCGGTCTGTTCTTTTTTCACAACGCCAGGGAACTGATGGCGCGCGGGAGCGCCCCGTATTTTTACCTGCCGAAAATGGAGAGCCATCTCGAAGCGCGCATTTGGAACGACGCTTTCAAGCTGGCGCAGGACGAGCTTGGCATTCCACACGGCACGGTCCGTGCGACGGTTCTAATCGAGACCATTCCAGCCGCATTCGAGATGGACGAGATTCTTTACGAGCTGCGCGAGCATTCTGCCGGGCTCAACTGCGGCCGCTGGGATTACATTTTTTCATGCATCAAAAAGTTTCGGCGCAAACCAGATTTTCTGCTGGCCGATCGCGCGGTCATTACGATGACGACGCATTTCATGCATTCGTATTCGTTGCTCTGCATCAAGACTTGTCATCGCCGGAAAACGTTCGCGATGGGCGGAATGGCAGCACAGATTCCGGTGAAGAACAACCCGCACGCGAACGAAGAAGCGTTCGCCAAGGTGCGCGCGGACAAGGAACGCGAAGCCGGCGATGGTCATGATGGAACGTGGGTGGCGCATCCTGGAATGGTTCAGCTCGCGACTGAAGCATTCGATCGCCGGATGCCGCAGCCTAACCAAATTTCGCGCCAACGTGAAGATGTCGACCTTCGCGCGAAAGACCTGCTCGATTTCGGCCCGCGTGGCCCGATCACCGAACAAGGTTTGCGCACAAACGTAAGTGTGGGTGTGCAATACCTCGAAGCGTGGCTGCGCGGCAACGGCGCCGTCCCGATTTTCAATTTGATGGAAGATGCCGCGACGGCGGAAATCTCGCGCGCGCAACTCTGGCAATGGATTCGACATCCCGATGGAAAACTGAGCGACGGCCGCAAAGTGACAAAGGAACTATTTCGCGACGTGCTGGCTGAAGAACTAATGAAAACTAAACAAGCGATGGGTGGCGATCGTTTCGCCAAAGGGAAATTCGAAATTGCACGCGATCTGTTCGATAAGATGACCACCGACGACGAGTTTGCGGAATTTCTAACGTTACCAGGTTATGAGAAACTCGACTGAAGCCGACGCGCGGTGGCGCGGCATAACAAGACCCTATTCGTCGGCAGACGTGGAGCGCGTGCGCGGCAGCCTGCACGTCGAGCACACGCTGGCGCGTCGCGGCGCTGAAAAACTTTGGCAACTGTTACAGAACGAAGATTACGTCCCAGCCCTCGGCGCGCTGACCGGCAATCAAGCGATGCAACAGGTCAAAGCGGGTCTGAAAGCAATCTACGTGAGCGGCTGGCAGGTGGCTGCGGACGCAAATCTCGCAGGCCAAATGTATCCGGATCAAAGTTTGTATCCGGCGAATAGCGTGCCGGCACTCGTTAGGCGAATTAATCATGCTTTGCAGCGCGCCGATCAAATTTACCACGCCGAAGGTGGGACCGATATCGACTGGTTTGCGCCCATCGTAGCCGACGGCGAGGCCGGTTTCGGCGGGCCGCTCAATGTTTTCGAACTAACGAAGGCAATGATCGAAGCCGGGGCGGCCGGCGTACATTTCGAAGATCAACTCGCGAGTGAGAAGAAATGCGGACACATGGGCGGCAAGGTGCTGGTGCCGACGCACACCGCTATCAAGCATCTCCTCGCCGCGCGTTTGGCGGCCGATGTGTGCGATGTGCCGATGATCTTGATTGCGCGCACGGATGCGAACGGCGCAGCCCTTCTTACGAACGATGTGGATGAGTGCGATCGCGAATTTCTCACGGGCGAACGAACGCCGGAGGGCTTCTTTCGCGTGCGCGCCGGGCTCGACCAGGCGATCGCGCGCGCGCAAAGTTACGCGCCGTTTGCTGATGTGATCTGGTGTGAAACGAGCGAACCGAGTTTGGCGGAAGCAAAGCGATTCGCCGAGAACGTGCACGCGAAATTTCCTAACAAGTTACTGGCTTACAATTGTTCGCCGTCGTTTAACTGGAAAAAGAAACTTGACGGCGCCAGCATTGCAAAATTTCAGCGCGAGCTCGGCGCGATGGGTTACAAATTTCAATTCGTCACGCTGGCTGGATTTCATGCGCTCAACGCCAGCATGTTTAATTTGGCTCGCGATTATCGCGACCACGGCATGGCGGCGTATGCAGTATTACAGGAGGCGGAATTCGCCGCCGAACGCGATGGTTACTCGGCGACGAAACATCAACGCGAAGTCGGCACCGGCTACTTCGATCTGGTGGCGCAAATTATTGCCGACGGCAACAGCTCGACCACAGCATTGGACGGCTCGACCGAAGCGGAGCAGTTCCGTTGAATGCAAGATCGACAATCGCCAGCGAAAAGGTTGCGCAAGATTCTTCTACTCTAACCGACAGTCGTCTTGCCGCGCGTTGTGCGGAAATCGCGCAGCAAGCTTTTTTCGACTACCAAACGCGCTTCAACGCCATCACCCGCCGTGCGCGCGAACGTTTTCTGGCGCGCGATTGGGCCGGCAGTTTCGATGACGCGGCCGAGCGCCTGCATTTTTACAATGATGTTCTCGACGGCCTGACAAGTCGCATCCGCAAATTGATGGGCGGGCGTTTGCCGGAACGCAGCATCTGGGCGGGGATCAAAGCCGTTTACTCCTCGCTTATCGCGCGCTCGCCGGCGTGGGAAATCGCCGAGACATTTTTCAATTCGTTAACGCGCCGTGTTTTTGCCACAGCCGGCGTCGACCAGGCAATCGAATTTGTTGATACCGATTTCGACGCGCCGCCCCCGAGCGCGATGATCAATATCACCAAAATCTATCGCGGCCGAAGTCTGCCCGAACTGCTGTGCTCGGCGTTGACGGATGCTTTTGACGAACCCTGCTGGGAAGATCTGCGCAAGACAGCGAAACTGACCACGGCGCGGATCGAAGGGGCGCGTGCGGCGAAACACTCGCAGCCCGAACTGGAGATTGTTTCGAGTGTCTTCTATCGCGGACGGGGTGCCTATTTGGTGGGACGCGTGTTGCGTGAAGGGCAGGTGTCCTTACCCATCGCGCTCTGCCTCCGGCATGAAAACGAGCGGGGCATCACCCTCGATGCCCTGCTACATGGAGATGTCGACCTTGCGATTTTGTTCTCGTTTACCCGCTCTTATTTTCGGGTGGCGGTTGAATGTCCCTATCGGCTTGTGCGTTATCTTCAGGAATTGATGCCGCGCAAACGTTTGATTGATCTTTACAACGCCATCGGTTTTCATCGGCACGGTAAAACGGAATTTTACCGCGATTTCATCGCGCACCTGCGCAGGTCGTCCGATCGTTTCGTCGTCGCCGAGGGAGCTCGCGGAATGGTGATGAGCGTTTTCACGCTGCCAAGCTACGATGTCGTTTTTAAACTGATCAAAGATCGATTTGATTTGCCGAAAGATAGCACCCACGAGGATGTACGGCGGCGCTACCGATTGGTTTTCGAACATGACCGCGCTGGACGATTGGTCGAAGCGCACGAGTTCGAGCATCTACGGATCCCGGGGGACCGTTTCGATTTTAAACTGCGGGCCGAGCTTTTGCGCGATGCCGCTTCGATTGTCAAGATGGAGGGCGGCGATGTCATCATCGCGCACGCTTATGTCGAGCGTCGTCTTCGCCCGCTCAACCTGTTTTTGCGGGAAAACGAGACGGAGGAAATCGCGGCTGTCGGGCGCGATTACGGGCAATCGATCAAAGATCTTGCTGCCTCCAATATTTTTCCGGGGGACCTGCTCACGAAAAATTTTGGTGTGACCCGTCACGGTCGCATCGTCTTTTACGATTACGATGAGCTTTCTTTCCTTACCGATTGCAATTTTCGCAAACTACCGGAAGCGCGGACTCCGGAGGAAGAAATTGCCGCAGAACCGTGGTTCTCCGTGCGTGAAAACGACATTTTTCCAGAGGAATTTTTGGACTTTCTGGCTTTTCCAAAACCAGCCCTGGATGCGCTGCTCGAACATCACGGCGAGATTTTTAGGGCCGATTTCTGGCGCGCTATTCAGCGCCAAATCCGAGCAGGCGACATTCCAGAAGTGTTCCCTTACAGAGCGGAGCGACGCTTGACGGGTGACTAGGCACCTTCCGTCAGACCCTCAGATAAGTCGTTGTAGTTTCCATCGGCAAAAGTTAACGAAACGGCGTTTTGAATTCCTGACGCTGAAAATCCCATTGTGCAGGGAATGCGCCCGGTGCGGCTCGAACGCGCAACCTAAGGTTCCGAACACCGATGACGGGCGCCGAGCTTTACAGTGGCTGGCTTCGCCGTCGTTGTGGACTACGCTCCTTCCGGCGAGCGCGCGCAGGTGAACGTCGCCCAGAAAAAGCAATCATCCCTCCCATTTCTGGGCACCAGCCAATTGGCAGTCGCTGGATAACAGCGACACAGATCCGCCTTCGCGCAGGCGTGGCAGTGCCGAGAGGCGACGGCTAAACATTTCTGAGGTTCCTTGCTAGTCATTAGTGACTCGAGAAGTAGCGTGGCGATGACTTGTTATAACTAAAAAAGAAGAGTTAAACATCGGAATAGCTAGCTTCCTCTAATTCCGGCGAAGCCATTATCTAGAAACTCAGCGCCTGAACCATGACGCGAGCCACGGATGTTACTCAGCGAATTGTTTGAAAACTGCTGTACGCTGTGTTAGACAAGCACTGTCGGGAAACCTAACACAGGCTTAATTTTTCCATTTATAGCCCGTTGACAAGCGGGCCGCGCGCTGCTCTAGAAGGGGGCCCAGCATTCGGAGCTAATTCTATGAAAGCCTTAACTTCCTGTTTATCACCCATCATTACTCGTCATCTATGCACAAAGGATGCCACCGTCGGAAATCTTAACGATCTCGGTAAGAAGCGCTTCCGCAAAAGTTTTTGTGCAACCGCTTTTGCAACGATACGCGATATGCAATCAACGCGTTGTGGTACAGGGGTTCCAAAATTGCCACTGCGGACCCTATGAAATCTTCAACGCCCATTTTCCCACTTATCCTTGCTGTTTTCTGCGGTGCGGTCTTTCCCGCCAATGCGCAGGTTAACGTTACCCAGAAGCAGAACAATCTGTCCCGTGATGGCCTTTACATCGATTCAGCCTTTACGCCTTCTGCCATAGCCGGTCTCACGCGCGACCTCAACTTCAACGGCACCATTTCAGGGAACGTTTACGCTCAGCCTCTTTATATCGAGAACGGCCCCGGCGGCGTTGCGATGGTTATCGTCGTGACAGAATCGAATAACGTTTATGCGCTCAATGCCGTTACTGGCGCCGTGATTTGGCAACGCAACGTTGGCACGCCTGTCAGCTCAGGTCTGCCGTGCGGCAATATTAGTCCGCTCGGCATTACAGGCACACCCGTTGTCGATCTCCCCTCCCGGTCGCTTCTCTTCGATGCCATGATCGATGGCGCGACGAAGAAGCATTTTATTTATTCCTTGAACGTGGATACAGGTGCCATCAATCCCGGCTGGCCAGTGGATGTGAACGCCACAGCGACGTACAACGGCACGACTTTCACCTCCTTAGTCCAGAACGAGCGAGCCGCGCTTGGGCTGGTTAATGGCATCGTCTATGTGCCGTATTCCGGCCACGCCGGCGATTGCGGTACTTACCGCGGTTGGGTTGTCGGTGTGCGAATCAATAATCCAGCCAGTGTGACCGCCTGGGCGACAACGGCTATCGGTGGCGGAATTTGGGGCCATGGCGGTGTTGCCAGTGACGGCACGAACATGTTTGTGGTAACCGGAAACACCTTCAACACCGGAGGTAACTGGAGCGGTGGCGAAGCAATTATTCGTTTGCAAGCCGGGCCCGTTTTTAACGGTAGTCCCATCAATTACTGGGCGCCTACTAATTGGCTCTCACTTGATAATGGTGATACCGACCTTGGCGGGTGCGGCGCAGTGCTGATCGATGTACCCGGCGCGACGCCTTCGCAGCTGGCGCTCGCGTTGGGCAAAGATGGCTATGCTTATTTATTAAATCGTAATAATCTCGGCGGCATTACCGCACCGGTAGCCTCCGCGAACGTGGGTGTAGCAATCAGAGGTCAATCTGCTGCCAGTTATCGTACCGGCAACGGAAAATACTTTGTTTTTCGTGACGGCAGCAGCGCGATATCGGCTTATAAAATTACTGCGACAAATCCGCCAACCATAGTTCCTGCTTGGAGCGTCAGCCAGAGCGGCCAGGGGTCGCCGTGGGTTACAACTACTGATGGGACCAATAATGCGATTGTGTGGGTAGTCGGCTCCGAAAACGGCGATCAGCGCTTGCACGCCTACAATGGCGATACTGGCGCGGTGGTTTACGCCGGTGGTGGGACAAACGAGCTGATGGCGAATACACGCAAGTGGAACGCTGGCATCGTCGCGCGCGGTCGGATCTACTTTGCCGCCAGCAACAAAGTTTATGCTTTTGCTGTGCCGGCAGGGACACCTACTCCAACCCCAACGGTGACACCTACACCCACTCCTAGTGCTACACCGACACCAACCCCCATTCCAACACCAACGCCAAGCGCGACTCCAACTCCAAGCGCGACACCAACGGCAACCCGGACACCGACTCCAACGCCTACGACAACACCGGCTACAGCTTGTAGGCGGTCAATGACGATCGATCATACCAAGGTTCCAAGCACACAGGCCAATTTTACGGTCCTGGTAAGCGTCACTGATCCTTCGCTTAAGACGCTTGCCAACGGTGGTCACGTAGCCAATGTGAACGGATACGACATCGGGTTTTACGCCGACTCTGGGAGGACTACCAAGCTCAAGTGGGAAGTCGAAAAATACAATGGCACAACCGGCAACCTG
>DASSFL010000134.1:0-1267 GCA_035694525.1 Candidatus Udaeobacter sp. | reverse complement strand
TGTCACTCGCATCACTGGAATTGAAATCACTGATGGTGGTAGAAGCACCTTTTACTACGGAATTATAAACGTTCTGGGGTCCACCACCAATGGAGCACAATACCGGATGGATGGTTGTAAGATTATTAACATCAACGGCATCCAAGAGCTTGACACGGTTATTGGAGTAATCGACCATAACATTTTCGTTACCGACAACGGAGCAAGTCCGCCGTGGCATATACATGGTAACAAATGGGCCGATTCCGACTTTGGCGATGGTAGCTGGAAGGAACCTGTGGTCTGGGGTTCGTCCAAGTGGCTATTCATCGAAGATAATACATTCTCTCACACCTCTGGGACGCAATCAGTGACTGATGGTGACGCCGGAGCACGGTGGGTCATCCGCTACAACACACTTAACGGAGCGTATGAAGTTGACAACCACGGAACCGAATCGACTGGTCGTCCTCGTGGTTGTCGGGCAATGGATATTTACAACAACAAATTTAACAGTGATGGCAGCAACAGGTTTTTAGGTGGTTCACGTTCCGGCGGGGTCCTGTTCCACGACAACTCTATCAAAGGTTATTGGGGAGCGTTGGCTGCTTACGGCCTGAACAATTTTAGAAGTGTCCACGCCTACAGTCCATGGGGCGGCGCAGACGGCACAAACCCGTGGGACAAGAATGTTACTCCTGCTGCTTTCAGTGGGACCGCGGCTGCTGCTAGTTCCGGTCAAAGCGTAACAGTCTCGGGTGCAAACTGGACAACAAATCAGTTTGCAGGATATACCCTTCGTAGAACAACCACCAATTCTAGTCTTCCCTATACTGTCATCAACGGCAACACATCAAACCGACTCGACTACGTTAACAACGTGATCTACGGAGGTGAGACAGCTACCACGTTCGCCGCGGGTGACGGTCTAGAGATTAGGAAGGTTGACATTGCCCTAGACCAACCAGGTGCAGGTGCAGTCAGCTCCCTAATTAGTGGCGGCTGGACCCCCGTGGTCCCATCGGGTTGGAACCAAGTTGTCGAACCTTGCTATTCGTGGAACAACATTGACGAGAAGGGAAACCGCATCAATTTCGGTCCTAACTTCCCATCTATTCGTAAAGGTGTCCACTTCTTCGACGAAACTCCAATGCCTGGTTACACGCCCTACACTTACCCACATCCTCTTGTAAGTGGCAGTGTGCCCACGCCGACGCCTTCGGTGTCGCCGACACCTATACCGACGGCAGCTCCTACGGCAACGGCTACTGCCACTTCCACATCTAGT
>DASSFL010000133.1:0-22666 GCA_035694525.1 Candidatus Udaeobacter sp. | reverse complement strand
AGCCTGACGGCGTAAATCTTCGCACTCGATAAGAAAATGCGGCTGCGCCACGCCGCATGAAGTGAGTTGTTTCAGATGGAGCGTCGCTCGCAAATGCGGCGATCGCGGATGACGCACCCGTTCTTCTTTAAAGCCTGTTTGCGGCGCAATGGGGCGTCGCGCGTGCGCCCATTGTTGTTTGAGCAGACGGCATCGATCCAAAATCTCAGACGGAATCGGTGAGGTCGCTTTCGTCAGTTGCGCGTCCTCGGGTCCTTTTTCCCACACGGCGCAGAAGTCGCGCGCGGCCCGGTTTTGATAAATCGGCTGCAAGTTCCACCGCAAGAGAATCGTCGGCAATGGGAGCCGGCTCAGGAATGTTTCAAGATCCATTCGCAATGAGTGTTCGCGCTCGAGCGACCTGAGCCGGCAAAGAGCGGTCAGAAACTGAGGGTAAAGCTGCCGAATTAGATTCATCTCCGCCGATGAGAAATCGCCCTGCGTCGCCGTTCGCATAATCGCAATCACACAAATGAGTTTTTGGCGTTTCCAAAAAAACAGGCAGACGCCATACGCGCATTTTTGAGGCGCCATATATCGGCGATAAAAGGCCGATTTCGTCAAGCTGTTTCGATTTGAAAAGAGGTCGCTAATTCGCACGAACCTTTGGCGCTGTTGCGCGGCGATACAATTCTCGAGCGGCTCCGCGGTGAAAAACCGATCAGGCATCGGCAATGTCCATCTTGCGATCATCGGCAAGATTGGATTGGGCTGAAGCATGAGGCCAATCAAACGATTTGGGATCGCGGCGGCGAGCAACTGCTGAATGGCTTTCCAAAACGAACCGACGTCCATCGCTGCGTGCAGGCTGAGCAAAGTCTTTTCCAATGACGGATCGATCACCGCCTCGCTCCTGCTTCCAGTTTTGGGATTTCGCTTGAGTCGCTGCACGTCCTCTCCCCGCTCGCGCAACCGCCGTTCGTTGTCTCACTATTAGACAGCGCCTCGTTCCGGAAATGTTCAAATCCGAAAGTTAAAAAGGCAACCTAAGTTACCTCGCGATTATCAAGCGATGCGCGACTGTCCACTTTACAAAGAGAAGGAAAAAACAAAAAAACAGAAAGGCAACAAGGGAAATGAAACTACAAATCAACGTGCCGGTAAGCGGGTTGGACCTGGCAAGTCTGCTGGAGGGTGAAGAAGGATTTTTCCTCTGCCAGAACAGGGGGCAGAACTTCATTACTGTGGCAAAGGCTGGTCACTCGATCGCTTTTGGGCCGACGCCAATCGGCCGGGGAATTATAGAACAGCCGTCAGTCACGCTTGGACCGGAGCCCTGGGTCGTCACCAAGATAAGCAACTCGACTGAGTTCGCCGAATTCCGCGGGACAACGGGAGTGCCAGGCGCGAGCAGAGAGATGCGCTAAAGCAGAAAAGGCAAAAGCTCGGAAAACATCAAAAGCCTCGGTGGGAAAACCCGCCGAGGCTTTTGTTTTTCTCCTCAGCGCGCGAGCGCCTCCCACAAAAGGTTAAGTCACGCCTGTTTCCAACCGTTGCCGTCCCCATCCGACGCGAGCGCCGGTGCCATTTCCGGCGCAAGATCTGCCTCTTCGGGTGCGTCTTCCCAGCCCACGTCCATGAGAGATTTTTCGTGGTGCTCCTTGGCAATGAGCATGTAAAGCGACGGCACAATGAAAAGCGTGAAAATCGTTCCGATAGTCATTCCGCCAACAAGCACAAGACCGATCGAATTTCGTGCCGCAGCGCCTGCGCCGGTTACGAGCGTGAGCGGAAAGTGACCCGCGACAGTTGCAACGCTCGTCATCATGATCGGGCGCAAACGAATGCGCGCAGCTTGCGCGATCGCGGCAAGTTTTGCCACCCCCTGCCGTTGCAATTCGTTCGCGAACTGAACAATCAGAATTCCGTTTTTCGAAACGAGACCGACCAGCGTCACCAGACCGACCTGCGAGTAGATGTTGAAGGACGTAGTCCAACGATCGGTGAAGAACTGCCCGAACGGCATTTTCAAAAACATGAAGAGACCCGCGCCGAACATGGCGAGCGGGACTGATCCCAACAGAATAATGAACGGGTCGCGGAAGCTGTTGAACTGCGCGGCCAGGACGAGAAAGATCAGCACCAGCGAAAGCAAAAACACGCCCAAAAACTTGCTGCCTTCGGTCTGCAACTGGCGCGACTCGCCCGTGTAATCGAGCACGTAACCTTTTGGCAGAATCTTGTTTGCCTCATTCTGCAAAAACTTCAGAGCAGCATCGAGCGAAACGGCCGGAACCCCGCTGATGGTGACCGCGTTTAGCTGTTGCATCCGATTGAGCGAACGCGCGACGGTTTTGTGGTTGATGGAAGCGACGGTGCTGAGCGGAATGAGCTGGTTGTTCGGTCCGCTGACGTAAATATTTTTCAACTGCTCAGGATTCAATCGATCGACGCGTTTGATTTGCGGAATCACTTTGTAACTGCGCCCTTCAATGTTGAACCGGTTGACGTAATTGCCGCCGATGCTGGCCGAGATATCGGCACCCACCTGCTGCATGTCGAGACCAAGCGCCGCGACCTTATCGTGATCAAAATTGATCGCCGATTGGGGCTGGTCGATTTTCGTATCGATGTCGCCAAATTGGAAAATATGCGCCTGCATTGCTTTCGCGAAAATCTGTTTCGCGAATTCGAGAATACGTTCCTGGTCGGCGGTTGAGGTGATCACGAAGCTGACTGGGAAATTATCAGCGCCGGGAAGCGCCGACGGCATGATCGGAAACATCTGGATACCGGGAATCGCGCCCAGTTTTGCCTGGATTTCTGGCAAGTACGCCTTGGTCGGCGTTTTGCGAACGCCCCATGGCTTCAAAACCATTCCGCCGAATCCGTTGTCGGGGAACGTAAGTTGAAACGTAAACCGCGTGTCCGGGAGGTTCTGAAAGACTTTCCCAGCAGCATCCGCGTAACGGATCGTGTCATCGATAGTCGCGTTTGCCGGAGCGGTGATGATTCCAAAGATCACGCCTTGATCCTCTTTCGGTGCCAATTCCTTCGTCCCAAGTTTCGGAATCACTGCGAACATCAAGAGCGCGAGAAGCGAAACGCCCGCCCAAAAAATGTAGACGGCCGGCCGCGCATTCAGTGTGCGATCGAGGTGACTTCCGTACCAATCCCGGAAGCGATCGAACGTTCGATTAACGATGCCGCTGAATCCCTTATCGGTATGGCCGGCGCGCAAAAGATGTGCCGACATCATGGGCGAAAGTGTCAGTGCGACGACGCCGGAAATGAAAACCGCGCCAGCAAGGGTGAGCGCGAATTCGCGAAAGAGCGCGCCGGTTAAACCGCCTTGGAGCGCGATCGGCGTATAAACGGCCGCCAGCGTGATCGTCATCGCAATGATTGGACCGATCAGTTCGCGCGCGCCGACGAGAGCGGCATTCATGCGCGACATGCCATCGCGCAAATGGCGCTCGACGTTTTCGACAACAACGATCGCGTCATCGACCACCAATCCGACGGAAAGCACAATCGCCAGCAGCGTGAGCAGGTTGAGGCTGAACCCGAATAGCTGCATGAGAAATAGCGCGCCGATCAGGGAAATTGGAATCGCGACGACCGGCACCACCACCGAGCGGATCGAGCCGAGGAACAAAAAGATTACGACCATCACGATGAGCAATGTGTCAATCAACGTCTTTACGACTTCGTGGATGGCGTCGTTGATGTAAGCCGTAGCGTCGTAGGCGATTTCGCCTTTCATTCCGGCCGGCAATTCCCTTTGGATTTGCTCCATCTCCGCGCGAACGCGTTTGATCACGTCCACCGCATTCGCATTCGGCAGTACGTAAATCCCCATAAAGACTGCTTTCTGTCCCGAGAACCGCACCTCGGTGTTGTAATCTTCCGCGCCGAGCTCGACGTCCGCGATGTCGCTCAACCTGACGAGATTTCCTTTCTCCTGGCGAATGACCAGTTTTTTGAAGTCATCCACCGTGTGCAGGTCAGTATTCGCGGTCAGATTGACCTGAAGCAGCGAACCTTTTGTGTTACCGACGGCCGAGAGAAAATTATTTCGCGCAAGCATGTTGCGCACCTGGGCCGGGCTGATGTTTAGCGCAGCCATCCGGTCCGGTTTCATCCAGATGCGCATGGCGAACGTGCGGCCGCCGAGAATGTCCGCTTTCTGGACGCCGCCGACGGCTGTTAATCGCGGTTGCACCAGCCGCACGAGATAATCCGTGACTTCGTTCGGCTGAAGAATATCCGATGTGAAACTCAAATACGCCGAAGCTTGCTGCGAATCGGCAGACTGAATTTCGAGTACAGGGATTTCAGATTCGGGAGGTAAATCACGGCGGATCGCATCAACTTTCGAGCTGATATCGGACAATGCTTTGTTCGCGTCGTAGTTCAGTTTCAGACGCACAGTGATGACTGATTCCCCCTGTTTGCTCTGCGACTGGATATAATCGATTCCATCGGCCGCAGCGATCGCGCGCTCGAGAGGCGTTGTGATAAAACCGCGAACGAGTTCCGCATCTGCGCCGACATAAACCGTGGTGATCGCGATCGACGCGATGTCGCTGCGCGGATATTGGCGTACGGTGATCGTCCGCATTGCCTGCAAACCGGCAATCAGGATCACAAAGCTAACCACCAGCGCCAGCACCGGGCGCTTGATGAAAAGGTCAGTGAACGATTTCATGTCGATCTCTGCATCATGAATCCACCGGATGGGGATTTACCTGCGGGTTCGGCGCTAGATCGTTGTTGATCGTCACCGTCATTCCGTTTCGCAGTTTGAAAACTCCCGTGCTCACAACGGTTTCGCCGGCCTTCAATCCTTGCGAAATCGCGACGAGATCGCCGCGCGCTTCACCAACCCGCACAAATTGCTGTCGAATCACTTGCGATTCTTTGCCGGTCTTTTCGTCTTTCTTTTTCTCGATCACAAAAACCGAGTCGCCGAAGGGCGCGTAGGAAATTGCGGATCCCGGAACAACAAGCGCCTTGTGTTTTTCGGGCAACGTGACTTCCGCTTTCGCGAACATTCCGGGCCGTAGCACGTGATCGGGATTCTCCAGCGTCGCTTGCAGCGTGATGTTGCGCGTGCTCGAATCGACCATCGAATTGATTGCGGTCACCTTTCCGGGAAATACATGGCCGGGAAGAGCGTCCGTGGTCACGTGCACCTCCAAGCCCGGCGTTAGCTGACCAAGATATTGTTGGGGCAAGGCGAAATCGGCGAAGAGTGAGTCGAGTGAAGTGAGCTGCACCACTTGTTGGCCCGAGTTGATCATTTGCCCGACGTTCACCTGACGAATCCCGAGCTGCCCATCGAACGGTGCACGCACGGTTTTCTTGGCAATCATCGAACGCATTTGATCGACGCTCCCTTCCTTTTGCTTGAATTTGGATTCGGCCGCGTCGATCTCCGCCTTTGAAATCACCTTGCGACCAACCAACTCGCGCGAACGCTCTAAATCGGATCGCGCCAGCTCAAGATCGGCTTCGGCTGACTTTAATTGCGCTTCTTCCGCCGACGCGTCGAGTTGGAGCAACAGATCGCCTTTCTTCGCGGTACCGCCGTTTTCGAACGCGATTTGGCTGACGACTCCGCCAAGCTCGCTGGAAACGACTGCGCCCTGTACCGCCGAGATCGAACCGACCGCTGACAACGTCGGCGCCCAATCTTCTTCTTTCACCGTTGCACTCGACACTGTCGTCGGCGGCATCACCATTGAGGTTGACATCATCTTGCGCACTTGCAGCGCTTTGATGCCAAAGGCGAAAATCAGAATGGCGACCAGCAGACCTAACGCAATGCCGACCCCCCGCCAGCGACGGCGCGGTCTTGCATTCGATTGCACCGGAACATTTGAAATACTCTTTGCCACGTCATGCATAAGCGAGTTCTCCCTCAGGCTTGAATAGCAAACGCCAAAGTCTGCGTGTCACTTCCAGTTGCCGCGTGCGCCGCTCTGCCGCGGTCATTTCGTGCGGCCGCAAGACGTCCAGCATCAACATCCCTCGCGCGACGGCAAAAATTAGTTCCGCCAGGTCATCCGGCGTTAGATTGCTCCCTGTATTTTGCGCTTCCGGAGCGCGGGCAATTAGATCTCTCACTCCAGCCATCGCGGTTTCCAAAACATCGCGAACCAAATCAGCCACGTGCGGATTTCGCGAAGCTTCGGCGTAAAGATCGACGACGAATGCTGACACAACTTGCGGCGCGTCTTCGCAACAATGCGCTGTAAACAAGATCTCGAGCGACTCCAGCAGGCTCGGAGCCTGGCGCGCGCGTTCCAGCATCTCGCTGATCTCCGTTTTGTGCCGATCGGCCATTGCCGAAATGACAGCTTCCTTGTTTTCGAAGTAACGATAGATCAGCCCAACGCTGATCCCTGCCTCGCCGCTGATATCATGCATGCTGGTTTGGTGAAACCCGCGTTTGGCGAAGCAGACCAATGCCGCCTCAAGGATCTGGGAACGCCGATCCCCATTGGAAGAGTCTATGTGGGGTTGTGACATAGGCTGGGAAGATGAATGAACGTTCATTCATTGTCAAATCCTTTGACAAAGCCGGTTTCAAACACCGGGATTTCTTCCTCGCGCGCCGGGCATTAGCAGGAATAATTCCGGCGAGTTCCAAACCCGCAGCGGCTTCCCGCTAAAGGCCTAGCCTCCAAGTCGTGCGCTGTATTAGCCCCGTTTCGAGGTATCCGAGATTTCGTACGCCTGTGTCGTCAGCGTCGCCGACAGCCGATCTGGTTGTTGAACAAACTGCAAGATCGACAGGATTGCGCTTAAACCCAGGAGCGCGTAAACCGCCGTTTCCATGATGTTTCGGCCCTTTTCCTCTGACTGGACCAGCAATGCGTAAGTCGTGTCATTGTTCATAAGCCTGTGAATCCTTTCTTTTAAAGACGCCAGCCATTTCCGCTTTTGTCTAAAGTTGTTGATCCTTCATGATTGCTTTGAACGTTGGATGCAGCGGCGCCATGAATTGGATTCAAACAAAAAAAAAATTATTGCGGACGTTGCCACTTGATGGGCGCTATCTCATTGGCGTTTCCGGCGGGCGCGATTCCGTCGCGCTACTGCACTGGCTGACCAATGTCGGCTACAGGAAACTCATCTTCTGTCATTTGAACCATCAGTTGCGCGGACGATCGAGCGATGCCGATGCACGGTTTGTCCAGAAGCTAGTCGAGCGCTACAACCAGGAATTTGTAGAGCAGGCGCCCCGCCTGCCGGGTTCGCGGACAGGCAAGCGAAGCGCTCGCCCTACTACACGAAGGCCAGATCTTCATTTCGAGCTCGGCACGGTAAATGTCCGCGCCTTTGCCACAAAACAAAAGATGTCGATCGAAGCCGCGGCACGCGACTCCCGCTACTCATTCTTCGCGAAAGTCGCAAAGCGTCGCCGGTGCCATACCATTTTTCTCGCGCACCATGCTGATGATCTGGTGGAAACCTTCCTGATCAATCTTTTTCGCGGTGCCGGCAGCGCAGGCCTCGCCGCCATGCGCGAGATTTCTACTCGCTATATTGACGATGTTGAGCTGACAATTGTGCGGCCGCTGCTCGGTGTTTGGCGCAAAGAGATCGACAACTATGTGCGCAAACATCGGCTCACTTTTCGCGAGGACGTATCGAACAAGAATCTCAATCCTCTTCGCAACCGCATCCGCCATCGCATCATTCCTTATCTGGAGAAAATCCTCGGCCGAAACATTCGGCCCGCAATCTGGCGTGCCGCGACAATTGCCGTCGAAGAAGAAGCTTGGATGGATGGTCAGCTCCCCGATTCGAGCTACATCGAGCTTTCGGTGGCAACCCTCCGTGCGCTGCCGGTTGCGCTTCAGCGTCGGGCAATTCTGAAATGGCTACGAGCACAAAAAGTTTCCGAAGTTGGTTTCGACGTAATTGAGCATGTGCGCTCATTGATCGATCCAACCGTGCAGGTAGCAAAGGTCAACCTTGCGCAGGATCGGCACGCGCGCCGCCGCAGCGGAAAAATCTTTATTGAATGATGTAGAGGCGCTTGTGCCAAACGCCGGGTTGATGACCACAGCGACGGACACAGCCACCACTACAATATTCCTTAAAATCTGTGTAACCTGTGGTTCATGCCTTCTGACATCCGCGTTCGTTTCGCACCCTCGCCTACCGGTTATCTCCACATCGGCGGAGCGCGCACGGCGCTTTTCAACTGGCTCTTTGCTCGACATCACGGCGGGAAATTCGTTCTGCGAATTGAAGACACGGACATTAAGCGAAACACCGAAGAGGCGATGGCAGCCATTTATGAGGGGCTAGAGTGGTTTGGCTTGAATTGGGACGAAGGTCCGCGCGTCGGCGGCGAATTCGGACCTTATTTGCAGAGCGAGCGAACCGAGCTTTACGAGCGTTACCTGAAGAAGCTTCAGGAGGCCGGACACATCTTCGAGGACCAGGGCGCTCTGCGATTTCGTTCGCCACGGGAACACGTCATCGTCGATGACGTCGTGTGTGGCAAAATCGATTTCGATCTAAGCAATCCGGCGATACACCCGGACATGACGATCCGACGTCCGGATGGCTCGTGGATCTTTCATTTCGTCAACGTGGTCGATGACCTGGAAATGAAAATCTCCCATGTGATCCGCGGTGAAGATCACCTCTCTAACACGCCTAAGCACATCGAGCTTATCCGCGCGCTGGGTGCGACTCCGCCGCATTATGCACACATCCCGCTGATCCTAAACCGCGACGGATCGAAGATGAGCAAGCGCGACGAAGGCGCGCGCGTGGAGTACTACATCCGGCGCGGCTATCTCGCGGCACCGGTGCGCAACTATTTGTGTTTGCTTGGCTGGTCGCCCAAGGACAACCGCGAGAAGATCGGTATCGACGAAATCGTTCGGATTTTCGATCTCAAAAACATCGGACGCAGCTCGGCGACGTTCGATCCCGATAAACTCCATTGGTTGAATGGTGAATATGCGCGTGAGTTGAGCGATTCCGAATTTTACGATCTGGCGGTGGCGAAGCTGAAGTCGAGCGGTGTAAACCTTGATGATTTTCCGGAAAAATACGTCCGCGACGCGCTGAAAACGTGCAAAGGCAAGATTAATACCTTTGATGAGCTGCCTGCTTATTGCGGGTTCTATTTCACAGACAATTTCGAATACAATCCCGAAGGAGTTGCCAGGCATTTCACGGTTGAGAACAAGCTGAAACTAAAGGCTGTTCGCGACGCGCTGAGTGCTCTGAAGAAATTCGATGTCACCGAAATCGAAGCGACCTTGAAAAGCACGGCGGCAAAGCTCGGTGTCAAAGTCGGCGCGATCATTCATCCCACTCGACTGGCAGTCACCGGCAGCAACGTTGGACCAAGTCTTTATCACTTGCTGGAAGTTCTCGGAAACGAAAAGGTCATCGCACGCATCGATCGCGCGCTTTCCGCGTTCTAACGCACCGTCATCCCGAGCGCAGCGAGGCACACATGAGCTCGGTAAATCAAACTGGTCTACTTTGTGTGATCCATCACCAGCGGGAGATCCTTCGTCGTCTTCGCGACTCAGGATGACACGCGAATCACTTTTTCGCCTCCTTCGACCACGTATCCCTCAGCGTGATCGTCCGGTTCCATACCTGTTTTTCACGCGTGGAATTTGAATCGAGAGCAAAATAGCCGAGCCGCTCAAATTGATAGCGCTCTTCTCGACGAGCGTGCGCGAGCTCCGGTTCGCATTTTGCATTCACAACTTCCAGTGAATTGGGATTGATGAATGATTTAAAATCACCGGCAGGATCGGGTTCGGGAACGGTGAACAGGCGGTCATACAATCGAACCTCTGCATCGATCGCCTGCGCTGCGCTGACCCAGTGTATAGTCCCTTTTACTTTGCGACCAGCAGTCGGTCCGCCTGATTTGCTGTCCAGATCGACTGTGCACCGGAGCTCAGTCACGTTGCCCGCCGCATCCTTCACGACTTCATCGCACTTGATGATGTAAGCGTATTTCAGTCGTACTTCGCCACCGGGCCGCAGCCGAAAATATTTTGGCGGTGGCGTTTCCATGAAATCGTCGCTCTCGATGTAGAGCTCGCGACTGAATGGAATTTTGCGCGTTCCGGCATTTGAATCTTCGGGATTGTTGATCGCATCCAACTCTTCGATTTTTCCCTCGGGATAATTCGTCAGCACAACCTTGATCGGCCGCAGCACAGCGAGCCGTCGCGTGGCGGTGCGGTTAAATTCGTCGCGCATCGTGTGTTCCAGCACGGCCATGTCAGTCATGCTTGGATATTTCGTGATGCCGACGTTGTAAGCGAACGCGCGCAACGCGCTCGCGGTGACCCCGCGTCGCCGCAGTCCGGAAATAGTAAGCATCCTCGGATCGTCCCAGCCGCTGACAAGCTTTTCGTTTACAAGCTGGATCAGTTTGCGTTTGCTCATCACAGAATAAGTGAGATTGAGTCGCGCAAACTCGTATTGATGCGGGCGCGGCTCGCGCAATTCGAGCGCCTCGAGAATCCAATTATAGAGCGGGCGGTGCACTTCGAATTCCAGTGTGCAAACCGAGTGCGTGATGCCCTCAATGTAATCGCTAAGCGTGTGCGCCCAGTCGTACATCGGGTAAATACACCATTTATCGCCGGTGCGATGATGCGACGCGTGCCGTATCCGGTAGAGCACCGGATCACGCAGCCAGATGTTTGCAGCGTTTACGTCGATCTTTGCCCGTAACGTGCGCGCGCCGTCAGGGAACTCCCCTGTTTTCATTCGTGCAAAGAGATCGATATTTTCCTCGATTGAGCGATCGCGAAAGCTACTCGCCTTCCCGAGCCGGCGATACGCGTCCGTTTCCTCGGGAGTCATATCGCAGACGTACGCTTTGCCTTTGCGTATAAGGTCGACGGCGTATTCATAGAAACGGTCGAAATAATCCGATGCATAAAACGACGCGCCACCGATGTGCTTGTCCGCCCAGCCATCGATCAACCAATGCACGTCAGTCATGATTGACTCGACGTATTCCGCTTCCTCCTTGATCGGGTTGGTATCGTCCATGCGGATGTTGCAAATGCCGCCAAACTCGCGCGCGATCCCGAAGTTGAGGCAAATCGATTTCGCGTGGCCGATATGCAAATAGCCGTTAGGTTCCGGCGGAAAACGCGTGCAGATTTGTTTGTATTTGCCCGTACGAAGGTCGTCCGCGACGATATCGCGGATAAAATCCGAAGGTCTTTCAGTCTCAGTCGTCATTATAACGAACAAAGCTATCGGCGAACGTTCGGGTCGACAACTTTGCCGCAGCAGATCTGCACGTTAACCTGTACCCAATGCGTGTCATCCCGAGCGAAGCGAAGCGGAGTCGAAGGAGCCCGCGAAACTATGCTGGGTCCCACCATGGGATTCCTCGACTTCGCTCGGAATGACGGCAACGAAAGCGGCTCATGAAAGCGCATACCACCCAACGTTATACGCTCGGCGATCTGGAAAAGTGGCGTGAGATAGCGCGCGACATTGATCCACCGATTCGCCTGGGCGTCCTTGGTGATCCAGTTGCGCATTCGCTTTCGCCCGAAATGCAAAATGCCGCCCTGGGAGCCTGCGAGATCGCTGCTCAATACGCGCGTTTTCATATCCGGCCGAATGAATTGAGATCGGCTCTGCGTATTTTCCGAAATCTGGACTTCGAAGGAGTGAACCTGACGGTGCCGCACAAAATTGCGGGCTTCGCGCAGATCGATGAAGCGGATGAATCGGCAAGTCGCATAGGAGCCGTAAACACAATTCGTGTTCGCGATAAGAAACTGGTCGGATCGAATACTGATGGTGAAGGATTCTTGCGCGCCGTCCGCAGCGAGTTCTCTGTCGATCTCCGCGATCTTCGAGTGCTCATAATCGGCGCGGCTGGCGGAACGGGACGCGCCATTGCCTGGCAGTGCGCGCTTGAGAATTGTGAGCGCCTCGTGCTGGTCAACCGCACATTGGAAAAAGCGAATGCTCTGGCGGAACGCCTGCGTTCGTTTTTTATGGAAGCCCGCGTGCTTGGCCCCGCGGCGCGCCTTGAAGCCGTAGCGTGGGAAGAACCGTTAATGCGCATGCAACTTGCGGACGTCGATCTTATTGTCAATGCCACTCCGCTTGGGATGAATCCGAGCGATCCTACGCCAATCCCTGGGCGCTTGATCGCTCCACATCACATGGTTTTCGATTGCATATATGGGCCTCCGAAAACCGCTCTGCTTCGCGCGGCCGAACAGGCCGGCGCACGCAGTGCGAATGGAATATCGATGCTGCTACATCAAGGTGCGCTCTCGTTTTCCATCTGGTTCGATCGCGAGCCACTAATCGACGCGATGCGTAAAGCGTTACTGTAGGGGCGTCTGTGTCAGACGTCATAATTTCTAGTCGGTGTTTCACAGAAACGTCCTACAATTCGCCTAAGAGTAGTTTGTAATTCCCCCGGAAAACAGCCATATTAACCGATGGTAAGCGCGGGTATAAACTTTGGCGGTCCACGGCGGACTGGTGTTGTTCTTGCAGAAGAGTTGCAAGAGCTCAAGCGCGAGCGAAACGCTGTTATTCTCGCTCACAACTACCAAGTGCCCGAGTTACAGGATGTTGCTGACTTCGTCGGCGACTCGTTAGGCCTGAGTTATCAGGCTGCGAAAACGGAGGCAGACATGATCTTGTTTTGCGGTGTCCATTTCATGGCTGAAACGGCGAAGATCATTAATCCAACCAAGCGCGTGATTTTACCAGATCTCGACGCGGGATGTTCGCTCTCTGAATCGTGTCCGCCGGAAAAGCTCGCGGCGTTTTTGAAGAAGCACGCCGATAAGAACTACTACGTCATCGCCTACATCAACTGCAGCGCCGGAGTGAAGGCGTTGGCCGACGTGATCTGTACCAGCGGCAATGCGGACAAGATCGTCCGTGCTGCGCCGGCCGATCGAAAAATTCTTTTTGTTCCGGACCAAAATCTCGGCGCCTGGGTGATGGAACGGACGGGACGCAAAATGGATTTGTGGCAGGGGAACTGTTACGTGCACGTCGAGTTCACGGCGCGCAGCATTAACCGCATTCGCGAACAATATCCGAATGCGCCAGTCGTAGCCCATCCGGAATGCACATACGCCGTGCGCATGTTGGCCGATGAAGTTTGTTCCACCGAAAAGATGGTGACTTTTTGCAGAGAATCGCCTGCGCGCGAGATCATTGTCGTAACTGAAGCCGGTCTATTGCACCGTCTCGATAAGGAAATCCCTGACAAGACCTTCATTCCCGGTCCGACAGATAACTGCTTCTGTGGCGAATGCCGGTTCATGAAGATGAACACGCTCGAAAAGGCGTACGACGCCCTCTTGAACATGGAACCGGAAATCACTTTACCGGAGCCATTGCGCAAGCGCGCGGAGCTACCCATTCGGCGGATGCTTGAACTAAGCAAATAGCGGTAGGGCTCGCGGGCCGGTCTGAGAAAGCTGCAAGTGGACCCTGGTTGAGTCGAGGCTCCAAAAGCAAGGAGATGCCAATCTCTTTTCGCTCGCCAAACTGGCAGCAAATCTTCAAGACTTGGCGTCTATGAAAACATTCAATCAAACTCAGCAAACCCGAAAACTTTCGGGGTTTGTCATTGCCACATTGCTTGCCTGGGTTGGGCTTTTGCCAAATACAAAAGCAGTTAGCCCAGCGCCAGACGGCGGTTATCCCGGTGGGAACACAGCGGAAGGGCAGAACGCGCTTCTTAGTCTTACCGCTGGCACATACAACACGGCGGTTGGATTATTTTCGCTCTTGAGCAACCAGGAAGGCCAGTTCAACACTGGTGTTGGCGCCGGGACCCTCCTTGCCAACACCGCACACCAAAATACGGCGATTGGCGCCGGCGCGCTTTTGAGCAACACCGCCGGTGTCAAAAACACAGCCAATGGAGCGTTCGCACTTTTTGGCAACACTGCCGGCAACAGCAACACAGCCAGCGGCGTTGGTGCTCTCTTTAACAACATCACTGGCTTTAACAACACGGCCATCGGTTATAATGCGCTCTTGAGCAACACAACCGCCGGCGACAACACGGCCATCGGCACTACCGCCCTCTTCAGTAATACTACCGGCGAATTCAACATTGCCATCGGTTCTCAAGCGCTCCGGGACAATGTAACTGGGGACAGCAACACCGCCATCGGTGATTCGGCTGGCTTCAACATCACCGGCAGTGGCAACGTCTGCATCGGCGCGGGCGTCAACGGATTCGCCGGCGAGAGCAACATCACCCGTATCCGCAATGTGTATGAATCAGTAGCGACTGAGCGGGCGGTTTACGTCACTTCAGATAACAGGATCGGCACGTTAGCTTCATCGCGCCGCTACAAGGAGCAAATCAAGCCGATCGAGAAGGCTAGCGAGACGATCCGCTCGCTCAGACCGGTGAGCTTTCGTTACAAGAAGGAGATTGATCCGGCGCAGCCCCTCTGTTTTGGCCTGATTGCCGAGGAAGTAGCCGACGTTAATCCAAACCTTGTAACTCTAGACTGCGAAGGGAAACCGGAAACGGTGCGCTATGAAGCCATCAACGCAATGTTACTCAGCGAGTTCCTCAAACAACATAAGGCCTTTGCCGAAGAGCATCACAAAGTGGAGAAATTAGAAGCAACCGTCTCCCGGCAACAGAAGCAAATTGAAGCCCTTGCCGCGGACCTGGAAACGGTCAGCAGCCGGCTTGAGTTGAGCAAAGCTGAGTCGCGAACGATCGCCAAGAATTAGTCGATGTTGTAGGGCGTCCGCCGCGGCGAACACCGATCCAAATGGCGGCGTTCACAGAATGGAGCCCGCCGTGGGGACGCGAGCGACATAGACGGGCGGCCAGTCAGGGCGAGACAGTGGGAGCGAACGAGTAAAACGCCCAATAATTTCGCCGACAAACAAACGTCTGAAATAAGCGCCTCCAAATTTTCTATCCGTGACATCCGCATAATCCGCGGTTTCTTCTGCCAACGCATGACTGAAAAATTCACCGAAGCACGAATCGACCGACTCCAAGCGGGCGGCATTATCGATCTGCACTTCGATTTGCCGATGGATTTGTACGCGAAGCGGGAGCGCAAAAACGTGCTCGAGACCGAGTTCTTGCCGGAACTGGAAGCCGGGAACATTGGCGTGGTCGGCGTCGCGATTTATATCGAGGATCGCTATCTTCCGGACGCGGGTCTGCGTGTGGCGCTTGATCAAATCGCGCGATTATATGCTGAGACGCAGGCGTGCCCTCAGTGCGCGATTTGCAAGAGTTATCGCGACATCGAGAACGCACTCAAAGAAGACAAAATCGCGCTGCTGATTACGATGGAGGGAGCAGAGCCGCTCGGAACAGACTTAAATCTTTTGCGCGCCTTTTACGAGCTTGGCGTCCGCTCAGTCGGGCTCACCCATGCGCGAAGCAATGAGGCGGGACACGGCGGAATCTTCGCTTCCAGCGGGTCATCGCGGAAGGGTCTTACCGAGTTTGGCCGTGATCTGGTGCGAGAATGCGAGGCACTCGGCGTGATCATCGATCTTGCTCACATCAATCCAGCCGGTTTCAACGACGTTTTGTCAGCGACGACAACCTCGCCAATTGTTTCCCATACAAATGTCCGGCGCTACTACGATATCGAGCGCAACATCAGCGATGACCAGATCAAAATGATCGGGGAACGGCGCGGTGTGATTGGCGTTAACTCGGTCCTGGTAAGTGCAAAAGAAGAAGAAAGCACTCTCGATCGTTACGTTGATCACATTGAATACATAGCCAATTTGATTGGCATCGATGGAGTCGGAATTGGATTTGACTTCTTTGAGTTTATCTACAGCCAGTGGCCCGAGTCGGCAAAAAAGCAGCTCGCCGAAAAACTTACAACACCTCACTTCATTCCCGATCTAAGGAACCATTCGCAGGCGCGGAACCTCACTCGTAAACTAATCGAGCGCGGTTTCAGCGACGAAGAGATCGAAAAAATCCTGCGCCGAAACTGGCTGCGGGTTTTTCAAGAGTGGTTGTAGCCGCGCGTTGCCCGCAAGCGACTGCGCGCGGCGGTTGGGAAGGCTTCACGCTACCACTGTCACGAATCCTGTACGCGTTTACGAACGTTGACTTGCCATCCTGCCGCCTTTTCGGGGATGATTTCCTCTATGGAGACAGAAATAGATGACAAATTGCCGTCTAATTCGGCTTCAACTTGCGCTATCGCAGCGAGCATAGTTCTCCTTGCATCGTGCTCAATATTCCAACCTGTCATTGACGTCGTCCCTGTTGGCAGTCTCCAACATGGTGTTGTTTTTTATCTTGGCGACATATTTCGCCAGCATCAAGAGTTTACCGTCACGGCCGTGGCAGTCCGGGAGGAGCAATCAGATGGCTCAACACGCACGGTTTGGAGCGCCGAAGGAGCACAGCGCCTCCGCTACATTACATACGGCGCAACGTATCCTGATCTAAAAGAAAGTCAGCGACCGCTGCGCCTAAGACGCGGAAAGCGGTACGAGGTTTTTGTGTACACCAGCACAGGCGCTAAGAGTTTGGATGTTTTTGCATTCCGAGTCGATGAGAATGGGAACGTTAGACAGGTGCCCTGGGTGAGAATCTAATCAATCGATGAAGCCAACGGCCCCTTGGAGATGTAAATTCAGCCAGATTGCCACGACACCGTGGCTTATTTCTGTCTCGTTAGGCGGCATCACACAATGAGCGACTTTCGCTCAATTGCCACGCTCATGCAGCCTTAACTTGTTGCAGTACGTCCAACGCCGAGCCTTGTACCACTTTTTCCCGCTGCTGATCCGTTAGCGGCTTTTTTCCCGCTTCTCTGACGCTCTCTTTGTACAGGCCTTTATCAGATTCGCTCGTTAACCACTTCGCTCCAGCTATCCCGACCAACAAAGCGCCCGCCAATGCCGGCAACTTTAAACTGATTGCCTCGCGCAGATCCGGGTGAGCGAGTTCTATTGCAACGCCAGAGCCATACAGCGCCCACGAAGTGAGGGCGGCCGTAGCACAAATCAACACGTTAGCGATGACACCTGGACACCAGACTCCCTCGCGATACGACGGCAAAATGACGCGGCTGTGGCCAGAGAGCAAGGGCGTTGATGACTCCGCCGACTGCTCCCTCTATGGAAATAAGACTTACACAATACCAAGCAGTATTCATACGCAAAACCTCCAGGTCTCCTAGATGCTAGCAAGCCTGAAAGCAGTTCCACAAGCTCTAAAATCGGCTCATACACCGAGAACAAAAATTTTATTCCTTCGGGCGCCTCGTAGAAAAAACTCACTGAACGCCTCAGTGAGCGAACCCAATCCACGAAACCGAATCTTTCGCCGCTAGGAAGGGATACATTTTCCGACTGAAAAATTGGTTTTGGAAATGAAAGGTCGCATGTCGCAATCGCTTGAGTGCATCAACGTGTGGCGATTGTAACAGCGCATCGATCTTTTCGTCGTGCAGCTTTAGCTCCTCGTAGCCTTCGATCACAACATAAAGCACGGACCACCAATAGAACTGGAACACGCCGCAATCATGCATGTATAGCGCAAGCAGTAGCGCGGCACCCGACTTCTCATCCATTGAGTCCAACTCCTCCAAACGCTTCGCGATATCGGGTCTCGCAACCGTGTTATCGAAGCAAATGCGCATCTTGTCGGCGGCAATGAAATACCGCTGCAAATTGGCAATCGGCGACTCAAAATCGATGCCGCGATTTTCATCACTCATGTTTTGCCGCCGCTTCGCGCTGGCATATCTCGTCCTTCTCCATTGCGTACCTGTGATCGTGCTGGCGAAAGAAAATTTTGCGCAACAACCAACCTGACATGGATCGCTCGCCGCGTAGAAAGCGAAAATGACTTGATCCTTTGTCAGAAGGTCAGGGGTGAGAAGGGCTTTCGGAGTCAAAAAAGCACGCTCTAGAAGGGGTCAGGAATGCGCACAGATAGGCAGGAACGCGCTTTTAGCGATTAGAGGGGTCCAAAGTAGCGAAAAAGCGTTAAACATAGCGTTCACTTGAACATTAACGTTGGCGAACTTTGGTGAACGTGTTATGACGACTTGTTATGACTTACAGTTTTTTTAGGGCATTTTTAGCCCTGTTTTCATAGGTAAATCAGGGTCGTGAAGGAACAGAAATTGTATATGTAATCACCGCGCACACCACAACCATCCCGATCATGGCGACGATAAAGATCCCATCTGCGATTTTTTCAAGGCGATGCATTCTGCGCAGGCCTCGCGAGCGCAGCGCCCAGTAAGAAAGCAAACAAGAAACCAAAAACAGCAGTGCGTCGGCAGCCAGCATATCATCTGCCAGCGTGTCGGCCGTTCCAAGCGTGATAACGACTCGGATCAATCCAATAACGGTCAGACAAACGCCGACCATCGCGGATGAGACAGTGAAGATGTGGATGCAAATATCCTGCTCAAGGTGGCTGTTTGCATCACGTTGCGGCTCTGTTTCTCCCTTCATGCGACGAGTACTTAGACTGGCCGCGAAAGCGACTGTTCAGAGAATTGCGTGGCTGATAGAAGAATTGAAAGGTGCACTAACGAAAACTGCATTTGAAATTCATTAACCTGACGCGCCGCACCGAGATTGGTGCGAATTCATATTATCTCGAGATGGGCCGCCATCGACTGGTGCTCGATTGCGGAATGCATCCCAAGGACACCGGTGAGGACGCGCTGCCGAATTTCAAAGCGATCGCTGGTCAGGAGATCGAAGCGATTCTGATCTCTCACGCCCATCAAGATCACATCGGCACATTGCCGGTACTAATGCGTCGCTTTCCAACCGCGCACATTTTCATGACGGAAGCCACGGCTGAGATCGGCAGCGTGCTTTTGCACAACTCGGTTAATGTGATGACCCGGCAACGCGAGGAGATCAGTCGCACTGTCGCGGGGTTATATCCACTTTTCACACATCGAGAAACCGATCGCGCATCGGAACGCTGGCGTTGGAGTCCATTGCGTCAGCGGATCTCCATTTCCGGCGAGCGTGCGCCCCAGCGCGAGAAAGACTCACTGACATTCGAGTTCTTCGACGCAGGACACGTGCTGGGCTCTAGCGGAATTCTTCTGCGAGCGGAAGGTGAAACTGTCTTTTACACCGGGGACGTCAATTTCGACGATCAAACAATCATGGAAGCAGCGGTCTTTCCGGAAGAGAAGATCGATGTCCTGATCATGGAATGCACACGAGGCGATCACGCAAAACCGGCCGGCTGGACGCGCGCCGGGGAAGAGCGACGGCTGGCAGAAGCGATCGCCACAGCTTTTGAGCGCCAGTCGTGCGTGCTGATACCGGTTTTCGCACTGGGGAAAACGCAGGAAATTCTGGCACTGCTTTACAAGTTCCGTCGCGAAAGGGTTCTGTCTGAGTTTCCAATTTATATAGGCGGTCTCAGCTCGAAGATGACCGATATCTACGACCGCCGCGCGCACATGACTCGCCGGCAATTGCCGCGTCTGCAATTAATGAGAGAAGCCGCGCCCTTCATTTTGAACGACGAAACAGTTCGTGACGCGCCGCTGCGCCCGGGCCGAGTTTACGTGCTCTCCAGTGGGATGATGATACCAAAAACACTCTCCAATGTTCTTGCGCGTCGATTAATCGAGAATCCGCAGCATTCAATCTTTTTTGTCGGCTATGCCAACCCGGAATCGCCTGCCGGTCTTCTACTGGACGCTGGAACAAATGGGGAGGTTGCCCTCGACCCTGACAAACCGCCCCAGCGCGTCCGCTGCAATATCGACAAGTTTCAGTTCAGTGCGCACGCCACGCGCGAGGCGCTCATCGATTACGCCAGAAAACTTTCGCCCGCCAAAATTGTTCTTGTGCATGGCGATCCACCAGCGGTGGAGTGGATGCGCTCAACATTGTCCGCGTACCTTCCTCGATCCGAAGTTTTTGTGCCAACCCCGGGCGTAGAGCTTGAGTTGTGAGAAGTGGCAGAGCGAGCGTAAATCGAAAGCGCCCACCTCTGACTTCTCGCGTCTCACATCTCATTAAATGAAAATTGTTTCCTGGAACATTAATTCGCTACGCAAGCGCCAGGACCGCTTATTCGCCTGGCTGGAGGCGACAACGCCGGATGTTGTGTGCTTGCAGGAGACAAAATGCACTGACGATCAGTTTCCGGCGCTTGCTCTGCAAGCCGCCGGTTATTACGCGGCTTATCACGGCGAAAAATCGTACAACGGCGTCGCGATTGTCTCGAAACTCAAGCTGAGCGACGTGCGTCCGTCGCTGTGCGACGAAGTGGTCGATCCCCAGGCGCGCGTGATTGCAGCGACCATCGGTGGCCTCCGCGTTTTTTCGATTTATGCGCCGAACGGCCAGGCGGTCGGTTCTCCTGCCTACGAATACAAACTACATTGGTATCGCCGCCTGCGAGATTGCATCGCGAAGGAAAAGTCTGGCGACGTTGTGGTGTGCGGTGACTTCAACGTCGCGCCGGAAGATATCGACGTTTACGATGCAAATCTGTGGCGTGGCGCCATCATGTGTTCCGATGGCGAACGCGCTGCGTTTCAGCGATTGTGTGAAATCGGCTTGCGCGACACCCTGCGAATTCATCACAAGGAAGGCGCCCTTTTCAGCTGGTGGGATTATCAGATGCGCGCGTTTGAAAGAAATCGCGGCCTGCGCATCGACGCGATTCTGGCTGGCGAAAAACTGGTGAAGCGCTGCAGCGCATCAGGAATTGACATCGAAATGCGCAAGGGCAAGGAACCGTCTGATCACGCGCCGGTATGGGCGGTGTTTGACGATTAGTTAAACGTCCAATGCTCAACGCCCAATAAGACGGATTCTGAATTGGACGTTGGGGATTGGACGCTGGACGTTGGACGTTAATGACTAACGAATCGCACCTCCGCGTTTCGAATCCACCGCCAAAGCCCCTGATGATTTGGGATGGTGAGTGTCATTTTTGCAAGCGGTGGATCGAACGTTGGCGCGAAATCACCGCTGGCAAAGTGGATTATGCCACCTATCGACAGGCAGCAGCGCGGTTCCCTGAAATTCCAATCGAACAATTCAAGCGTGCGGTTGCATTCATCGAGCCGGATGGCGAAGCCTTCTTTGCCGCCGAAGCCGTGTATCGCTCGTTGCGATATCGATCCTCGAGGAAATGGCTGGCGTGGAGTTACGATCACGTTCCTGGGTTCGCAGGCATTTCCGAGACCGCTTACAAATTCATCGCGCGGCATCGCGGTCTCGGATCAACCTTGACTCGATTGTTGTGGGGCAAAGACGTACGGCCGCCGACTTATTTTTGGGCGCGTCGCTGGTTTCTCCGCATGCTTGGACTCATCTATCTGATCGCCTTCGTGTCTCTTTGGGTGCAAGTGGATGGACTTGTTGGCAGCAACGGAATGTCGCCCGTAAACCGGTTTCTTCCTGCAGTTCGGCATCAACTTGGGCCAGACGCTTATTTTCTCTTGCCAACACTTTGCTGGTTCGACTCGAGCAACGCCTTTTTACATTTCCTTTGCGGTGGCGGCGTTGTTCTTTCGTTGCTTCTGATTTTCGGAATCGCGCCGGCGCTCTTACTCGTCGCGCTTTTTGTCTTTTACCTGTCGCTCACGATCGCTGGACAAGTGTTTCTCAATTTTCAATGGGATGTTCTCCTGCTGGAAACCGGTTTTTTGTCGATCTTCATTGCGCCATGGCGACTGTGCCCGCGGGACCTGCTATGGTGGCCGGGGTTAGCGACCCCGGCTAAAGTTTCTCCAGTTTCACGGGCGGGTTTGTTTTTGCTCAAATTCCTTCTCTTTAAACTAATGCTCATGTCCGGCGTCGTGAAGTTGACCAGCGGCGACGATTCCTGGGGTTGGTTGAATCACTCGTTTCATTGGAGCGCGCTGACGGCGCTTGATTATCATTACTGGTCGCAGCCCTTGCCGACAGTCTTTGCCTGGTGGGCGGACAAAAGCCCGAAATGGTTCAAACATTTTTCGGTCGCGTTTTGTCTCGCAGTGGAGATCATCGCGCCGTTTTTTATCTGGGCGCCGCGACGCCCGCGGCTGACGGCCGCGGGATTAATAATCTTCCTTCAAATCATAATCGCCATTACCGGCAACTACTGCTTCTTCAACCTACTGACGCTCGCGTTGTGCTTGCTGTTAATCGACGACGCGTTCGTCTTTCGTATGAAGGGCGGAGCTCCTACGAGGCCGGCGTCGCAGGAGCTTCGCCGTCCAAATGCAGAATCCATGACCTATCGATTGTCGACCTACATCGCCGTAATCGCAGCCATTGTCACGTTGCCGATTAACGCGTGGCTCATTTTCAGCGCGTTCAAACCGCAGAGTCGAATGCCAGGCTGGCTGGCGAAATTCTACGAACAACTCGAAGCATTTCGAATCGTGAACGGCTACGGACTTTTTCGCGTGATGACCAAGGACCGTTGCGAGATAGTGATCGAGGGCAGCGCCGATGGCGTCGAATGGGCGCCCTATGAATTCAAATGGAAACCAGGCGACGTGAAACGCGCACCCGGCTTGTGCGCGCCGCACCAACCAAGACTTGATTGGCAGATGTGGTTCGCTGCCTTGGAAGCTCCGGAGCAAAATCCGTGGTTGGTCGGGCTAATCGTCAGGCTGCTGGAGGGATCACGGGACGTGACCGGATTGCTTGCTCATGA
>DASSFL010000132.1:0-1409 GCA_035694525.1 Candidatus Udaeobacter sp. | reverse complement strand
GCGCTGATCCTTGCCTGGGCGTACGACATCACCGCGCAGGGCGTTCGCGTGACGCCAACGCCAGCGGGGCCCAGGTCGCATCGTCGCCGAAACATAGTCATGCTTGTACTGACTGGAGTGACCGTTTCCGCCGCCGCCGGGTTCTTTCTCCTGCCGCGCGTCTCGGCCTACAAGTGCGACAAGTCGATCGCGGTGTTGCCGTTTGAAAATCTGAGCGACGAAAGAGAGAACGCGTATTTCGCGGACGGCATTCAGGACGACGTGCTCACCAATTTATCGAAGATTGGCGACCTGAAAGTGATCTCGCGCACCTCGGTCATGCCGTATCGAGGGAAAACATCCAACGTTCGTGAAATCGGCAAGGCTCTGGGAGTTGGTGCCATTCTGGAAGGCAGCGTTCGCCGCATGGGCAATCGCGTCCGCGTGAACGTGCAATTGATCAACGCCGACACCGACGAGCACATGTGGGCGGAAGATTACGATCGCGATCTGACGGATGTGTTTGCCATTCAAACGGACCTGGCCCAGCAAATCGTGCGCGAATTGCAGGCCAAGCTGTCGCCAATGGAGAAGGCGCAAATTGAACGCAGACCCACTGAAAACGGTGAGGCCTATCTGGCGTTTATGCAGGGACACGAGATATTTTACCGCCCGGACAAATTCCGCAGCAATACAGAAAAGGCTGAGCAGTTTTTTGACGAAGCAACGAAACTTGATCCAAACTTCGCCGGTGCATTTGCTGCATTGGCGCGGGTGCACGAATGGAGTTATCGCGACTTCGATCCAACGCCCGCGCGAAAGGAAAAAGCGCGTGTCGCAGCGGAAACAGCGATTCGTTTGCAGCCGAACCTGCCCGAGGCCCATCTCGCGATGGGTTTTTATTATTACTACTGCGAGCGCGACTATCAGGGAGCACTCAACGAATTTGCTATTGCGAAGCTGAGTTTACCGAACTCGCCGGAAGTTTATATGGCCATTGGTGCCATTGAACGTCGCCAAGGCAAATGGAAGGAATCGACCGCGAATCTGGAGAGAGCCGCATCGCTCAGTCCAAAGGACGCCTGGGTTTTGCAAAATCTTGCTGACAATTATTACGCAAACAGAAATTTCGAAACTGCGGAGAAGATCTTCGATCGTGCGATCGAGGCTGCACCCCAGTCATTGGGTCCGCGCGCGGAGAAGGCGAAGCTTGCGCTAGATTGGAAGGGAGATCTTAGCGAGATGGAGAAAGAGCTCACGCAATTGCCGGCAGGCGTCGATCCAGACGGTCTCGTCACGTTCTCACGTGTGCAGCTTTTGCTGCTGCAGCGAAAATTCCCGGACGCAATCGCGCTTCTAAAGCAATCGCCTCAAGACGTCTTTCACTATCAGCCAAGAGAATTTTTTGAGGGCGCGATTTATACGTTCTT
>DASSFL010000131.1:0-11444 GCA_035694525.1 Candidatus Udaeobacter sp. | reverse complement strand
TGGCTGGAAAAACTGGCGCCGCACGCACCAACAAACGCCTATCGACACAACCGTACCGGCGAAGACAACGCCGATGCACACCTGAAGCGTCAGATCATGGGGCGCGAAGTCGTCGTCGCGATCACCAAAGGCAAACTGGATTTCGGGCCGTGGGAACAGATTTTCTACGGCGAATTCGACGGCCGAAGAAAAAAGCGCGTGCTGGTCAAGATAATCGGGGAATAGCAGGTCTGAAGTCAGGTCATGCGCCACGCCTATTCGCATCGCAGCGACACGATGGGATCGATGTTCATTGCGCGGCGTGCCGCAATTCCACACGCGACTAATGACATAAAGGACAAGATCAGGCCAACGACAGCGAAACTAAATGGATCATGCTCGTTCACACCGTACATCTGACTGGCGACGAGTCTTGCTAGCGACAGGGCAATTGCGACGCCCGCGATTATCCCGCTGGCGACAAGCACGGCGCCTTCTTTGAAAATCATCCCGAGGATCGTCGCACGCGTTGCACCGAGCGCGAGACGCACGCCGATCTCGCGGTTTCGCTGTTGAATTCCATAAGAGATGACGGCGTACAGTCCGGCCGCCGCAAGAAAAAGCGCCGCTGCTGCAAATGAGCCGACCAGCAGCAGGCTAAAACGTCGGGCGGCGAGCGCAGCCGCGACGGCCTCGCTCATTGGCCGCACGGTCCCAACCGCGACGTTCGGATCTACATTCTGAATGGTATCGCGGAGAAGTTGTTCCAATCCCATGGCTCCGCCAGAGGTCTTGAGGACCCAATAGGCACTGTTTCGCAGCCATGGCACTCCATCTTTTGGCATCTGCCGAAGCGGCAGGTAAATGTCGGCTTTCGCCGGTGTCTCCAGATTGGTTTGTTTTACCGGGCCGACAACTCCAATTATTTCGACCTGGCGAGGATCGCCGTCTGTATCGTCAACAAGGATCCGCTGCCCGATAGGCGACCGATCGGGGAAATGATTTTTCGCCACAATAGTGCTGACGAGAGCGACCGGCGGATGCTCGGCGTCGTCCGATTCGGTAAAACTACGACCGTGAAGCAATGGGATACCCATCGTCCGAAAATATTCTGACGTGACGATGCGGTAATTGGTTGTTGGTGTGTCCTCCGGCCTGGCAGGCGGTCGGTCCGGCCGGGTGAAATGAACAAACGAAATGCTCTTCGGAGCAAGGGGCAGGATCGAGACGAGCGCGTCGGTCTTGATTCCATTGATCGCCGACACGCGCGAATGCACCTGGTCAAAGAAGTGCACGATTGTGGCGACGTCGTCATACCCGGTTTGCGGCAACGAAAAGCGAATCGTCTGCACATCGGTGCAATCGAACCCGGGTTTTTCGCTGCTCAACCGCATGAAACTTCGTAATAGCAGACCAGCGTTCGCGAGCAAAACCAGCGCGAGCGCGATCTGCCCGGACACCAGCCATGTGCGCAGCCGCGACTGCAAACCTCCGCCCGTTGTTCCGCGGCCGCTCGACATGAGTCCGTCTCGCAGGTCCGATCGGGAAAGCAGCCACGCGGGCGCCAGTCCACACGCAAGCGCGGCGATAAATATCAGAACGCCTGCAAACAGGAGCACCGTCCAATCGATTGAGAAACTCTCGATTCGCGGCAGATCCGTCGGGACTAAATGAAGCAACGCCCTCTGGCCCCACACCTCGAGCAACATGCCCAACGACCCGCCCGCCATGGCAAGAATGAAACTTTCCGTCAACAGCAGTCGCGTCAGTTGGCCTCGCGTCGCGCCCAATGCTGTGCGCACTGCCAGCTCGCGTTGTCGCGCCGCCGCGCGCGAAAGAGAAATGCCGGCCAGATTGACGCAACCGACGAGAAGCACGGCGCCAGCCGCGCAGAAAATCGTGAGCAACACCGACTTGATGTTCATCACGATCTCTTCCGTCAGCGGGACCAACGTTAAACCGATTTTTCCCGTGTAAATTCCCGGATATTGCCGCTGGAGATTTTGCCGGATGGCTTCGAGCTCGGCGTGGGCTTGTTGCGCGGTCACGTTCGGTTTTAATCGGCCGACCATGCGCAAGAAGTTGACCGAATTGCGCACGTTCCGGCGCGGATCGGAATCCGGTTGCAGCGGCACCACGATCTCGGTGTCGAGGTTCGGCAGGGCAAAGCTCGCAGGCAGGACGCCGACAATCTCGCGCGTCTCTCCGTTCAGGTTCACCGGGCGACCGATGACGGCTGGATCCCGGGCATACCGCCGCGACCATAAACCGTAGCTGATCAGAACGACCCCGCGTGCGCCGTTGCGATCGTCTTCAGCAATCAAAGTGCGTCCGAGCAGCGGCCGCACCCCGAGCAACGCACACGCGCTCGCTGACATTCGCACTCCCTGAACGCGCTCGGGCGGACCGGAGTCGGCAAAGCTCGGGTTGAAACTAGCGACACCGGCCAGGCCATCAAAAGAAGTGGCTTGGTCACGATAATCGCAATGCTCGGGCAGCGAAAAATTGGTGCGCGGGTTATCGCCGCGTTGCGAATAAATCCAGAGCAGTTTTTCCGGATGGCTGAACGCAAACGGCCGAAGCAAAACCGTGTTCACCACCGAAAATGTCGCGACTGTCGCGCCGATGCCGAGTGCGAGTGTGATCACTGCGACCAGCGAAAATCCCGGCGCTTTCCGAAGCGCGCGGAAGCTGAATCGGATATCCTGGATCGCCTGGTCAACCGCGTTTCCGGCCATCGCTTCACGACATTCCTCCTTGAACCGCACGTGACTTCCAAACTCGATCCGCGCGCGTCGCTCGGCCTCCGCCCGCTGCAGACCGCCGCGTTCAAGAGCATCGGTGCGGAGCTGCACGTGTGATTGAAGTTCTTCCTCCACCTCTCGCTCCGTCTGGGCACGCCATAAAAACCTCCTCGCAATCGACCTTAAGTACGCAGCGATCATTGGCCCGTTGTCCCGATTCGTTTTCTAATGATTCATTCGCTCATGCCTGCTGCGGCCGTGCCGCGAGGGCTGCCGTAACCGCCGCGGACGCGCGTTTCCACCAGTCAGTTTCTTCCTGTAGCCGTTTACGCCCCTTCGCCGTCAGCTCGTAAAATTTCGCTCGCCGGTTGTTTTCCGATTTTCCCCACTGGGTCTTTAGCAATCCCTGGCGGACGAGGCGGAACAATGCCGGATACAACGCTCCTTGCTCGACGAACAATCGCTGTCCTGAAATCTGTTCAATCCTGGAAAGAACGGCATAACCATGGAGCGGCCCGAGCGATACGGCCTTGAGGATGAGCAGATCCAATGTGCCCGGCAACAGTTCAGCTTCCTCACTCATGTTGACTCCTAAACTACTTAGGAATCTAAGGCTCTCTCCTAAGCTGTCAAGGAGAGATTCTGCCGATTTCTGATTTCCGGCTACTGCTCAAGCACAACGCGGAAACCGTCATGGCAGTCACGCGACTCCGGCGTGCCGCCGTCGCGGCGCGCACACCGCAGCGTAAAAGGAGTGTTATCGAATGCGCCCCCACGAGAGACGCGCGAAGTGCCCGTCGGCGGACCTTGAGGATTCTCGACCGGCGATTTGCCGTAGTAGTCCTCGCCGAACCAATCGGAGCACCATTCCCAGGAATTGCCATGCATATCGTAAAGGCCAAAACGGTTTGGTCGAAAGCGACCAACCGGCGCCGTCCAGGCGTAGCCGTCATGCCCCGACAGGAAAGGATACGGAATCTGCTTGCCCGTCTTCTTGCCGGACTTGTCGAACACGTCGACGGTTTTCCCCGGAAATTCCGCCGCCCGATCCGCGTCTGCTGTATTAGCAAAACCGATGAGCTCCTCCGGGTCGTTCCCCGTGTGGTATCTGGTGGTCGTGCCGGCGCGAGAGGCGTACTCCCACTCGGCCTCGGTGGGTAGGCGATATTTCTTGCCTTCTTTCCGACTCAACCAATCGCAAAATGCGACGGCATCGTTCCACGAGACATACCCCACCGGGTGGTCTGCCTCTACTTTCCAGCCCGGCGCCCACGGACGAAACGCTGTCGATTCGACAATCTCGCCGTTCTTGCCATATCCCGTCATTGGCTTGCCGTCCCGCTCCGCATCAATCTTGTAACCGGCTTGGCGAAGGAATGTCATGAACTGCCCAAGCGTCACCTCATACTGTCCCATGTAGAATGCTTTCGTGATGCGGACCTTGTGCCTTGGCCATTCGCGCGGCAACAAAGCAGGATCGGCGTAGGGAAACGCGGCCATCGTGGCGTCTCGATCTTCCTCCGCGCCCATCATGAACTCGCCCGCCGGGATCCGCACGAGCTTCATGCCGATGGAATTCGTAATCGCGTCCGGTTCCGCTTGGTCGGCTGGCGCGAAGTTGGGCTCTTCCTTCGGCGCGGATAAAGTGACCGCCGCGCTTACAACCATCAGCATAAGCGTCCAACATCGAGCCTTCCTTTGCATCATGATTTCCTCGAAAAAACGAATGAGCGTGCCGGTTCAGGCAAGGAACAAATAGGAACATTTTGATGCGCCGCAAATCCGGGCCACATCATAACCCACTTAGGATGCATGAATTCTCACTCGGATGTTGTAGCGGCGCTTGCGCCAAGCGCTTGATTCTTCTCCGGCACTCTTCGCGCGCTAACCGCTTCTCACTCATCACAGATCAGCTAATCACTGCGCGATCAGCGCCGGTATTGCTCCTCGCTCACCTTCTCCATCCACTCCACTGCCTTGCCATCCAGCGTTTCCTGAATGGCGATATGAGTCATCGCGGTCGTCGGCGTAGCTCCGTGCCAATGCTTCTCGTTAGGCGCAAACCAGACCACGTCGCCTGGCCGGATTTCTTCGATCGATCCGGCCTCGCGCTGCGCCCATCCCAAACCCGACGTGACGATCAACGTCTGACCCAGTGGATGCGTATGCCATGCGGTGCGTGCAGCCGGCTCGAACGTGACGCTTGCGCCACGCACCCGCGCCGGTTCAGGCGCCTCGAAGAGCGGGTCTATGCGAACTGTGCCCGTAAACCAGTCAGTTGGACCCTTAGCGGAACTCTGCGTGCCAACTCTTTTGATTTCCATGTTTGATCTCCTTCTGCCGTAATCTGTGTCAATTTGGCGATTCTAAAGGAAACTCTCCAGCGTGTCGGTCGTTTCTTTCGGACGTTCTTCGAGAATCCAAAGACCTGCAAACTTACAATTGAAACCAAGCCAAACAGCGACGCCGGCGTAATGCGTCCTCGAAGGCTCAAGAAGCAGTGCGAGATTTACGACCAAGCGCATCGATCAATACGCGGACCGGGGCCGCGGTTTTGCCGCGTTGCCACGCAACAAATAAGTCCCAGGTCGCACCTTTATCGGCGATCGGAACGATGGCTACGTTGGGTATCTTCAAGTGCCTAACGAACATTGGATTCAAGGAGATGGCGTTTTCGTTGCCAGAGATGGCAAGACTTTCTGCAATGCTTTCAAAAGCTCTCACGGGAGCGAAGCGGGGACGAAACTTACCGAAGCGACGACAGAATTGACCAACTCTTTGATTGTAGCCGGGGGCGCACGTGTCCGCGACTTGGAGAAAGCATTCGTGCTTCAACTGCGAAATCGGAATCTGTTTTTGAGAAGCAAGTCGATGATGGATAGGAAGCACGGCCACACTGGGGACGTCATCGATCTTGCGCGTATAAAAGTCGCGCGATAACAAATCCATTCCGAGATAAGTCAATGCGAGATCGATTTCGCCTCGTCGCAGGGCCTTGATCACTTCGCCCGGCGTGAGGTCGATCATTTTCATTTTCAGTTTCGGGTGCAGATGCAAGGCGCTGATCGGCTCGCCGAGATATTGTTGTCCCGCTGAAGCGAGATAACCAATGCGTAACTCGTCGCCTTCTCCGCGCACCAGACGTCGCACGTCGCTCATGGTCGAATCGTAGTCGGCCAAAAGCAGCTTGGCCTTTTGGACCAGCGTGTAACCTCCGGTCGTTGGACGCACGCCGGTCGAAGTGCGTTCCAAGATTCGGCCGCCGAGATCGTGTTCGAGCAATTGCATCTGCCGCGTCACGGCAGATTGTGAAATGTGTGCGCGCTCGGCAGCGCGGCGGAGGCTGCCTTCCTCAACCACCGTTAAAAACAAACGGAGTTCTTCCAACACCACTTAAGAGCGTGATGCAAAACACGCATCACGGCAATCACCAATCGGCATTACCCCATGTGGTCGTAACGATCTTACGGTGCGTAAAAGAAAGGATTACAATGACTACAACATCTTGCATTGAGAAGGATCGCTCGTTGAGTCGCGCGGTGTCACCTGTTGACGTTCTGAAATCAGTGCTGATCGCGCTAACCCAGCGAAATATTTCTGAAGCTGTAGATCAGTTCGCTGACGAGTTCACATTCAACGATCATGCGCTAGACCTCGAGTTTAGGGATAAGGGGCGGTTAACCGAATTCTTTCAAAAAGCGTGCGGCCTATTCCCGCACACCCAGGTGGAACTGGTTTCCACCTTTGAATGCGGAGATCACGCCATTGCTGAATGGAAGCTTACCGCAACGCAGACTGAATCGTTTGGATCCTTAAGCTATCGATCTCCAATTCTCTTGCGCGGTTCCACAATCGTCCAGATTGAGAACGGAAGAGTCGCTGAGTGGTCAGACTACTACGATCAATTGAGATCACGGCGCGGTGCTTTGCGAGCATTTTTCGAAGAATGGATCGAGTACTAAGAGGCCCCCCGGCAGTGAAACTAAGTTCCGTTTGTCGATGGCGGCGTCGCACAAATTTAGAAATGTGAATTCAAGGAGGTAAATATGTCTACAACGGTCATTTCAACACCACTCCCTGGAAACGCGCCCGATTGGGCCCAAACGATGCGCCGCTGGACTAATTATTTTGTGAACGACTTTGGCGGCGGGCCGCGGCCGTGGAAGTTGGCCTGGGTGATCAACTTCAACAAGGCAGGGACGTTCCCGCTGCTGGGCTTGCTCATCGCGTGGTATCACAACACCAGCGCCGCCGCCTGGATCTACCTCGCTATGCACGGCAGCTACGGCCTCGCGTGGTTCGTCAAGGATCTGACCTTTCCCGATCCCAGTTGGCAGAAGCGCATTACCATCGGCGGCGGCATCAACCTTTTCGTCGGCGTGCTGGGCTGGTACTGGGTGTTCGGTTGGCTGTTGATCTCTGGCGTTTCGCGCCCGGCTTACCCGCTGCCGGACTACGCCTGGTTCTGCCTGTGCATCAGCCTGTGCATCCTAGGCTCCATGATCATGATCGCCGCCGACGCCCAGAAGTACTTCACGCTGCGCTTCCAGCGCGGGCTTATTACCAACGGCATGTACCGCTACGTCCGCCACCCGAATTACCTCGGCGAGATGATGATCTACGGCAGTTTCGCGCTAATGGTGTGGCACTGGCTCGCAGTGGTGGTGTTGGTCTGGGTCTGGGGTGGAATGTTCTCGGTCAACATGACGCTCAAGGAGGCGAGCATGTCGCGCTATCCTGGGTGGACGCATTACAAGCAACACTCATGGTTGCTGCTGCCCCTGGTGATTTAGTGTGACCAATGCCCCGTTAACCAAAACAATTAGGCTGCCAGCGCGTTGCCCTGGTGGTGATTGCCGTCACGCCACTTTTGTTTCCCCCTCGAAAGAGGTGCTATCTGCTCACCTCTGCGAAGCACCGAAAAATCCTCCGAACGCTTGGTGGTAGCGCCACGTCAGGTTGTCTAGCGTTTGAAACAAAAAAACAGGAACAGGAAATCAAAAACGAAAGTAACATGTATGAAACTGGGTTTTATTTGTCTTGATCTGCCAGGCCACCTCAACCCAATGACTACCCTAGCGCGCCAACTCCAGGCGCGCAACCATGAGATCGTCTTCCTTTATTCGTCAGGTGCTGCAGGACTACCGTTTGTTCGTGGTCCCGAGAAGGATCACATCAATGAAAAGCTACCAGAGGTGAGTAAAAAGGAGGGACAAGATGCCTTGCAATTTTCTATTCGCGCAGTGCTGGCTCAAACGGAGGCGATATTGAAATCATTGCCAGCAATTGTGCAGGCAAACGGGATCGATGCGCTGATCATCGATATAGTTCAGTTCTATGCAGAATTGGGTGCCCTGCAGTTAGGCATGCCGTATGTGCATGTATCAACCGGAGTGCACCATGATTTCTCTGGTTACACTCCACTTTGCGTGTATGGCTGGCCCCATGAGACAACTCCTGCCGCTCTGGCCAGAAATCGAGAAGGTGTCGCAAAGTGGACTAACTTGCTGGAAAGCGTCAACGAAGGCATCAAGGCACATGCGAGCAGTGTCGGACTAAAAATCGATTGGAAAGATCCCTCTTCCACTTTTTCGCCGCTTGCGTCGATTACGCAGGTCCCACGAGCTTTTGACTTTGAAAGTTCTCATTGGCCTTCGCAGTTCCACCACACTGGCCCGTTCCACAATGGCAAGGGCCGCGAGAAAGTGGATTTCCCCTGGGAGCGATTAACGGGAGAACCACTTGTCTACGCGTCAATGGGGACGATTTTGAACGGCCAGGTGGATGTCTTCCGCACTATCGTGGCTGCGGTTGCGAAGAATAAAAATTTGCAGCTAGTGCTTTCCGTTGGCGATCAGATCGATCCGAAGCGAATCGGACCGGCCCCGAACAATGCCATTATCGTAAAGCGGGCTCCGCAATTGGAGTTGCTGAAACAGGCCACGGTCTGTATCACTCACGCGGGGTTGAACACCGCTCTCGAGTCTTTGGCTCAAGGCGTTCCGCAGTTAGCCATCCCTGTAACCTATGATCAACCGGGTGTCGCCGCGAGGATTGCACATCATAAAACAGGCGTAGTTACCTCATTAGACAAACTAACCGCTGACCACCTCGCACTCCTTTTGGAGGAGGCGCTGACCGACCCAACCTATCGAAGGAATGCGCGTAAATTGCAGAAAGCGATCACGGAGGCGAATGGACTTTCAGTCGCGGCTGACCTGATAGAGGAATCCCTCGGGGCAAGGGAAAAGGTCAGGTTACCAGCGGGCTAGGTCCCCGAAGGCGAAGACTCCAGCAATTTTATACGCTTCCAAAACAAGAGGGCTGTGCATCTGACAGGACAACCTCAGCGTATTACGAGGCGTGTTGAGAACACCCCTGCACCAAATTGATTTACGGTTGGGTCTCGAAATTGCCAGGCCACCGCGCGACGCACGGTGAAGCAAGTATGAAAATTGGTTTTCTGAGTCTTCCGGTGACGGGGCATCTGAATTCAATGACTGGACTTGCGCGCAAACTACAGTCGCGAGGCCACAAAGTTGTCTTCATTGGAGTTCCGGATACTGAACGTGTAATTCGGGCAGCGGACCTACACTTCGTTTCGTTTGCGAAAATGAATATCCGCCGAGTTCGATAGATAAAAGCTGGAGCGCGGTGGCGAATCTCCGTGGCCTGGATGTCGTCCGATACACGACCAAGGTATTGATACCCGAATTACTGAGAGCAGCCGTGAAACATTTGCCCGGCAAGATTGCAGAAACTGGTGTGAAAGCATTAGTGTTGGATTCGGGATTTCGCTTTGTTGAGATTGTACCGATACATCTGCGTGTGCCGTATGTGCTGATTTGGAGTGTGCTCCACTTAGACTTTTCTGGAGCGACCCCACTGTGTCTTTACGGTTGGGCACATGAAACGACACCTGAAGCTATGGCCAGGAATGTCTCGGGACTCCAGATTTTCGGAGAACTTCGCGGGCCGGCGCTGGCGATCGCTCAGGCGTATGCCAATCGGAACGGACTCGAGATTGATTGGAGCAATCCGGTCGCTACGAGTTGCGAGCTGGCTGCGATCACACAAACGCCAAAAGAGTTTGACTTTCCCATTCCTGAGTTGCCTCCGGGATTTCACTACGCAGGTCCATTGCACGACAACCAGGGACGTGAGCCTATTCCATTTAGCTGGGAGAAATTAACCGGTAAGCCGTTGATCTATGCCTCGATGGGGACACTCGCAAACGGCCTGAAAAACGTGTACCGCACTATTTTAAAAGCGGTCAGCGAATTTCCGGATATGCAGGTGGTGCTTTCGGTGGGCCGCAACGTTGACCCGAACGACTTGGGGCCATTCCCCGCGAACACAATCGTTGTTCCGATCGCTCCGCAGATCGAACTGCTGAAGCGCGCAACGCTTTGCATAACCCACGCAGGCCTAAATACAACGCTGGAGGCGTTGGCACAGGGCGTTCCGCTGGTGGCGATCCCGATAGGCTATGATCAACCAGGTGTTGCTAACAGGATTGCCCACCACGGGGTTGGTGAGTTTGTCGAACTGGGTGACTTGAGCAAACAGCGGCTATCGAGCTTGATCGCAAAAGTAACATCAAATCCAAGCTATCGGGATAAAGCACGTTGGTTCCAAAACGTTCTTCGCGAAAAACGCGGGGTGGATGTGGCAGCCGACATAATCGAACAGGTATTCGGAGTCGCGAACGGTGAGCGCAGCAGCAGGCTGGTTTCGCGAAGACGAAGAGTCCGCCAAGAATCGAAGTGAAACATATGACACAGTTACCCACTCGCCTTACCCGCGAATACGGCGTTCAGCATCCTATCGTCGCAGCCGGAATGGCGTTTGTCGGTACACCACCAGAACTGGCGATCGCAGTGTGCCAGGCCGGAGGCATCGGATCGATTGGGGTCGGGCTTTTGCCGGCCGACGTGGTGAGACAGTTGGCGAGTGCGGTTCGAAGTGAAACTGACCGCCCTTTTCATGTCGACTTCATTACGCCGTTGACAAAGGAGGACCAAATCGACGCCTGCATTTCCGCTGGTGCGCCGATCGCTTCATTTCACTGGGGCCACCCACCAAAGGCGATAATTGATCGGCTTCATACAGCTGGACTCAAAGTCTGGGAGCAAGTCGGCTCAGTCGACTCCGCGCGTCGTGCCGTCGGCGATGGTGTTGATCTCGTTGTAGCCCAAGGCATCGAAGCCGGAGGCCACAACTTCAGCACACTTCCTACCTTCGTTCTTGTTCCCGCGATCGCAGAAGCCATCACGCCCTGTCTTCTTCTGGCGGCGGGCGGGGTGGCAACCGGCCGCCAACTTGCGGCCGCATTGGCACTCGGGGGCGATGGCGTGTGGGTGGGCACCCGATTCGTGGCGAGTGAAGAAGCCTTCGCACATTCGCGCTACAAGCAACAGTTAGTCGCCGCAAACTGCGACGAAACCAGGCTGACCTCCATCTACGGCCCTGATCATCCTGACTTTAATCCCATGCGCGTTCTGGATATCGGATTGGCGCGCGAATACGCCGGTCGCGAGGATCTCGCGCCTAAAGATCTCGGAAGCCAGCCGGTCGTTGCGAAAATGAACTTTGCTGGACAAGAAATACCGCTTCAGCGCTTCAGCGGTTTTCTTCCAACTCCAACTACCACCGGCGAGGTCGATGAACTGGCATTCCCTGCCGGGCAGGCTGTGGGTTTCGTTCAAGATATTCGACCTG
>DASSFL010000130.1:0-2989 GCA_035694525.1 Candidatus Udaeobacter sp. | reverse complement strand
AACGCTGCTTAGGCTAACATTTCAGTCACCGCTGCCTCACAATGAATCTGTGTCGTGTCGAGAAACGGAACCCCCTTGTGCTCCGTGTCACGCAGAATCAACGGCAATTCTGTTCCGGCGAGAATAACGCCGTCAATGTTGCTGGCTGTTTTGAGACGATCGACGATCGCCAACAGCCCCGCGCGTGTCTCCGGCAGAAACTTCCCTGAGACCAATTCATTCAGGTACTTGTCGTGAATGTAAGTCTGATCCTCCAGGCCTGGCACGAGAAGCTCGATTCCTTCTCGCGAGAAAACTTTTGGATAAAAGGTGGCCCGCATGGTGTAGCGCGTTCCCAAGAGAGCGAGCCGTTTCAACTTCCGCGCTTGCGCCGCTGCACAAGTCGCTTCGACGATACTGATTAATGAAATCGGGGACTTCGACGCGACTTCGTCGAACACAATATGAGGCGTGTTTGCCGAGATCAGGCCGAATGTTGCACCGGCCCGCGCGAGCTTGCCGATTTCCTCAAGCAGGTAATTGGCCATGCCCGCAAGGTTGTTTGCCTCCATGAAATCGAGTCCCTTCTTCATATTAATGCTGTTGATTATGAATTGGGGATAACTCCCATCGCCAGTGCGCTCGCGATAGAGCGCGATGATTTTCCCGTAATAATCAATCGTGCTTTCAGGGCCTAGGCCGCCAATGATTCCAAAAGTCTTCATGTGTTAACCACGAATCCGCCTCCGCTGAAGCTACGGCGTGACATGTGGACACGAATAAACACGAATTCAGAAAATGACGAAATCTGAATGACGAATCCCGAAGGAATGACTCGATAACGAATGCCTAAGAGGCGATGTTGTTCATTTTGTCATTCTGGCTTCGTCATTCGACATTGGTGCTTAGGCATTTCAGAATTTGTGTTCATTAGTGGCTAATGAAAAACAGATCGGCGCTGCATTTTGTCGTCATCATCGGCATCGCCAACTTTTTCGCCGATTTCACCTATGAAGGCGCGCGCGGGATCATCGGTCCGTTTCTTGGTTCGTTAGGCGCGAGCGCGGCAATCGTCGGATTTGTCGCGGGTCTCGGTGAACTGATGGGCTATGGATTGCGTTCGATCTCGGGATATCTCGCAGACAAATCGCATCGGCATTGGGCATTCGCGTTCCTGGGCTATGCGGTCAACATGTTCGCCGTACCTGCGCTCGCTCTCGCTGGCCGGTGGCCACTGGCAGCGAGTCTGGTCGTGGCAGAACGCGCCGGAAGAGGCATCCGCAAACCAACTGTGGAAGCGATGCTTTCGTACGCCGGCAGATCAATCGGCGCTGGCTGGGTGTTTGGATTGAACGAAGCACTCGATCAGGCAGGCGCTACGATCGGGCCGTTACTCATGGCGCTGATTCTTTATCTCCATGGCGGATATCGAACCGGTTTTGGCATCCTGCTCATTCCAGCCTTGCTTTGTCTTGCGACTTTGGTTTTGGCGCGGGTTTTTCACCCCCGCCCGCATGAGTTGGAAGAAGGCACCGGACACATGTTTGCAACGGCTACCCTGAAGCAAACTTACTGGATCTATTTCGTGGCAGGCGCATTGCTTGCCGCCGGGTTCGCCGATTTCGCATTGATCGGTTTCCACTTTCAAAAAGCGAACGTCATGCCGGGAAACTTAATCCCCGTGTTTTATGCGGTTGCGATGGCAGCCAGCGCCCTTGCATCCATTCCTTTGGGCCGGTTATTTGACAGGCTTGGGCCGAATGTGTCGTTGTTCGCCTTTCTGATTTCCGCCGTGGCGGCTCCATTCATTTTTCTGGGGGCATCCGCCTTTGCATTAGTTGGAATGATCTTTTGGGGAATTGGGATGAGCGCGCAGGGTTCGCTCTTTCAAGCGATGCTTACCGGCGTTATTCCACCGCAGAAACGAAGCACGGCTTTTGGCTTGTTTGATACCGGATACGGAATTGCGTGGTTTCTAGGGAGCGTCGTGATGGGGCTGCTGTACGACAAATCGATCCTGGCTGTGGTAGTGTTCTCGGTCATTTTTCAACTTGCTGCTATTCCCGTCCTTTGTGTCGCGAATAAGAAGCGTTAACGTTTTCCTCGTGGATCCCTATGCCAAACCGAAGGAGCGAAAAGTTGGCGCGCGCCGTCCGAAAATCTCGCATTTGGCACAATCGATCGAAAGACGGACACGAAGAGAACGCCAGGCAGAGAAAGAAGCAGTGGCCTCTGAGCGGCGCGCAATCAAAAAGGCCGCGCGTCGCCATTTAAAGCAGCAATTGTTGCGAGAACTCGGCGAAGCACAGTGAGCGACCAAAAGCGGCGGAGCACCCCCAAGACGCAGGCGCATAATCCACGCTCGCAACGACGGCCACGTTTTGGAGTGCAGGTCGCCCCGGCGACCTTCGCCGCTTTACATTCCACGGAACGCAATAGAATCAGGGCGATGAATTACTTTATTTCTTCGTATCTCGCTTCAGCCGTGCTCGCTCTTGCTGCAAACAATGCGGTCGCCCAGTCCCCTTCCCAGCGTAACCCGGATGTTTCAAACAAGGCACTGATCACGAAATCAACTCCTGGCATAAGTACCGACGCATTCAAGAATCAGAGTGCCAACGCCACTGACGCGCTCCGGAAGATGGCGGACGACTATGACGCCTGGCGGAACGAAAATTACCCAGTCCATAGCAGCGACGCGGGGCTGCATACATGGGACGACCGGCTGACTGATTATTCGCCAGCCAAAATCGCAGAGCGCGTGCAATACGTGCATTCGCTCCTGGAAAAGGTGCGCGCGATGAAAACCGATAACTGGCCAAAGAACGATCGCATCGACTGGATCCTGTTCCGCGCACAATTGGAGAATGTCGATTTTGGTGATCGCGTTCTGAAATTCGAACGCACTAATCCGCAGGTTTACATTCGCGAATGCACCGACGCGATCTTTTCCCTGCTGAAAAAGGAATACGATACGCCCAGGAAACGGGCGCTCGCTGCGACGTCGCGC
>DASSFL010000129.1:0-4573 GCA_035694525.1 Candidatus Udaeobacter sp. | reverse complement strand
CGCGCTCTCAGCCATACGTACGGGATACGGGAAGATCCCCATTGGTGGTCGAAGTATATCATCTCATTTTTCATGCTGTTCTGGTTCGGGATCATCATCGTGTTCTGCTTCAACGCAATCGTCTTTGGCGAACGACTGGCCGGCCTTGCAGAAGTCAATTTTCAATTGGCCTTTCCGCTCCAAGCATGGATCACGACGCTCAATTTCCCCTTTACCTTTGTGGCGCTGGTCATTCTCGCGCTCGCGCTTTATCTCCTGACGCCTGAAAATTATTTGACCGTCCGGCAGGCTTTGCCCGGCGCAATTTTCTTTTCGGTTGGTTGGATCATCGCGACGAAACTTTTTCAGCTCTATGTGGCAAGATATGATCGCTACAACCCGACATATCTCGCGCTGGCGTCCATCATTGTATTGCTTACGTGGATGTATCTGACTTGTTTGCTGCTATTACTGGGCGGCAAATTAAACGCCATTCTTCGGCGCGAAGGCGAAAAAATGCGTGCGGCTGCGCCTGCGACGCCAGAGGCTGCGGCGACGAGTTAATGAGTTAAAAAGTTAAATTGTTAAAAAAGGAATGGGTGATTGCTTTTTAACTTTGTGCCGCTTTAACTTTTTTTAACGATTCCGTTGATCGCCTCGCGCGCTCTGTTACGCTCCGTCGCAGTGGTGCCCTTTCGCCTTTGGCTCACAACTGCGTTCGTTTCTGGCGTAATCCTTGGAACGCTCCTCGGTGCGCAAGTCGATGCCGAAGAAAAAAGCCGACACGAGGAGTCCGAGCAGAGCGAGGCTCATTCTTCGCCGTCTCCCAAACCCAAAAAATCGCCGGGCCCGGTAGCAAAAGCGTCGAGGGACAAATCGGCGAAAAAACACAAGGCTACTGCCCGCAATGCTTCGCATAGCGATGCAGGCGGGTCTGAGACCCCGCAAAAAGCTCCGACCGCAATTCCCCACGCGAAATTAGCAAACGACGAGTCGCAAGAGAAAACAGACCCTTCAGAAAAAAAATCACCAACACCAATCCGCAAAGCAAAGCCAAAATCTGACGACGAAGAAGAGGCGACGCCAAGGCCGACGCCGCGCGAATCGGCCGAGCCCGCCGCCTCCTCAAAATCAAAGCGGCACCACACGCCTACACCGAAACCGAAATCAAAGAAATCCAAGGAGGTTTCGCGCAAAACGAAGAAGGCAGGGAAATCTAAATCGGCGCGAAACGAGGAAACACCAAGGCCGGAAAAAACGCCACCACCCCCTACGGAAGAGGGTGCTACCGTGTCCGAGCGCGCAACTCCAACGCCCAAGACTATCGGGGCCGCGGCGCCGACGCCTTCGCCCGAACGAAAAGGCCCGCGTGCTTCAAGCGGCGAACGTGCTCAGGTTGTCATCGAAAAATCTGGCCTGGAAGAGGACCAGGGTCTCGAGCCTCCGCCATCGCCTCCGCCGAAAAGAGGTTTCTGGCCCTGGTCTCGCAGTTCGGGTAACTATCGTTATCTAACGCGGTCCGTGATCGACGCGATCCGACGCGCGCCGGTGAAACGGCGTCGCTGGCAATTCATTGTGGTGCATAATAGCGGGACACGGCAGGGGAACGCGCGTGTCTTCGATTATTATCACCGGCATGTGCGCCGGATGCAGAATGGTCTTGCCTATCATTTTGTAATCGGGAACGGAACCTCCACGGGAAACGGCCAGGTTGAAGTGGGCGATCGCTGGCGCCGCCAGATTAATGGCGGGCACGTGCATAGCGATTACCTGAACAACATTTCGCTCGGCATTTGTCTGGTGGGCGATTTCAATCGTGGCCAGCCAACGCGCGCGCAGCTTGACGCATGCGAGGAACTAATCCGCTATTTGCGAGATCGTTGCGGTAAGACCGATAGAGGCGCGATTCCGGTACGCCCACACCGCGAAATGAATCCACCGCGTTGGCCGACCGATTGCCCAGGAGACGATTTCCCCTATTCGTGGTTTCGCAGGTTTTAGTAGTCGGTGCTCGCGTTTCTGTCATGTCGAGCGAAGTCGAGCCATCTCTAGATGTTTCTGTAGCACATACCCACAGGGAACAGAGATTCCTCGACTCCGCTCGGAATGACAATCGAGCGAATGTTACTTCCGTTGCGCCACGATTAAATTGGCTTCCTTGTAGCTCCAGCGATAACCGAACCCAAAGTCGAGCGGAGGCGGATTGCCTTGCCGAAAAATTTCCTGAAGCCTGGGCTGGTAATGTTGTCTGAAGAGATCGATCGGACCGAGGTAAACGCCAAAAAGACGCAGGTTCCATCTGTTTGGATCGAAATAAGCCAGAGGAATTCCCGAGTCGTCCTGCACGATTCGGTTGCTATGATCGAGGATGAAATTGCGGATGGTGGCGAAGCCCTGCTCGAACATCAGATACGAAGAAGACTTGAGAAAACTCGAACCGGTCCCAAGTCGTTGACAAAATTTCAAGAAACCAGGTGTCGACTTGATGCCGCCATCAGAGATATCGGTGGTAAAATAGTACAAGGTTTGTGAATTGCCCGATTGATTGTCCGAATAACGGATTCGCACTCCAGGAGTGCTGCCGCCTTTCTTCCCCGGCGCGAATTCTTCGAATGCGCCGTTGCTGTTGAGCGATCCAAACGCGACGTTGGTTATCGACTTATCGCCGCGTGCGATAAACACGTAGAGAATCGGCAATACACCGTTGAGGGTTTGCTGTTGCAGATCAACCTTCATGTTTTTGGTGATGAAGTATGTCGTGTTCAGCGACGACCTCATTGCGTTTTCCAGGTTTCCCAGCGCGCCGGAGAGGTTCGAGATGCGCAACGGATCGGGCGGCGGCCCCATTGATTCCTTCCCGCAAAGGACGTACACCGAGGCGTTCGGAAAAAATTGATCGACATACAAAAAATCCGGGCCGCTGAACATATAGAATGCGACCGGAGTCGACTGGGTTACCTCAGGAAGATTCGTGGCTATCCACGCGTGCAGCTTTTGGAGCTGACGCTGGTAGAGCTTGTTGAACTCGCCCTCAAAAAAAGCGGCATGCGCTTGCCATGCCGGATCGCGCGTGAGTGGTGCAAGCGGAGAATTCTGCGGCAAAGGCATTCCAGCAAGAAACCGGGCGATATCGTTAGGCCCGGCATTTGTCGGAGCCACAGGAATCGCCCGCGGCGCAACCTGCGGAATCTGCTGTGCGGAAACGGTGAACGTGCTCAGCAAGACCACGGCCACGAAAAATCCAATAAAGTACCGCCGTATTCCGGCGTGTGTCTGGAAGGTCCGTTCTCCGTCCACGTTTGCGTTTTCAGGTGCGCGCACTGCTGTGTCGCTTTCGATCCTGCCGGCGAGCTGGAAATGTTTGGTCTTTCTCAGGGATCGTTTTTTCATAGTGAGCGTTGCGGGCGGTTTCGGACGCAGAAGTACAACAACACGCCAACGACTGCGGTGACGAGTCCCGCCACCGATTCGATCGGCTTCGAGCGCAACAGATAGAACATCATCCAGAGGGTGATCACGCTGAAAATAATCGGGGGTAGCGGATAAGCCCAAACCCGGTAAGGGCGAGCGATTTCGGGACGCGTAACGCGCAGGACCATCACGCCGATCACAGCGAACAGCGAACAAAGCAATAGGCTAAATTGAGCGTATTGCATGACGCTGGCGAAACTGCGCGTAAACAAAAGAACGTTGACGATGAGCAATTGCAGCACAATGGCGTTGGTCGGAATACCGTGAGGATTCTTTCGGCTAACCCTGCGTAGCAACCAATGATCTTCGCCCATTGACATGCTGACACGCGGTCCCACCCATGTCATCGAGCTGATTGCCGAAACCAGGCCGAGACAAATGACCGCGCCCGCAACCCGGCCGCCGTTCGTCCCAAAAATGTGTTTACCGGCGATCAACGCTACTTCAATCTGACCTTTCAATTCCTGGATGGGCGTCGTGGCGAGGAAGACGGCATTGAGCAGCACGTAGATGACGATTACAAGGCCGGTTCCCGCCAACAACGAACGCGGCACATTTTTTTCCGGCTTCTTGATTTCCCCTGTGATGTAGGCTGCTGCGTTCCAACCCGAGTAGGAGTACATCACAAAAACCAGCGCAACCGCAAACTGTTCACCGAAGATCGTCATCGCATCGCCGTGCGCGGGAAAAAAGCTGACCGGCTGTTTTGTCTGCACAAATAATCCAGCGAAAATCAACGTGCCAATCAGAAGCAGTTTTATAGTCGTAGCGAAATTTTGAAACACGCTGCCAATTTGAAGACTCCGAAGATGAAAAGCCGTTACCACCCAAACAACGACGAATGACAGAACGACCGGCGAACCAACGCGGAACACTCCGACAAAATATGTCCCGAAGGCCATCGCGGCCAGCGCGATAGGTGCAGCGAACCCGACAGTACCCGAAATGAATCCTGCCATGAATCCCAGCGCGGGGTGATAAATTTGGGATAGAAAATGGTATTCCCCTCCGGAGCGAGGCAGCGCGGCACTGAGTTCGCCGTAACAAAGCGCGCCGCAGAGCGCCACGATTCCGCCGATGATCCAGAGCATGAGCAGCGGGAATCCCGACTGAATGTCTGCCA
>DASSFL010000128.1:0-3548 GCA_035694525.1 Candidatus Udaeobacter sp. | reverse complement strand
ATCCTGGGCTATCGCGAGGGGATTAGCCTGTGAGGGATCGTCTTCCATTTCTGACTTGGTCAAACCGCCAGGCAGATTCCGATTGGTCCGGTCCAGCGTAAGATAAAATCGATTTTCCACTTGGTCGTTAAACTTGTAACCGAGATCGGCAAAAAGGATTTCTGTGTCCTCGCGGCTATGCTCTCGAAAGCCCTCGCGCGCTCGGAAACCAATCGTACCAAATTCATCGAACTTCCCTTGGACCGCGCCACCGCTCATGTCGCCACGGAAGAAGCCGTAACTCCCCCCTTCAAGCCGGACTTGAAATGGCGCCGCATCGTATCCGGTGAGCGGCACCAGATTGATTGCCCCGCCAAGTGTTAGCGCGCCGTATTTAAATGCATCGGCGCCCCGAAAGACTTCCGCGTGGCTGAGCGCCGCAACATCAAGATCCTCGAGAATTGCCTCGCCATCCCCCTGGTTGAAGTTCAAGCCGTCCATTAAAAACATCACACCGAGTGGCTCGTCTTCAGACGTGATTCCGGACCCTCGAATTGAAATCTTGGAAACTTCGGAGCCGTTTTCCGATTGAAGGAAAACACCCGGGGTTCGTTGCAGCAAATCTTCGAAATTTGACGCGCGACCAAGTTCCATGTCATCGGTCGTCCTGACTGTGAAGGCTCCCGGAACTTGCGTCTTCTGCTTCGCAGATTCCTCGGGTGAGCCCGAAGTAAGCGATCCTATCGCCTCTCCCGTCACCGTTACTTCCGCCGTTTCAGCCGAGTTATTTGAAGTCTCGGCTGCCTGCGCGGTTTGAATTCCGAGAACTGCGGTGGTCGCAAGAAGCCTCCAACGTCGCCACATCGAGTTCCAAATCAATTGCTCACCGGAAGTTGCTTCACAAATCGCCACCCGTTTCGCTCGTAACCGAGCAACTGGTAAAGCTTGTGGGCATCTTCTCGAGTAAGCCGTGTATCCAAGGAAACACGCCTGATTTCTCTTTGAGCGAAATCTTTCTCCACTGTTGCAATCAACGCACGGCCAATTCCGCGGTGGCGCGCCGTGCTCGATGTCACCAGGGCAAGAATTCGCCCGGACGCATCGTTATGCTCATAGCTTTGATAGGTGAGCGTGCCGATCATCCCGCAGACGCTGTCATCCACAATTGCGACAAATGTTTTGTATGCTGGGTTCAACAAAATCAACTCCAGGCGCGTCTCCATTTCTGTGTGGTCGGTTTGATGGCCGAGTTCGCACACCAGCACGGCGAGCTCCGGCGCGTCATTCAATTCTGCATCACGAATCCACCATCCAGTATCGGACATCTATTCGACGGCTCTCAATCGCGGCAATAACTGCTCCATTATCGTCGCTACCGATTCGTCAACGCTTTGCCGGTCCGTGTGAACAACAATCTCGGGGTCCTCGGGAGCTTCATAAGGTGCATCAATGCCGGTGAATTCGCGGATCTGGCCAGCCCGCGCTTTTTTATAGAGATTTTTGGGATCGCGCGCTTCGCAAACTGCCAACGGTGCATCAACGAATACTTCGATAAACTCCGAACTGCCCTCCAGCGCAATCTCTCGCGCGCGGCTGCGATCCATCCGGTAAGGTGAAATGAACGCCGTGATCACCACGGTGCCTGCGTCAGCCATGAGCTTCGCTACTTCGCTCACGCGGCGAATGTTTTCCACCCGGTCGTCCGGAGAGAACCCGAGATTTGAGTTCAATCCGTGCCGGATATTATCCCCGTCGAGCACATAGGTATGCATGGCGCGCTGGAACAGCTCGCGTTCAAGCGCCTGTGCAATGGTCGACTTCCCAGCGCCAGAAAGCCCGGTTAGCCAGATCACCGCGCCCCGATGGCCGCTCCGCATTGCCCGGGCGAGGGCCGTTATTTTCCCCTCGGTCCAGAAAATATTCTTGCTCTTTGCGACGGTGCGATCCGTATAAACGCCGCCGAAAATCGTTCCACCACCACAGATCTGTCCGTCATCTATGATCACAAACCGCCCGAGATTCGGAATGCGATCGTGGTTGTCGATCACCAGTGGTGCGCGGGTTTGGATTGTAAGTCTGCCGGTCTCGTTTCGTTCCAATTGTTCGCGTCCGTCGCTCTTCGTCTCCAGTGTCGAAGAATCCATGACTCGCTCGATTGACACGACCTCACATTTCACGTCCTGAGTTGCCAACCGGAGGCCGTATAAATGTCCAATCCGCAGCGGTTCGCCCACGATCCAGAAAAGGTCGGCATGAAAACGATTTGCCTCGATCGGCGTTTCATTTTCATGCGATGCGATATGGCCGCGCTCGACAAAAATCTGCTCGCCGAGCGTGATCCCGATCGAATCTCCCGCGACGGCGGGACCGTTGTTTTCCTGCGCGTTCCAACGCTCGATTGTAGCGACCACGGACGATTTGTTGGCCGGTGAGAATACCAACTGGTCCCCCACACTTAGCGTTCCTGTCTCGATCCGGCCCGCAATAATCCGCCGTCCGTCAAAGCGATATACATCCTGAACACAAAAGCGAAGTGGAAGATCGACCTCTCGCTGTTGCGGCTCCAGCAAGTCGAGCGCTTCAAGAACACTCGCCGCGCAGTACCATTTTATTTTCATACTCGTGCGCGCGACATTCTCGCCTTCTTTGGCCGACGCAGGAATGAACGTCCGCGCGTCCAACCCAAGCTCGCGAAGAAACTTTCGATATTCCTGCTCAATCTCACGGAACCTTTTCTCAGAGTAATCCACGAGATCCATCTTGTTTACGACGACAACGACATGCTTGATGCCAAGCATGCTCAGCAGGTAGGCGTGACGCCGGCTCTGTTCACGCACCCCTTCGTCCGCGCTGATCACAAGGATCGCTGCATCCGCTCTGGATGCGCCCGTAATCATGTTCTTCAAAAATTCCTTATGCCCGGGGGCATCGATGATGGCGTAACGGCGCCGCGTCGTTCGAAAAGGAATCTCCGTGGTGTCAATGGTGACGTTTTGCTTCTGCTCTTCGAGCAATGCGTCGAGCAAAAAGGCAAATTCAAATTCCATTCCCTCAGCTGCGCATGCCTTTTTTATCTCTTCGATTTTGCCTTCGGGTAAAGAACCGGTGTCATGCAAAATGCGACCGATCAGCGTGGACTTTCCATGGTCGACGTGACCAACGAAGACGACGCGCAGCTTTGGCGCAACGTCTGAACTTGAACGTTGGGCGTTGGACGTTGAGCGTTGCGCGTTTGCTCCGCTAGTCATAGAAATCCTTTCGCCCTCAGTTTCTGCATCGCGTTCCGCTCGTGGTGGTCCTGTGCCCGCCCCGCGCGTTCGGTCGTTTTTGTTGCTTCCAGCTCGGCAATGATTTCGTCGATCGTCGAGGCCGTGCTCTCGATTGGATGCGTGATGGGACTGCAGCCCAACGATCGAAATCGTTTGCCGTTCCGAGCGAAATACATTTGCGGGATGGGAATGTTTTCCCGCTGGATGTAGCGCCAAACATCTACTTCAGTCCAATCGAGTAAAGGCTGCACACGAACATGTTCGCCTTTTGAGGCTGTCGTTACGAACTGGCTCCAGAAT
>DASSFL010000127.1:0-7377 GCA_035694525.1 Candidatus Udaeobacter sp. | reverse complement strand
CGCAATGGACGTCATTCCCGAGCGAAATGTGATAACGATCGCTACGCACAACCTTTTCGGGTTCACGCTTAGTACGCTGCGATCAGTGCAACGAGTCCGAAAAATCTGCGTTGACGCGGTCATTGATATGGAATTCCTCACGCGCTTCTCCGCAATGCTGACGTTCGCTACCGGCGCCAAAACGCGTGTGGGTTTTCATACTTTTTTTGGCGACGGACCGTACCGGGGTGACTTAATGACGCATCGGCTTCTCTACAATTCTCATCTGCACACCAGCGAGATGTTCGAAGCCATGGTTGAAGCACTGACCCGGGATCCGGCAGTGCTTCCGACCTTCGAGTTTACGCCTTCTGCAAGTCAACCAATTCCAAAGTTTCGGCCTTCCCTGTCCGAAGTTGCGGAAATCGATGCCCTGCTGCGGCGCGAAAATCCTCGTATCGGTTCTGCGCCACTCATCCTGCTCAACCCGAACGCAAGCGACTTGCTGCCGCTGAGACGATGGCCGGCGATGCGTTATGTCGAACTGGCCCGGCGACTGCTCGAACGTTATCCAGACTTGTTTATCGGATTTACCGGTTCCCCGGCAGAAGCCGTTCCCAATAACCGGCTCGCAGATGAGGTCGGTTCAAGCCGCGTCATCCCGCTTGCCGGCAAAACTACTCTGCGTCAAGTCCTCGTGCTTTACACCCGCAGTGAGATTTTGGTGACGAATGACAGTGGCCCGGCTCATTTCGCCTCGATGACGCCGATTCACGTCGTGACTTTGTTCGGGCCAGAGACACCCGCACTGTTTGCCGCGCGATCGCCAAACGCGATCGCCTTGTGGGCCGGCATCGCCTGCAGCCCGTGCGTGAACGCCTACAACAACCGGCAATCGGTCTGCCGCAACAATCTTTGCATGCAAGCAATCACAGTTGATGATGTTTTTAAAGAAGTTACGGGCATTTACGATTCTCTTAAGAGGACCACATCCGGAAATTAATCTGCCGAATGATGCATGTGCCAACTCATAGATCGCGCCAATTTTACTTCGCCGCTTTTGGGATAATCCTTCTCACGCTCGCAATTCGCCTTCCGTCTCTTTTGCATCCTCAGCCACTTGACAGCGAAGCAATATATTCGGTGGTGGCGAACGAGATCGTCGACGGAGGTCGACCCTACGCTGACGCAGTAGAGCGCAAGCCGCCGCTGCTCTTCTGGACGTACGCCGCGGTATTCAAAATAGCGGGCAAGTTCAATTGGAAAGCGCTTCACATAGTGGCGCTCGTATGGACGCTATGCGCGATGGCGGGCCTCTATGTAATCGGCCGCGAGTTGTTTGATCGGAATACCGGTTTGATTGCCGCGCTCTTCTACAGTGTTTTCCAACCCTGGTGGACGTGGAAGACCCTCTCATTCGACGGCGAGATGCTGATGAATCTTCCTATCATCTGGGCGTGGGCAATCGCGCTGCGCCGCAGTTCGTCGCGACTGCGACCCGAACTCTTTCTAGCGGGCGCGCTTTTCGGCGTGGCCTTCCTGCTCAAACAGCCGGCCGGCATAGCAGCGGCTCCTCTCGGCATTTATCTACTTCTTCCGAGCTATCGAGCTAGCCGCAGTTTGACGCGAGCGAATTCGATTATTCAGGCAGCCATACTCACGGCAGGATTTTTCGCAGTGCTCAGTCTTGTGACGATTGTGCTTTGGAAGCAAGGCATCCTCCATGACGCGTTTTACTGGTCAATTTCCGATCATGACATTCCTCATGTATTCTGGCAGAAGGGAATCGTCCTCACGTTGATGTTCCTCGTAGTCTGTTTGCCTCTCGTGATCGGGGCGATAATGGCGTGGCGGAATAAGTATGAGATTTGGGCTGGGAAGACGGCGGAACGAACAGCGCTTTTCGGATTGCTCGCTGTCTCGGCGATTGGCGCTGCAGCCGGCGCACGCTTCTACCCTCATTACTATGTCCAATTAATTCCTCCGTTCGCACTGCTCGCAGCGCCCTACTACGCGCGAATTTGGTCTCGCGAGATGCAGCCGCCCCAATGGTTCCTGCGACCTGGAGTGACCTATGCCTGGCTGGCTCTCACAGTTATTACCTTGTCAATCATCCACTGGGCGGGGCTGGCGCGGCACCGTTTACCGTCTGAAGCGGGACGATATTTATTCTCCCATTCCTCCCATGCCGACAGGATTTTTGTCTGGGGCCAAAGTCCGGAAATTTATCTAGACGCTCACAGACGTCCTGCCTGCCGCTACATCACAACTTTCCCGCTCACAGGTTATGTGTTCGGAGGACCGATCCCCGGTTTCGATACTCGCAGCCGGATCCTGCCCGGCGCCTGGACCACGCTCGAGCAAGATTTTGCCAGGCATCCGCCGACCTACATTGTCGATGTTCACCCCGACCCGAAGAGTGCGTACTATCCAGTGAAGAACTTTCCGATTCTGGCCAAACTTTTGGCGGAACGATACCAGCTAGTGGCGCGCACTGCCGAAGGGGTAATTTATCACCGAGACGATTATCGCGACTTGGCGCACCATAGCCCGACAAGCAACCGCTAGGTCTGGCCGAAAATGGACCTTGCCGCCGGTATCTCTGCTTTACAACGCACCGATCAATACATTGGTGCACCACTTTGCTTCAATCCAGTATGCGAATCTTAATTACAGGAGGCGCCGGTTTCATCGGCCGGCATATCGCCGAATACTTCCAGGATCGAGCGCAGGTGCGCGTTCTTGATAATCTACGCCGCGGTTGTAAGGGCAATTTGTCTGGCTTGAATTGCCAACTGATCGTCGGCTCAATTCTCGATCGCGATCTCGTGAAAGAAGCTATGAAAGGCGTGGACTTTGTCTTTCATCTCGCGGCTATGGTGAGTGTGCAGGAATCTGTGGAGAAGCCGAATGAATGCGCCGAGATCAATGCTTCGGGTACAGCGATTGTTTTGGAAGAGGCGGCGCGGGCGCGAGCGAAAAAGCTGATCTTCAGCAGCTCGGCTGCAATTTACGGCGACAATCCAACCGTTCCAAAGATTGAAAGCATGCCGGCCGAGCCGAAAAGTCCCTATGCCACAGGCAAGTATGAAGCCGAACGGCATTGCCGCTCCTTTACGGATGAAGGGCGACTCCCGACTGTTTCCCTTCGCTATTTTAACGTCTTTGGTCCCTACCCGGACCGGCGAAGTGAATACACCGCGGCCGTTCCGGCTTTTATTGGGAAAGCAATCAGAAACGAGCCGATTACGATTTTCGGAGACGGCCGGCAGACCCGAGACTTCATTTATGTAAAGGATGTAGTCGCGGCCAATGCGTTCTTCGCGTTTAAATCGCAGGCAACCGGGGCCTTCAACGTCGCTTGCGGAAGGAAGATCACACTAACCGATCTGGCCCTAACGATTCGCGGCCTTGCCAAGTCTAGCTCCACGATTGAATACAGCGCAGTGCGGCCGGGCGACGTAAAACATTCAGTCGCTGGCGTTGACAAAATTCAGACGGCTGGCTTTAGGGCGGTTTGCGATTTAGCCCGAGGATTGCGTGCAACAATCGAATTTTTCAAAAAAGATCTAGCGGCCATTGAGCAGGGCCGTCACGTATGACCCGGTGTCAAAGCCGCTGGGTCAACGTGATCATCATCGCGCTGGTCGTCATCCTGCGTTTGCCCACTCTCTTGCCGTCGCTGTACAACGGCGATGAGGGCTGGTACGGGATAATCGCGAACGATACCCTGGACGGCGGGACACTCTACCGGACGGCGGTCGATACGAAGCCGCCAGGCATCTATTACATTTACGTCGCTGTTTTCCAACTCGCTGGGAGGAACAATCTTCGTGCCGTTCATATCCTCGCCATCCTTGTCGTCGCAACCACTGCTTTGGTCGTACGGCGAATCGGCGCGCGAGTGAGCGACGATTGGGCAGGGGCTTGGAGCGGCATTGGATACGCCGTGTTCGTGCACGCCTACCGGCCCGCTGACACACTCGCCGCGAACACTGAGATTTTCGCGTCCCTTTTTCTCGCGCTGAGTGTTCTCGCCTTTCTCCAAGGGCAAAAAAAGCCGGCTTTTGGTTTGATGTTTCTCAGCGGCGCGCTAGTCGGAGTGGCCACTTTGATTCGGCAACCTTCGGCCGTGACTTTGGGCGCAATGCTGGCGTATCTCGTTTACCTCTGGCTCATTGCCAGTTACCAATCACTCGGACGTGTTTTGGCAGCAGGCAGCGGTGTGGTAACTGGATTCATAGCGGTCATTGCCGCACTGGCCTGGCATTACCGGTTGCAGGGAAACCTGCATGACGCGTATCTGTGGGCGTGGGCGTTTGCCGTTCGCTATGTCGAGTCTGAAACAACTTTCCTTTATGTTCTGAAACGTCTCGTCACGGTTCATCTCGCTGTGATGCTCGCCTGGGGCTTGTTATGGTATTTTGGTATTCGGCAAGTGATTGAGACATTCGGATCTTTTCGGCGCAAAAGGGCTGTGCCCACCGAGCAGGTGCTGCTTATTTTGTGGCTGGTCCTCAGTTATCTGGCGATCTTTATTGGATGGCGATTTCCGGGACATTATCATTTGGCAGTACTTCCGCCGCTTTCGATTCTCGCCGGCCAGGCGTTCTCACGCTTTGTCGCGGAACAGCAACGTTCTCCTCAACCGCGCTGGCGATGGATCCGAGCAGGGATTATTGGTGCGGCAGCCCTGCCAGCGATAGGTTTTCTCGTCGGGGCCTTCGTAGTGCGAACGCAGACGCTCAATTTTCTTTCGATTGTTCAGTACATCGTCAAGGAGACGACCCCGAACGATCGTATATTTGTCTGGGGAAGTTGCCCGCAGGTCTACAGCTTTTCCGGCCGGCGGATGGCGACGCGTTTCGTGAGCTGCTCATATCTGGTTGGTGCCTACGCCAGCCGGCCTCGCCAGGTAACAGACAAAGGGAAGAGCCTGCTTCCGGGGACTTGGGAGATGTTTCGGGCAGACTGGGAAGCGCACCCCCCAGTGCTCATTATCGACATGTCAACGGTGGACCGGTTCTCCCCGGCTCATCCCATGGCGCGGTATCCCGTGCTTCGTGCCTTCCTCGGGAAATATCGCGTTGAGACGGTGATCGATGGCGAAACAATTTATCGTCGGCTTTGACACCGGAACAGCGGCGCATGACGACAAGGAGGCCAAGCATCTCGGTTGTTTATCCAATGTTCAATGAAGAAGAGAACATCGAGCGCGCAGTCCACTTCGCGGAGGGGGTCCTGACCGACATGACGTCTGATTATGAGATCCTCATCGTTAATGATGCCAGCACCGACCGATCAGAGGAGGTCGCGGAAGCATTGGCCCGGGCAAACCCTCGTGTGAAGGTGTTCCATCACGAACGGAATTTGAAATTGGGAGGCGCTCTTCGCACCGGCTTTAGCAACGCGACGAAAGAGCTGGTGTTTTACTGTGACTCGGATTTGCCGGTCGATCTCACGGAGTTGAAACGGGCGGTGCGCATCATGGAGTTTACAAGGTCAGATATCATTTCGGCTTTTAGGTTTGATCGCACTGCGGAAGGGCCTATCCGCACCGTGTATTCGGTGGTTTACAACTTGCTTATCCGTTTCCTTTTTCCGTTACGGGTGAAGGACATCAATTTCTCCTTCAAATTGTTCAAGCGGGAGGTCTTGGATAAGGTGGCGTTGGAGGCGGAGGGTTCGTTCATCGACGCGGAACTGCTAATCAAAGGCAAATTGCACGGATTCAAGATCGTGCAATTTGGCGTAGATTATTTTCCCAGAAATCGCGGCACCTCCACTCTGGCGAGTCCGGACGTGATCTTTAAGATGATCCGAGAACTGGTTGTATTCCGGATGAAGATGCGACGCGAAATCCGGGCGGCCCGGGTCTCCGAGCCTTGAAACAGCTGATTGTTAACGCGGATGACCTGGGATTAACGCCGGGAGTCAACCGAGGAATCATGCGGGCGTTTCAAGACGGAATCGTGACGAGTGCCTCGTTGCTTGTGACGGGGAGTGCATTCGATGAGGCTGTTGCGTTGGCTCGGCAGAACCCAGAATTGGATGTTGGCCTTCATCTGACGCTGGTAGAAGAACGAGCCGTCCTGGGGCCCGAGGTCTTACCGACCCTGGTTGATGAAACGGGACGGTTTCCCCGCGCGAGTGGTGAATTTTTCAGACGCGCCTTTCTCGGGCGTATCAACTGGGATGAGGTCGAGCGTGAGATCGCGGCACAGATCGCGCGTTTTCAGAACACAGGCCTACGACTGTCCCATCTTGATAGCCACCAACATCTCCACATGTTCCCGCCTGTCTTCCAAATCGTTAGGCGGCTTACTCGGAGGATGGATAATGTTTGGATTCGCAATTCTGCTGGCCCGTGGCAAAAATCGCCCGGCCTCCCGATGGGACGGTGGGTACAGCGGCTTGGTCTGAATCTGACCTGTCTGTCAGCGCGAGTTTTGCTCGGTCCGCCCCCGCCGCAAATGCCGGATGGTGTGTACGGATTCGAAGTCAGCGGGTGTTTAACTCGCTCTGCCCTCGAACAAATACTTCGGAAAATTCCTGCCGGCCTCTATGAACTGATTTGCCATCCTGGTGAAGATGATGCTGATACGCGAAGGCGGTACAGTCATTGGCGCTATCGGTGGGTTGAGGAACTGGAGGCTCTGACCGCGCCCGAAACGCTGGTGGTTCTAAAGGAACAGGGAATTGCACTGACCTCGTTCGTGCGGGCGTTTGGACGTACGAGTAACTTAAGCTCCTAAAAATTGCGTCGCGGGTAACTAGTCCTAAGCTGAATGTTTCCGATTAGCCGCATGAAGCTCCTGGATAAAATCGGCCGTGAATTTTCTAGCGATAACATTTTGGAATCGGGAATCTTTCGTCGTTCCTTAACCCCGGATACCGACAAAGCGGCGAACCGTGCCATGACAAATCCAGATGGAACGTATGAGGTGAACGGTCGCACTAACGGCAGCCCATCCGCAGATGACCGCGTAGCTTTGCGGGAAAGCGCCTAACAAAAAACCACACGCCAGGATCCAAACGTAAACATTTCTTCTAGCTGCGATCAGTCGGAAAGCACGGTCGAACGGTGCGACGTCATCCAGCAGGCGGCCTTGAGCCATCGTCGCCCGGCGTTTCGCGAATTCATGCAATAAGCGCGACCCGACGAGCAACGCGAAAAAGTAAAATGCGTTGGGAAGTTGTCCGCTTCTCCACAAATCAAAAGCGATGGCCGCCCACCACGAGTTCTCGATAAAATAGTCGAGGTAATGTTCCCATTTGCCGCCCTCGGTCGTTTCGATTTTGACGCGCGCCAGTTTTCCGTCCAGTCCATCGACGATACCAAATATGAGAGCAGCAAGGATTCCGAGCCCGACGCGGCCAAGCGCGAATGCCGCGGTC
>DASSFL010000126.1:0-1798 GCA_035694525.1 Candidatus Udaeobacter sp. | reverse complement strand
CCAGGCACTTCGTGCCTGGCTAGTGCGCCTGAGAGTGCGCACCAACAGTGGGGTGGAAGTCCCCATCGGACGGAGCACTGGCTGTCCGTAGCTGAAGGAAACTGCGTCGCCGAGAGGCGGGGTGGGGAGCAACCCGAAGCGAACGACCAGTCCATAATTAAGAAAATGATGAACTCGATACGGCCTGATGCATTGGCGAGCCTGCTAGCCAAAGGCGAAGCCCAGAACGGAAGCCGCCCGGAAAGGGAAGCACGGTAACTCCGCGACCTGACCTGCGGCGAGCAGTGAGGGTGGGACCAGGAGTGCATGAGGTGGGTGGAGATAGAATGGTCGGAAGTTGGAGCGACATGAATCAGGGATCACGATTCGGGAAAGGAACGGCGTTCATGACCTGCAGAGGGACCGAAGAACCGTGCCCGAAAGGTGACAGAGCCTTCGTAAGAGCGCAGAAGCGGGGTAATGCCCGTGGAGCAAAGGGAGGCAGGAAGGTGGAAGCGTGAAAGACAGAACACAGGAACAAAAACCGCCGACAGTGCCCGAGAGGGCTCGACAAGACGGAGAGATCCGTGCCCGCTGGGCATGGGTGGAAACTGAGGTCTGGACAGAGCGCATGTTGGCAACCCTGGAAACGGGGATTGAAGGAGGAAAATGGTTCAGACTGATCGACAAAGTCTGGAGTGCTAAGAATCTGGGAAGCGCGCTGGCGAAGGTAGTGACCAAAGGCGGAAGCGCCGGAATTGACAAGCAAAGCGCGCGCCAAATTGAAGGAGACAAAGACCAAACGATCAGGGAGCTGGAGCAGGAATTACGAGCCAGTCAATACCAACCCCAAGCAGTCAAGCGGGTCTGGATACCCAAGCCGGGGAGTAACGAAAAGCGCCCATTAGGAGTGCCCACACTGCGAGATCGAATCGTGCAAGGAGCCCTGCTCCAGGTAATCGAGCCGATCTTTGAGCGCGATTTTGCACTCCACAGCTACGGATTCCGACCTGGCAAAGGATGTAAGGAAGCGTTGCGCCGAGTCGATGAACTGCTCAAGGGCGGATCACACTGGGTGGTAGATGCGGATCTGAAATCCTACTTTGACACCATCCCACAAGAAAGACTGATGGATCGAGTAAGGGAGAAAATTGCGGACGGAAGAGTATTGAGGCTGCTCGAACAAATGCTCCAGGCAGGGGTGATGGACAGTGTGAAAGGATGGCAACCGAGCGAGCAAGGAACACCACAAGGAGCAGTAGTAAGTCCATTGCTATCGAATATCTACTTGGACGGCCTAGACTGGCAGATGGCCGAAGGGGGCTTCGAAATGGTCCGCTACGCCGATGACTTCATCGTGCTATGCAGCAGCCAGCAACAAGCCCAAGAGGCCTTAGAGCGAGTTCGCCGCTGGGTAGAAGAAAACGGCCTGAGCTTACATCCGGTCAAAACGCGACTGGTGGACGCCAGTCAAGCGGGAGGTTTCGACTTCCTAGGGTATCATTTTGAACGGGGTATGAAATGGCCGCGAAAGAAAAGCATGGACAAACTCAAAGACACGATCCGCAGTAAGACCCGACGTACAGATGGGCGAAGTCTCAAAGCCATCTGTGAGGATCTGAACCGGACCTTGCGAGGATGGTTTGGGTACTTCAAACACAGTAAAGCAAATACCTTCGAGTCCGTGGATGGCTATACGCGCGGCAGACTGCGCAGCATCCTGCGCAAGCGGATGGCCAAAAGCGGGCACGGACGCGGCTTTGATCATCATCGCTGGCCAAACGCCTACTTCTCCACCATGGGCTTGTTCTCCTTAAGA
>DASSFL010000125.1:0-2714 GCA_035694525.1 Candidatus Udaeobacter sp. | reverse complement strand
TGTATATTCGGTAATCCGTAATTCAAATCGAACAGAGGCGTATTCATGTCTGTTTCGCCTGGCGTGCGCTCAATGATGAACGGAACATTAATTTCCCATCCGCCGGGCGGCGGTGGCTCCGGGTCCTCGGTCACGAACGGTGGGCCGGCTTGCGAAAAATCGGTCCCTAACAACAACCAGATCGCGAGGGCGCCGCAATTAACTTTGATTGATTTCGCCAAAGCTGTCGCTCAGTGACGTGCGGCGTTATTTATGTGTCAACTTCAGGATACAGCCGTGATTCGGATCGATTAAATATGCCGTTTCGTCTCTGCCAGCGATTACACCACGGACGCCTTTTACTGTCGGCACTGTCGCCTTGGGATGAAATCTTCCATCGTCCCCGACTTCACTAATAGTCAATGTCGCGGCCTGCCCCGCGGCAGCGTAGAGAATTTTTCGATCGGGCGCATAATCGATGTTGTCGAGGCCGGCTCCGGTTGGGAGTGAGTCGAGAATTTTTCCATCGTGAGCGACATCGACACTCAGGACATGATCTCCGCACGCGACGAACAGAAATCCGCGAGCGGTGTCGAGTGCCAATCCTCCGAAATCCGTGCTGCCGACATTCCACTTCGCGACAATCTTGTGTGTTCGTACATCAATCGCGAGGGTCGTCCCGGTGTCTTCGACGTTCGTGTAAAAAAGACTGCGTCCATTATCAACCGCGTAGCCTTCCGCTAAATTCTCCAGCGGAATTTTCGTTTTCCATTTTAGGTGCGATGGATTGGATGCATCGAAGACTTGGAGAGACTTGGCCGCCGCCGCGTCGCCAGCCGATGCTGGTCGCGTTGTGATCCACAGCTCTCGCGTCGCGGCAACATAGACCACGCCATCTGGCGTGATCTTGCCTTCAGGTGAGCTCGACGCGAGCGGCACACATCCGCCTCGCGTAAGAGTCTTCGCGTCGATTACGCAAAGCGTGGCGTCGCCGCGATCGCCAATGTAAGCAACACCGTCACCAATGCTGGCCGCGGTTGGTCCAACTGTTATTTTTCGTCCGCGTCGCTCGATTTCGCCGGTTTGAAATCCGGTCACCTGCGTCACCGCATCCGTTTTTTCGTCGATGACATCCACGCTGCCGGTATTACTGGCCGGCACCCATAATTTTCCGGCCGCCCGATCGTAGGCGAAATAATCCAGCGCAACCACGCCAGTTGCGCCGGGAAGGTTAATCGGCTTGAGCTCGTAATTGGTATCCGCTGCGCTGACTTCGAGTGCTGCCGCTGAAACCAAAGCGATCGGTATCAATGCTATTGCAGCGGACTTCATAAATTTTGAACTACGGTTCATTGAGCTCGGTTACTTCCTGCGAGTTCGACGCATCTCCAGCTGATTTTTCAGATCATTCAAGGCCAATTGTCGGCTCTGCCGGATTGTTTTCACATAGAAAATCGTTCCAGCGATTCCAAGAGCAGCTGCTCCTAGAAAATTCAGCGCCGGTCCGAGCTTCCACAGATACGCGCCTAGGATTGCACCAGTGCTGACTATCAAATCGCGGACAAGATAGTAAGCGCCCACCATTTGGCCGCGTCGGTCGGAGTCGCTGTATCCGATGATGAGCGCCTTGCGCGATGTATCGCCAAATTCCTTGAGACCACGGATGGCAAACGCCACAACCAATGCGGAAAAACTCCGCGACATGAGCAGGCAGATTGGAAATAACGTGAACATGACAAAAGTGACGATGACGAAGGGCTCGCGCCCATATCGGTCTGCGTAATAAGAGGATGGAATGATGCACAATGTGGCAGCGAGCATTTCAATTGTCGTGAGCACGCCCACCTGCTCGCCGCTCACGCCGATGTAATCCATCGCGAAGATCACGACCCAGGCGTAGGGAATCCGTTCGCAAAAGCGGACCAGGATGTCGCTCAAAAGCAACCGACGCATCGGCGAATTGAATTCGCGCAAGCTTTGCCAAAGATTCCAACGCTCCGATTTCGGTCCAATTGCCGCGGTGCTTTTTGCCCTGTGTATGGGTTCTTCGCGCAATTGGCGCTGCACAAGAATCGTGACCGCGGAGAGGAAGATGGAGGCGAGAAGGCCGATGCGCACGCCGTTGATGATCCCGAACCGATCGATCAATATTCCGCCGAAGATTGGCGCGATCATGATGGGCAATCGTTTGATGACCATCTGAACGCCCACGCCCATCGAGTGGCGATTTGCTTCGAGTGCAGCTCCAATTAGCGAAAACGTTGCGGGCAACGAAAAACACGTCCACGAAAGGAAGAGAAACATTCCGGCGATCACGGCGGCCCAATGCGGGATAAATAGGACTAGCGCGTAGCCGAGGATTGAGACTGCGTTGAAAATGATGAACGCCCGGCGATGTCCCCAAAGGTCGGTAAATAGTCCGCCGGGATACGCGTAGATCGCGCTCAGCAGAGTACGAAGCGCATCGTAAAGGCCGATGACAAAAACCGTCGCGCCGACCGCTTGCAGATACTTCGGCACGAAACGCATCCAAAGCTCTTCGCCGGCGCCAATGACAAAAATGGCGATTAGCAGGATAACCAGATTGCGCTTAAGCCCGAAAAAATCAGCTAGCCTGCGGAAGCGATTTACCGGCGGCTGACTCGGCGTTTGCATTCTGCGTAAAGCGCGTCGTAAACGACAAATTCGCGTTCGAGGATTTCAAGATCGCTTAATTCAAGCGCGCCGAAGCCACC
>DASSFL010000124.1:0-6979 GCA_035694525.1 Candidatus Udaeobacter sp. | reverse complement strand
ACAAAGATCATCGCGCCGATCGATGGCATTGTGGGAATAGCTACCGCCCACGTAGGTGACCTCGTAGGACCCGGGACTGGACCACTAACAACCATTTCCCAAGTCGATCCGATCAAGACGGCTGTGAACGTTGGCGAGCAGTCGTTCACGGAATTCATCACTGATCATCCCGATCCAGATGAACGGGAACGTTACCTCCAAGGACTCGAATTCGACTTACGTCTCGCGGATGGAAACCCTTATCCGCACAAAGGAAAATTTTATGCAGAGGATCGGAACCTCGACACAAAGACCGGTTCCATTCGCATGGAGTTCACCTTTCCCAATCCGGGAAACCGTCTACGACCGGGCCAGTTTGGGAAGGTGCGGGCGGTAGTCAAAGTTGCAAAAGGCGCTGTGGTGATCCCGGAACCGGCAGTGACTGAACTCCAGGGCAACCGGCTAGTCGCGGTGGTAGATAGCGAGAACAAAATAGCTATGCGCCCGGTGAAACTGGGTGAACGCTCCGGCGGGATGTGGCAGGTAGTCGACGGTGTGAAACCGGGCGAGAAAGTCGTTGTGCAGGGACTAATGAAGGTGCCTCCTGGTAGCCCTGTTACAGTCAAAGAGTGGACCCCGCCGGCAGAAAAAGTAGGCTCCACAGACTCTCCTCCAACCAAGGACCCTTAACGTATGTCCGAATTCTTCGTCAGGCGGCCGATTGTCGCGATTGTCATCGCAATCTTGATGGTGATTGTCGGCGCGATTTGCCTCGTGGGGTTACCGATCGCGCAGTATCCGAACATCGCCCCGCCGGAGATTCAAATCCTGACTCACTACACCGGCGCGGACGCGTTGACGATTGAGCAATCGGTCGCCGCACCCATCGAGCAGAGGATGAGTGGCGTGGATAATATGAACTACATGTATTCGATCAACGCTAACAATGGCGACATGCGCATGTTCGTGGACTTTGATGTCGCGACCGAACCGAACATTGATCAAATTCTGACTCAGTTGCGCGTCTCTCAAGCGCAATCGCAGTTACCACAGGACGTCAACAACTATGGGGTGACCACATCGAAGTCGGCCGCTTCGCCACTGATCGTCCTTGCTCTTACCTCGCCGAATAAGACCTACGACAAGATCTTTCTGGCTAACTACGCCTACATCAATCTCGTCGATGAGCTATTACGTTTGCCAGGTATTGGGATCGTGCAGGTGTTCGGCGCAGGGCAATACGCGATGCGCCTTTGGGTAAAGCCCGACCAGCTGGCCAAGCTAGGCATTACGGTGCCGGACATCATCTCCGCAGTCCAGAAGCAAAATAATGTGAATCCAGCGGGCCAGATCGGCAGCAAACCCATGGAGAAACGTCAGAACTTTACTTATACCGTACGCGCCCAAGGCCGGTTAAGCACGCCGGAGGAGTTTGGCAACATTGTCATTCGAGCAAATGCAGACGGCTCGTTCGTGCGGGTCAAGGATGTGGCGCGGATAGAGTTGGGGGCACAGACTTACAACCTGGAAAGCCGTTTAAACGGACAACCAGCCGCAGCGATCGGTCTGTATCAGCTACCCGGTAGCAACGCGGTGCAAGCTTCGGACGCCGTTCGCGCATTCATGAAGGAAGCGAAACAGCGCTTTCCCGCTGACATGGATTACGCTATCTCGCTCGATCAGACAGATTCCGTGCGCGAAGGGATGCGCGAGATTGTTAAGACGTTGGTCGAGGCGATCCTATTTGTGGTGGTCGTTGTATTCATCTTTCTACAAGGTTGGCGCGCAACTCTGATCCCATTGTGCGCCGTGCCGGTTTCACTGGTTGGAACGTTTGTATTCTTTCCCTTATTCGGCTTCTCGATCAATACGCTTTCGCTTTTCGGCCTGGTTCTAGCCATCGGTCTGGTGGTCGATGATGCCATTGTCGTCGTCGAAGCCGTCGAGCATCACATAGAACATGGCATGGCGCCACGCGAAGCCACATTGCTGGCAATGCGTCAGGTATCTGGACCGGTCATAGGTGTTGCCTGTGTGCTTGCTGCAGTCTTTATACCTACGGTGTTTCTTCCGGGGATCACCGGGAGATTATATCAGCAGTTTGCCCTTACCATTGCAATCTCGGTCATCATTTCCGCCTTCAATGCACTTTCGCTAAGTCCAGCGCTTTCCGCGTTGTTGCTTCGTCCGCGCAAGAAAGCCCGTGGACCACTCGGGTGGTTCTTTGGCGGCTTTAATCGCGTCTTTAGCAGCGTAACGAATGGTTACGTCAATTGGTCGCGCCATGCCATTCGAAAAAGTGCGCTCAGTCTTGGATTGCTCGCACTGTTTTTCGTGGGCGCGGGATGGTTCGGCGGGAAGCTACCGCGCAGCTTCCTTCCCGAAGAAGACCAGGGCTACATTTATATGGCGCTACAATTACCGGACGCGTCTTCACTCGACCGCACCGATGAGGCGGCGCGCAAGATCGAAGACGTTCTCAGCAAGATACCGGGCATCAAATACACTACGACTATTGTCGGGTTCAGTCTTCTCAGCATCGTTCAGAACACTTACAGCGCGTTCTTCTTCGTCACTCTGGAGCCTTGGGAGGAGCGTAAAAAACCGGAGGAACAATACGAGGCAATTAAGTTGCGGATAAACAAGGAGCTGGCCGGTCTTACCGAGGGGATAGCTTTTGCCTTTCCGCCGCCCGCTATTCCCGGCGTAGGCACCTCCGGCGGGTTTACTTTTCTTTTGCAAGATCGCGCCGGCAAAGACATTGGCTTTCTTGCCGACAATTTAACCAAGTTCATGACCGCAGCGCGAAAACGTCCGGAACTTGCGGGACTCTTCTCGACGTTTCTGCCTAACGTGCCGCAGCTCTTTGTCGATGTCGATCGCGACAAGGTGCTCAAGCAAGGGATTGACATAGGTGAGGTCTACCAAACACTACAGACCTTCATGGGCGGTTATTTTGTTAACTACTTCAACCGCTTCGGACGCACCTGGCAGACCTACATCGAAGCGGAAGGCGATTACCGCGACGACGCGAAGAATGTAGCTCAGTTTTATGTCCGCAATTCGAATGGTGATCCTGTGCCGCTCGACGCTATCTCCACGATCAGGAACATTAACGGACCCGAATTCACCTTGCGGTTTAACGAGTATCGCTCCGCGCAAATCAACGGTGTCGCCGCGCCCGGCTATAGCTCATCGCAAGCAATGAAGGCGTTGGAAGAGACTTTTCAGCAAACCATGCCGCCTGAAATGGGCTTTAACTATATGGGCATGTCATTCCAGGAAAAAAAAGCAGAGAAAGGTGTTTCTTCTATCGCCGTGTTCGGCTTATCGCTGGTCTTTGTTTTCCTCATTCTGGCTGCCCTGTACGAAAGCTGGTCCTTGCCGTTTAGCGTTCTGCTTAGCACACCGGTTGCGGTGTTCGGCGCATTTCTAACTCTCTTCCTGCGGCACATGGAGAACAACGTTTATGTGCAGATAGGTCTTGTGATGCTCATTGGTCTGGCAGCCAAGAATGCGATCTTAATCGTCGAGTTTGCCAAGGCCGAATACGAAAAGGGCAAACCGCTCATCGACGCTGCGCTGGAAGGTGCACGCCTCCGGCTGCGACCCATCCTGATGACTTCTTTTGCTTTCATCTGTGGCTGTCTGCCCTTGTGGTTCGCCAGTGGCTCCGGAGCTGTGGCGCGTCGCGTTCTCGGTTCAACAGTTATCGGCGGAATGCTCGCCGCCTCGGGCATCGCGATCTTTTTTATTCCGGTAACCTTCTACGTTGTGGAACGACTCTCTTCACGCGGGCGCGTCACCCCTCAAGCGCCACAGCCGGAACCACAGGCCGCTCCGGCCGCGGCACTGCCATCATGAGTGACTTTGGCGATGGGGTTTCGATTCCTATTCGCCACAAGCTATCGGTCGCGTCACGCTTTTTGGGCTGAATGCGCTTGTTTCGCGCACTGCCAGAATGTTTCTGCGGCCGGACTAAGCGGACCTTTGCGCGCCGCGAGACCGATGTCGATCGTCTTCGGCTCGGGTATAAGCCGCAAAAGTTTTATCCGCCGACCGAAAACATACGCGAAGCGATCGGCGGCGAGCGCGACACCGCTGCCAGCTTCGACCGCGGCAATAATGCCATCCACGCTGTCGCGCTCCTCCACGATCTGCGGCTTGGTTTTGCTCGACGCGAAGACGGCGTCAATAAAGTAGTGGTAATCGGGGAACTCTTGCGGGACCAAGCCGACGAACGGTTCGCAGGCCGCCTCCTCGAGTGGGACAACGCGCCGCCGGGCGAGTCGGTGCTTTGGCGAAACGGCCAGGCGAGGGTGCTCATGGCTCAATGGGAGAAAACGCAGACCGCGAAGCGCGCCAGGCTTCGGCGCATGAAAGATGAAGGCGAGATGGAGTCTGCCTTCGAGCAGAGCATCCACGTTCTCCTCCACTTTGCGATCGTGCAGCTTCACCCGCACGTTCGGCATCACGCCCTGATACGTCCTCAAGATGCGGTGAAAGAGCGGATCTATCGCATACGAACAATAGCCAACATGCAACTCGATGCGCTGGTGCTCGTCGAGCGCACGCACATTTCTCAGTGCTTCGTCTGTTCGTGCCAGGATCGCGCGAGCTTCATTGAGAAACAGACGCCCGGCTTCGGTCAGTCTCACTGACTTACCGACCCGTTTCAGCAAAGGCAATCCGATTTCATCTTCAAGATCACGAATCTGACGGCTTACTGCCGGTTGGGAAATATGAAGTTTCAACGCGGCGCGCGAGACGTTTTCAGTCTCGGCCACACCGACGAAGTACCTCAAATGCCGGAGCTCCATAGGGAAAAGCCACAAAGCTAGATAGGGAAATCCTTATACCTTCTCGCTATAAAGGGGCAAGAAAGAAAGCATTTCCTGCGTGCGTTAGGCGGACGCCATACTGCGGCATGTCCGAAATGGTTGAAGGCGCTGGCGCAAATTCACACAAGTCTCACGCGCGAAAAGAGAAATCTGACCCTGACAACCTTGTCTCTCATCCGCGCGCTTCGGCACAGCGCAGTCCCGACCTGCGCTTCACGCCTAACCAGTTACAATCCAGAACGGTAAAGCAATGAATGCGAATGTCGTCACTGTTTTGGCAGCGCTGCTGGGCTCGGTGATCGGCACATCGGCAGCCATCGCCACCACGTGGATATCGCAGAGAAGCCAAACGCGTCGTGAACTGGCGAAATCGGAAATGCGCAAGCGCGAAACGCTCTACGGCGAGTTCATCACCGAAGCAGCCCGCTTATTATCCGACGGTTTTGACCACCCGTTAGATAAACCTGAAACGCTCGTGAAACTTTATGCTATCCTTTGTCGGATCCGTCTCGTCTCCTCGGAAGCCGTGTTCAACGCCACCGAGGAATGCAGAAGTCGCATTCTCGATGTTTACGCTACGCTGAACCGCACGGTCGACGAGCTCATCGGCGCGATTCGAAGCGACGAAATGGCGTTTCTGAGGAAATCCAGCGACGCCTGCCATGTCGAGTTAGGCAAATATTCCCAATAAAGAACAAATCGCCGACATCAGCACGCAGAGCGCGCAAACCGGTCAGCAAGCATCTGGTCGCGAAGGTGACAGCGTCCGCCTCGAAACGATCATAGTACGGCCCCAATCGGATCCTGCGGAAATTGCCATGCCAGGGTGATTGGCTTCTAAAACGGTGCGAAGCACTGGTTCAGGGGTTCGCGCCGACCGGATCTAAAGAATACCGCCATCCAAGGCGGAGTCTTAACCAGCCAATCATCGCAAAACCCCGATAAGGCCACCACGCTCACGACGTCCGTGCGAAGAAATCTCAAATTTTCTGAGATTTCGACCTTCAAAACGTTGAGAAACAAATAACAAGTCAAATGAAATACCTAATCCTACTCAGGAACCCCAAGTCCCTCGTATTGCTAGTGCATCCGCTCTTCCGACCCAGGTGGGTAGATGCAATCGATCACGGACTAATCCGGCTTTTACGAGGAAAGGGTTACACACCTTTTCAGCATAAAACTGCGGAGGAACGATTCGCGCAGGAGATCTGAAATTCTCTGAAATCTAAATCTTCGAAAGCTTGAGGAAGAAATAACGAACCAAAATAAAATACCATGAACGCTACCGACGATTACCAATTCGAAACGAGCCGGAAAGATTTGGCGGCCGGGATTCTAAAACAGGCCGGGCTGGATTTGCGACGGTTCCATAACGCGACGAGCGCGGTCGAGCGGGAATTCTATCTCGATGCTTATCGCTGGGTCATATCCGATGATTGTTCCTGGCCCTTTTCGTTCTTAAACGTTTGCCAGGCGCTGAATCTCGCGCCGGAAACCGTTCGCGAGGAGGTGCTCGGTGACCTCTCGTTAGGCGCATTCGGTTATTGGAGCCGACGCTGCGGACGCGCCGTGCGCAGATTCAAGATTTTTCCTAGCAACATTTTCACAACCGAACGCTCCGCGAACGCCGCTCAGCCCGTCACGCATGCCTTGCACTAAGATGAAAGCACACGTCTTAAAGTTGCGTCGAATTTTGCGGCCAGTTGTTAGGCAGCCCGCCTATAGACACGATCCACTGCTCATCAACAGCCTGGCCGCATTTAATTTCCGTCCCCCAATCAGGCTCGAGTTTCCTGGCAAACCGCTCGCGCGCACCCCGCGCTTCTCGCAATGAACGTCACCACGATTGTTCTCGTCAACGGCCTGTGGATGACCGCCCTCAGTTGGGAGCACTGGGTCAGACACTACTCAGACAAAGGTTATAGTGTCATTGCCGCGAACTGGCCCGGCATAAAAGGCGATATTGAACAACTCCGGCGCGATCCGAGTACCTATACGAGTCTTGGATTGCCCGAAGTTGTCGATCACTACGAGCAAATTATTCGCGAACTCGAAACTCCGCCGATCATCATCGGATATGGCTTCGGCGGTTTGGTGACACAGATTCTTCTCGACCGCGGCTGGGGCGCTGCCGGTGTGGGGATCGCCAGTGCTCCCGT
>DASSFL010000123.1:0-8135 GCA_035694525.1 Candidatus Udaeobacter sp. | reverse complement strand
CGAATCTTACAACTTCCACTTTGCGCAATCCCAGCCCAACAGCTGCTCGAGCTTTGCGATGTCTTCCTCGAAGAGATGGTTGAGGAAAACCTTTTCCTCCCAATTCATCGCCCGCTCGTAGGGCACAATATTTCTATCTTTACTGCGAACCGAACGGAGTGGTTCGAGACCGAGAAATGCAAAGATGGAAGTGAGCGTTTCACGCTGTTTCTCCTTAAAGTCTTCAAACTTCACCGCCTTGACTTGATTGCGCGGGAAGAATTTGAACAGACGCTCGAGTTGCTGCCCGTAAAAACCTCGATCCACATAAGCAAAACGACGTGCTTCAGCAGGGGGCGCGCCGGCGATACGTGCTTTCTCTTCTCGCACGGCATCGAAAAAATCCAGCGGCTCGCGACCTCTGAATCGTTGCATGTTCCAGTGAGCAAAGGCCCGGTCCACAGGATTCCTCAGGAGGATCAGTAATCTGGTTTTCGGATTGTATTTCCAAATCCTTTCCGCCGCTGGTTCGTGATAAATGTAACTTGGCGTGCAATCACCAGCGATGGTTGAGGGACCAAGGGGCGGATAATGTTTGTGTAATTCCTCGTAATCAACCTCGGAAACAAACAGAGCGTCGTTATCAAAGAAATGTATTTCCTGCTGATCGCCCATCGTTATGTTCGGGTGTTTGCTTAGAAAATAATGCAAGGCCGTCGTTCCGGATTTTTGGGCGCCGGCCAGAACGAAATCCAGCCGCTGGATCTTTCTCGGCTTGGGCCTCCACATCGTCATGAATCAAGAACCGCTAACCCCATCGCGCAATTTATCTTCCGGAAAAGAGGCCACACCGAGATTGTCGATCTTTTTTGTAACTTCGATATTGGGTTCCCTGTCTTAAGGAGCAATGGCCGCTGCTTTGAAGGTGTTCACGCGCGGGACGTTGACTTTCTTCGAGATCACAATCGTCGTCTTCTTTATTGCATCGCTTGCTGCAATGGCTGTCCTTGGTTGCCTGGGGGCGCGCAAACGGAACCGTCCGTCCGAAATTTCAGGCGTGCTATTTAATCGATTGAATCCTCACCCGCGAGGCGGCCTGATCGCCAGGTGATCGAACCAGGGTTGTCGCGCGCTGATCAGCATTTTATGCTGCGCGATGTTCACCGCTTTTGAAATTTCGCGAAACCTAAGACCGCTCGCCGTCGTGTGCGTAACTACCTTCGTTGCATCTGCCGCCGCCGATGAAGGAATGTGGCTTTTCAATGCGCCACCGCTCAAGCAGCTCAAAGAGAAGTATCAGTTCGAGCCGACGCAGCAGTGGTTGGAGCATCTGCAAAAAGCGAGTGTTCGCTTCAACTCCGGAGGCAGCGGCTCGTTCGTATCTGCGAATGGTCTTGTGATAACAAATCACCATGTCGGCGCCGACACCCTGCAAAAGATCAGCGATCCACAGCACAATTATTTAAAAGACGGCTTCTACGCCAGAACTCAGGCGGACGAAATCAAATCGACCGACCTTGAGCTCAATGTGCTGATGTCAATCGAGGACGTGACGGCGCGCGTGAACGGAGCGGTGAAACCGGGAATGACGAACGAGCAGGCGTCCAGCGCGCGCAGTTCAGTCATCGCGGCGATTGAGAAAGAGAGCAAGGATAAGACCGGACTGCGTTCCGATGTGGTAACCCTTTACCAGGGCGGCGCATACCATCTCTATCGCTACAAACGTTACGACGATGTACGGCTTGTATTCGCGCCCGAGCAACAGATCGCGTTTTATGGTGGTGATCCAGACAACTTCGAATATCCGCGATACGACCTCGATATTTGCATCTTCCGCGTTTATGAAAATGGACAACCGGCGAAGATCGATCATTACCTTAAATGGAATTCACGCGGGCCGAGCGATCGCGAGCTGATCTTCGTGAGCGGAAGCCCGGGCAAAACCGACCGGCAACTCACCGTCGATGAATTGGCGGATATGCGCGATCGCTTTCTGCCTTATGTCCTGCGCATGTTTAATCGGCGCGAGGTGTTGGGCCTAGCGTACGGCGCGCGCTCGTTCGAAAACGCGAGAAAGGCGCGGGACGATCTTTTCGGCGACCAAAACAACCGGAAACGTTATAACGGTTATCTTGCCGGCCTGCTCGATCCGCAAATCTGGTCGGCCCTTCAGGCGCGTGAACAAAAACTGCGTGACGCAATCGCGCACGATTCCAAGTTGAGATCGACAATTGCTGCATACGATCGAATCAAACGTGCTCAGGCCGAAATCGCCAAAAACGCGCCGCTATACAACTATCTTGAACAGGAACGACCGAGCCCGGTCGGTTACCGCGGCCCGCGCGCGTTGTTCGGAAATCTTTTCAAATACGCGCGCCTGCTGGTTCGCGCGCTGGACGAACGAGCCAAACCGAATGGCGAACGGATTCCCCAGTTTCGCGACAGTGCACGCGATTCACTGGAGCTGGAACTTTTTTCGACCGAACCTATATACGACGACTATGAAATATTGCGCCTAACGGATTCGTTGACCGATTTCGCTTCCCAATTTGGTGCCGACGATCCGCTCGTAAAGAAGGTGCTGGCTGGAAAATCGCCGCACGATCGCGCCGTCGAGCTGGTCGCTGGCACTAAACTGAAAGATGTCGCTGTGCGCAAAGATCTTTACGGAAGGGACGCCGCCGCGTTGCAGGCGGCACATGATCCGATGATCGATCTCGCGAGGCTCGTGGACGGCCCGGCGAGAGAAGTGAAGAAAATCTACGACACGCAAGATGAGATCAAAAAACAGGCCTATTCAGAAATCGCCAAAGCGCGATTTGCCATCGAGGGGACGGGCAGTTATCCGGATGCAACTTTCACGCTTCGCCTTTCCTACGGAACTGTGAGCGGCTACGAACAGGACGGGAAACAAATTCCCGCGTTTACCGATTTCGCTGGTTTATATCAACGTTCCGCCGAGCACGACAACAGGCCGCCGTTCGATTTGCCGAAGCGTTGGCTCGACCAGAAATCCAGTTTGAATCTGGCGACGCATTTTAATTTCGTGTCCGATCCTGACATCATCGGCGGTAACAGTGGCAGCCCTGTTGTAAATAAGGCAAACGAATTCGTGGGCATTATTTTCGACGGCAACATTCAATCGTTAGTCCTCGATTGCGTTTACACCGACATACAATCACGCGCTGTCTCCGTTGATTCCGCTGCTATCACCGAAGCGCTGGGCAAGGTTTATGATGCGGGCCCGCTCGTGGATGAATTGGAAGGCGTAAGGAAATAGTTCGGGATCCTAGTGCGGCAGGTAATTGAGCAACTTGAGGATATCGGAGAAAACGCCCATCGCCGTAACATCCGCGCCCGCCCCCGGCCCCTGAACAACGAGGGGGGTACCCGAATAACGCTTCGTCGTAAATGCGATGATGTTGTCGCTGCCCTTGGTAGCGGCGATTGGATGATCGCGAGGGAACTCTCTGATTCCGGCGCGGGCGCGGCCGCCTTCTAGCGTGCCGACGTATCGCAGCACTGCGCCGCGCGATTGCGCACGCTTCAATCGTTCTTCCATTTCGCAATCGTGCTTAGCTAGGGAACTGAAAAATCGGTGCGAGAATGGCTTCAGCGCCAGACTTCGAGGAACCAGGCTCTCAACGTGGACGTCCGCGATTTCCAATTTCAATCCACTTTGACGCGCGAGAATAAGCAACTTTCTCGCGACGTCCTGACCGGACAGATCATCGCGCGGATCCGGCTCAGTTAGCCCGGTCTGGTAGGCTGTTCGGACGAGAACGCTAAATGGCATGCTCCCGTCAAAACTGTTAAACAGATAGCTCAGCGTGCCCGAGAAAATGCCTTCCACCTTCCTGATCACGTCTCCGCTGGCGATCAGGTCGCGCAGCGTCGACATGATAGGCAGTCCCGCGCCAACGTTGGCTTCATCTAGAAAGTACTTCTGCCGCTTTCGCAAAAGTTCCATGAGGGCGGCGTATTGTCGCCAAGGCAACACGTTCGCGCGCTTGTTCGGCGTGATGATGTGCAGATTCGCTCTGACAAACTCGGGATACGCCTTCACGATTGAATCGGCGGCCGTGCAATCAACTACCGCTGCGTCGGTCAACTCAAGTTTTGCGATTTCCCTTGCCAGGACCTGCGGATCCATCCGTCTTCGCGAAGCGGATAATCTTTCGCGCCAGCGTGCGAGATTGATGCCGTTACCCTCGAGCGCAAACCACTTGCTATTGGCCACGCCAACCACCGTGACATCGAATCCACGGGCAAGCAGATACGCGCGCTGCTCGTGCATTTGTCGCAGTAGCGTTCCACCGATATTTCCGACGCCGATCACCACAAGCGCGAGGCGTTTGCGGAGTTCGAAGAACGCCTGATGGATGATATTCAGGGCACGCGCTTGCTGCGCCACGTCGATGACGCAAGAGATGTTGCGCTCTGACGCGCCCTGCGCAATCGCGCTGATATTAATGTTATGCCGGCCAAGCGCTCCGAACACCTTGCCAGAGACACCGGGGTGCCCTTTCATCTCATCGCCGACGACCGCGACGATCGCTTGATTTGGTTTTTCATCGAGCGATGTCAAATGGTTCTGGAATTCGAACCGAAATTCGTGACGCACGGCCGCAATCGCTAAAGCCGTGTCAGCCTCGCGGACGGCAAAACAAATCGTGTGCTCGGATGAGGCTTGGGAGATGAGGATGACGTTGACGCCGCGAGATGCCAGTGCACGAAATAATCGCTCGGCGATTCCGGGAACTCCAACCATGCTCAGGCCCCGAATGGTGAGGAGCGTCAGTCCCGCGATTGAGCTGATCCCCTTTGCAAGTTGATCGCCATCGCTGCGATTACCCGAAATCAACGTACCCGGCGCCTCTGGATGAAACGTATTCTTGATCAGAAGCGGAATTCGCCTGGCTACGGCCGGAGCAATCGTGGCGGGGTGAAGCACCTTCGCGCCGAAATACGATAACTCCATCGCTTCTTCGTATGTGATCCGCGGCAAAACAAACGCAGGGCCGACCGCCTTCGGATCGGCGCTCAAGACGCCGTCGACATCCGTCCAGATCTCAATTACGGACGCCCCAAGAGCGGCACCTAGAATGGCGGCCGTGTAATCGGATCCATTGCGGCCGATTGTTGTAGTTTGCCCGTCGCTGGTCGATCCAATAAATCCGGTCACGACAGGTATCGGCCGGCGGTGGCGAAGTCGGAACAGGTCTGTAAAGTATCGCCGCGCCGCGCGATTCGTTTTGCTAAAAATCACGTTCGCGTTCGTGAACTGGTTGTCCGTAACTACGAGTTGTCGCGCGTCAACAAACCGGGCGGGATGAACCCGGGCAAGATGTGCCGCTACGATTAGCGCGCACAATCGTTCGCCGAAACTCGCGATTAGATCGAGCGCACGTGGTGGACTGTGACCTAAGAGCTGGACGCCGTGAAGCGCGTCATGCAAATCGCCAAGAAGTGTATCGACTTGCGATCGGATTCGGATAGCTCGACGTCGATCGAGCAGACTGTCGACCGCCGAGTGGTGGCGGCCGGCGATTTTTTTCCAGGCCGCGTCGTAGCGCCGATCGTTCTTTTCGGCCAGCCGCGCACAATCGAGAAGCTGGTTGGTCACGCCCTGAAAAGCGGAAAGCACTAGGATGATCGGTCCTCGCCGCGCTTCCTCAAGAACGATCCTGGCGACACCCCGGATGCAATCGGTTGTGGCAAGCGAAGAACCACCAAACTTAAGGATTTTCATAGACCGGAACCAATGTAGCCGCGAACGCGACGAGGATCGCGGCACGCCGCAAATTTTGTCGGCACACGTCTGACGAATTTCTAGTGATAGCCCGCAGAGGATCCTACCACCGACTTATGGCAGTTGCTTGAGCAACGTTTTCCAGCGCGCCCAGGCTTCGTCGCGTGCTTTTTTATCACCTTCGCGAACTGCGGGGTTGGATGGTTCGCCGGATCGCATGAAACCGTGACCGGCGCCTTTATAAATCACCGGTTCGTATTTTTTCCCGGCGGCGTTCATTAGCTCTTCGGCTTTCGGAATGGTCGCGTTCACGCGTTCGTCGTTCTCACCGTAAAATCCGTAAACCGGACACGTGATGTTCGCGACTTCGGACGCTTCATTCGGAGCAGTTCCGTAAAATGAATATGCAGCTTTGAGTTTTGGATTTTCATTTGCGTAAGCAAACGCCCATCCCCCGCCCCGACAAAATCCGCAAACCGCAAGCGTGCCATTGCATGCAGGAATTTTCAGGGCGTAATCGGCGGTCGCGTCGAGAACCGCCTTCACCTGCTCCTGTGTTACTGCCGAGATCGCTTTGCTTGCGCTATCGGCATCTTCGAACTTTTGACCATTGAGAAAATCGGGCGCAATCGCGATGACGCCATTCTCCGCCAGCTCATCGCACATGCTGCGCAGCCAATCAGTCAGGCCAAAAATTTCCTGAATGACCAGCACGGCAGGGGCTTTGTCTTTACGTTCGGGATAAACGACGAAGGCTTTAATCGTACGGTCGCCTGACTTGAAATCGACCCATTCGCCGTGGCGTGGCGAATTGTTCAGGCGGTCCTTGCCGAAATCTTTGTACTCCTCGGCGTGGGTCAATGGTGCAACGAGGATGAGCATTAGGAGGGAGATAATGCGTTTCATAGGAGCCAGAGATTTCTCAACATCCCTCGAAATGACAATGTGTCGATCTTAAGTGACAGGCCCTGCAGTCTTTTTCGTAAGCAACGCGTCGATGCTCCAGCGTCCTGGACCGTAGAAGACCATGAACAAAAATAACCAGCAGAGAACGACAGCGAGTTCTCCCTTGTTCAAAATGGGAAAGAATTGCTCAGTCGGAGTTGGTGGATGACCGATCGCTTTTCCAGCAGCATGCACCATGAAGTAAGCTACCGCCATCTCGCCAGCAGAGATGAAGGCTGCCAGACGCGTCAGCAAACCCATTGCAATCATCAACCCGCCGACGAGTTCAACGATCCCGCCGACGAGCATCAGACCCTCCGCACCGTGCCCGCCACCAGGGAATCCCAGAAGTTTTTGTCCACCGTGACAGGCGAACATAAGACCAACTATCAGTCGCATAATGCAGTAAACCGGGTCCGCAAAACGATTGAGAGAATTCATAGCCGTTCAGGCTGAACGATGTCGAGCTAGCATGTCAAGCTTGCAGACGCTCATGTGGCCACGGCCCTGTGGGCCGTCTGTCGAAGGCTTGCGTAGAGAAGAACCGGCCATAGGCCGGTGGCTACATTACGCCGCTTTCTTTGCAGGTTGCTTCTGTTTCCTGCGCGATCTGGCCGTCGCTTTTTTCTTCGCGCCGGTTTGCTCCAAGCTCTTTTGCAACACGGAAACCAGATCGATTACCTTGGTCGGCTTGGGCGCCTTCTTTGGTTTTTCCTCAATTTCTTTCCCGCCAGCTTCCACTTTCTCTTCTATCACTTCCATAAGCGCTTGGCGATAATCGTCTTTGTACTTTTCCGGATTCCATTTCGCGCTCATGCTGTCGATCAGTGATTTGGCCATGTTCATCTCGCGTTTGCCGACCTCGGTCTTTTTCGGGACATGCAGTTTCCCTGGATCCGCGAGTTCATCGGCGAAATGCATTAATTCGAGAACAAGCGCGCCATCTTCCGGTTTTACGCCGGCCAGATATTGGCGCGTTTTGATGACCACCTTGGCGATACCAACCTTGCCGCTGTCCTTTAGCGCATCGCGCAGGAGCGCATAAGCTTTGTCGCCCCCCTTTTGAGGTTCCAAATAGTAAGGCTTGTAGAAAAACATTGGATCGATCTCTTCCTGATCAACGAAGTCCTGGATATCGACCGTCTGTGTGGCCTCCAGATCAACGCGCTCAAAATCCTCATCCTTAAGCACGACGTATTTCCCCTTCTCGTACTCGTAACCTTTGACGATCTGGTCCCACGCGACCTCCTTGCCGTCCTTTGCGGCAACACGCTTGTAATTTACCGGACTCAAATCGCTTTTGCGCAGTAATCGAAACTTCAGTTCCTCGCGTCTTGTGGCGGGATACAGAGCGATAGGAATGTTAACCAGCCCAAAGCTGATGCTGCCTTTCCAGATTGCGCGCGCCATACAAACCTATTTCGCGCCACGGGCAGAAAACGCGCGTCCAACTGTTGTC
>DASSFL010000122.1:0-1577 GCA_035694525.1 Candidatus Udaeobacter sp. | reverse complement strand
AAAGGAACACATTATTAAAGGGCGCCCCTTTGGAGTAGGTTTTGAGTGCCTTACTCAAACTTCTCCAGATAGGAGCACCCTTTTATGACTAGCGTTAAATATATCGGCATGGATGTGCACAAGGAAAGTATTTCGATTGCGGTGATGAACTCCGTCCGCAAGGTGATGATGGAGTGCGTCATCGAGACCAAGGCAAGCACTATTCTGCAGTTCGTTGACGGGCTACGCGGAGATTTGCGCGTCACGTTTGAAGAAGGAACCTGGGCGGCGTGGTTGTACGACCTGCTGAAACCTCATGTGACGGAAGTCGTAGTGTGTAATCCGCGAAAGAATGCTCTGCTCAAAGATGGCAGCAAGAGTGATCGGATCGATGCCAGCAAGCTGGCGGAGATGTTGTATATGAACAACATCAAGTCGGTCTATCACGGAGAGCATGGCTTGCGGACGTTGAAAGAGTTGGCGCGCAGTTATCTGACTATCACCAAGGATCTGACGCGGGTCATGAATCGAATCAAGGCGTTGTATCGCAGTTGGGCCATTCCTTGCACCGGTAAAGAAGTGTATGCCGCACATCGCCGTGCGGAATGGCTGGCTAAGATCAGCGAAGCCGGCGTCCGGCGACGCGCCGAATACTACTATCAGCAGCTCGATGTCTTGCGACTGCTGCGCCAGGAAGTGCGGCCGGATCTGTTGGTAGAAGCCAAGAAGCACAAGGCGTGGAAACTGCTGCGCCAGATTCCGGGAATCGGTCCGATTCGGGCGGCCGTGCTGATGGCCGTGATGCAGACCCCTCATCGCTTCCGCACCAAGCGACAGCTGTGGAACTACTGCGGGCTGGGGCTGGAAACGCATGACAGCGGACAGTTCCACGCGGTGGAAGGCCAGCTGCGGCGTGTCAAGAAACAGGCCACGGTTCGTGGCCTAAATGAGGATCACAATCACGATCTCAAAGATATTTTCAAGGGTGCGGCAACCAGAGTCAGCAGCAGTCGTCGCGGACCGCTTCACGATTTCTACGAAAATTTGCTCGCCAAGGGAAGGAAGCCCACGATGGCACGCCTGACGCTGGCAAGGAAGATTGCCGCGATCACTTTGATCGTCTGGAAGAAGGAGGTACGTTTCGACGCCAATTATTTGAAACCACAAGCAGCTTGAGCGCCTCTGGCTGAGAGTCTGTTCCACCTCTGGAGACCATTTCCCGGCGGTGACCGTCGGGCTCTTTGAGACGCTCGATTTCGGGGGGAAGTAGCAATCGGTAAGGTCAGGCCCGTGCGTGAAAAACACGCGAGTCTCAGAGGAACCCTATGCCCTCTCGGACAATCGAAGAAAGCCATAGGCCCAGAGTCTCCGATAGGACCATGCATTGCCACTCATGGAGTGGACAATCGTCCGGCTTGTTGTTTCAGAAAACGGTGGGCGCCGTCACAACAGCAAAATGGAACTGCAGGGAAGAACTGAGAAGACCACTCTCAGAGTAAGAGCGCACGTTCAAACAGTTGGGCTGAATGCCGAGAAAAAAATGATCGGCTTCGAGCCGAAGGGGAAGGTCTTTCTCTTGACATTCCCTTTAATAGGAC
>DASSFL010000121.1:0-3797 GCA_035694525.1 Candidatus Udaeobacter sp. | reverse complement strand
ATTGGCAAGGATCAATGCGAGAAACTGCGGCACTGCATCATGAACATCGACGCCGCGAAGAAAGTCGATGAGCTGTTGGCGCTGACGGTCGCGCGCTGATTTCTGTGCATGTCATGTTGAGCAAAGCGAAACATCTCTGATTGTTTCTGCTTTGGCTGACCGGAAATATCCAGAGATCCTTCGCTACGCTCAGGATGACAAACTGAATCTGGACTAGACCGTTCCGCTCCCCTCGCCTGCGCCGAATTGGATTCCCTGCGCGAGCGGCAGCTCGGTTGAGAAATTGATCGTGTTCGTCTGGCGGCGCATGTAGCTCTTCCAGCAATCGCTTCCACTCTCGCGCCCGCCGCCGGTATTTTTTTCGCCGCCGAACGCGCCACCGATTTCCGCGCCGCTGGTGCCAGTATTCACGTTCGCGATACCACAATCACTTCCGACCGCGCTCACGAATCTCTCTGCTTCGCGCACGTCATTTGTGAAGATTGATGAGGTCAACCCTTGCGGCACATCGTTCTGGATCGCGATCGCTTCGTCGAACTCGCGATATGTCATCAAGTAAAGTAGCGGACCAAAAGTCTCGTGCTTCACGATTTCAAAATCCGGTTTGGCCATCGCAAGGCACGGTTTCATGTAACAACCGCCGGGAACTGTGAGTCGCTCCCCGCCGTACAGGACTCGGCCGCCTTCATCTTTCAGTCGCTGGATCGAATGCTGAACGAGATCGACTGCGCTCTTGTCGATGAGCGGTCCCATCACGGTCTTACGATCGAGGGGATTTCCAATTGGCAGACTCTTGTAAGCGGCAAGCAGTTTTTTGCGAACTTTCGACGCAACCGACTCGTGCATGATTACGCGTCGTGTGGAAGTGCAACGTTGTCCCGCCGTGCCTACAGCGCCAAAAAAGATCGATTGCGTCGCCATATCGATGTCGGCGGTCGGCGCGACGATCAGCGCATTGTTGCCTCCAAGTTCCATGATTGATCTGCCCAGGCGGCCATGAACTGTTTTTGCGACGTTAAGACCCATGGCCACCGATCCGGTAGCCGAAACCAATGGAATCCGGTGATCGTCGGACAATTTCTGCCCAACCGTTTTGCGGTCACCCATCAATAAAGTAAAAATCGCTGGATCGGCTCCGGTCTCACGACAAACGCGCTCGCAAATTTTTGTGACAGCAATTGCTGTGAGCGGCGTTTTTTCCGAAGCTTTCCAAACGGTTGCGTCGCCGCAAACGGCAGCGAGCGCAGCGTTCCATGACCAGACAGCGACTGGAAAATTAAATGCGCTGATCACCGCGATAACGCCCAACGGGTGCCATTGCTCCATGAGCCGGTGACTCGCTCGTTCCGATTGAATCGTCAGGCCGTAGAGCATGCGCGACTGGCCAACGGCGAGATCGCAGATGTCGATCATTTCCTGCACTTCGCCTTCGCCTTCGGCGATGATTTTGCCGGTCTCGAGGCTGACGAGCTGGCCGAGCTCGTGTTTCAATTCGCGCAGCGCGTTGCCTAGACGACGAACGGTTTCGCCGCGCACTGGACCCGGAGTGGTACGCCATTTCAAGAACGCTTCATGCGCACGTGCAATCGCCTTGTTGTAATCGTCGTCCGACGCAGTACGCACACTGGCGACTCGACGGCCATCAATCGGCGAAATCTTGTCGATCTTTGCGCCGCCGCCGCGCCATTCGCCATCGAAAACGCCATCGTTTACGTCAGTTAGACCAAGCTTTTCGAGGACAGCTTGCATCGGGAAAGATTGTTGTTGTCGTTGCCGCTGGCTGCGGCTCTTCCCGCGGTCAGCGACCTCGGCTACAGCGAACGCTGTCGTTTCGTTAGATCTCATTTCCGTTTCCGACAATATTTCCGCATTGCATCCATCGCTTCATCAATCACCTCCGCTGTAATGTCGAGTGGAGGACGAAAACGGATCGAACTCTCGCCAGACCGAAGCGTCAGCACGCCGAGATCGAAAAAGCCTTTCCAGAATTCTTCGCGCGTTTTTGCGTCTGGCAGATCAAAGGCCAGAAACAGTCCGCGGCCGCGCGCTGCAGAAATCCGTGAATCTTCCCCTTGCAGATCGCGCAGTCGATCCAAAAAGTATGCGCCCACTTTCCTGGCGTTCTCCACCAGATGTTCCTTTTCGATGATGCGCAGAAAATGAGTCGAGCGCACCATATCGGTGAAATTGCCGCCCCACGTAGAATTCAACCGGCTCGATAAGCGAAAGGCATTGTCTTTCACTTCATCGATACGCGGCCCGGCCATTACTCCACATACCTGTGCCTTTTTCCCGAACGCCATCAGATCGGGCACAACATTGAAATGTTCGCTGCACCAGTTGCGACCCGTCGCACCCATGCCGCACTGCACTTCATCGAAGATGAGAAGAATGTCGTTTTCGTCGCAAATCTTTCGCAGCTTTTGCAGCCACTCGCCGCGGAAATGATTATCCCCACCCTCGCCCTGGATTGGCTCGATAATAATGGCGCAGATGTCGATGTTGCGCTGATCAATGAAGTCGCGAATCTCGCGCTCGGCTTTCGCTTCGCGCTCAATCAGATCGGCTTCGCGCTGTGATTCCGGCAGCGAAAAGTCGATATGTGGACATGAAACGCGCGGCCAATCGAATTTCGCGAACAAGTCTGTCTTGCGCGGGTCGGTGTTTGTCAGGCTCATCGTGTAACCGCTGCGGCCATGAAAAGCCCGGCGGAAGTGCAACACCTGCGTGCCGCGTTCGCCATGGCCTGCCGCCATGTTCTTGCGCACCTTCCAATCCATCGCTGCCTTCAGACAATTCTCGACCGCCATAGCGCCGCCCTCGATGAAAAGGTAACGCTCCAGCGGAGCCAAACCGACTACGCGCTCAAAGGTCTCTACAAATTCCGCATAGCCCTCCGAGTACACGTCCGAGTTCGCGATTTTGATTTTTGCCGCACGAAGAAGATCGCGTTGCACTGCGGGATCATCGAAGTACGGATGATTGAATCCGATCGGGTTCGATCCGAAAAATCCATAAAGATCAATCAGCGGTCTGTTGGTGACGGCGTTGTATAAATAGGAGCCCCGGCTTTTGTCGAGATCGACAACAATCTTGAAACCATCGAGCAAGACATGTTGCTCAATTTCTTCGAGAATCTTTGAGGGTGATATTGCTTTTTGTTTTTCGCTCTTTGTGGTGCGGCTTCGAGGTGAAGCCGCCTCCGTGAGCACGGGCGGCATACTCATTGTTGAGATTAGCCGTGGCGAAAGACTCGGTCAACCGAGGTAGGAGCGATTAACCCAATCGCTTAAGGCGGTTCAGGTGAACCGCCACTACCTTTACACGATGCCGTCGCGCAGGAGCTCGTGTTTTCCGGCCAATAAATCTTGCACCAGAGCGTAACCGCGCTTGTCCACGTTGCGCATTGTGCCCGCGAAATGATGATCGATTCGCGTCCGCGCGGAACGACCGAAATAATCGGCTACAGCTAGAATCTCGTCCGCGGGTTTGCCCTGGCCAAGCAGCCATTGCGCGTAAGAACAAGTCGCGCTGATCGCAAACAATTCCGTCGCAATCCCAACAAAACGCGACAGCAACAGTTGCTCACGGTCGAGTTTCGGCCCAAACCGCGCCATGGCGTGAAATAAACCGCGCGCGAGTCGTTTGCTCGTGCGCGCCGCGTAATCGACATGGCCCTGCAACGTCGGATGCAAATTGTCAATCTTGCCCGCGCCGTTCAGCATCCACTGGCGCGGATACCAGCCGGCATAAAATTTTCCGGAACTGACAACCGCCTTCGCGCGCTCGGACATCGG
>DASSFL010000120.1:0-1014 GCA_035694525.1 Candidatus Udaeobacter sp. | reverse complement strand
GAATGAGTCGCAGTCAAAGCGGTCGGCTCGACGATGCTCGGAGAGCGCGAATGATTCTTGGGTTGGCCGGCGGGCAAACGTTGGCTGCGGTCAGTCGTAGCCAGGGGTGCAGCGTCAATACGGTCAAACTCTGGCGAGACCGTTTTTTGGAAGGACGTATTTCTGGTCTCTTTGGACGGCCTCCAGGCAAGGCTGTGGCTGAGGGCACCGAACAGCTGGAAGCCCGCATTATGGATTGGACCTTGCATCGCAAACCGGCCGACGGCTCCACCCCTTGGAGTTCACGCAAACTGGCCGCTGCGCTGGGCGTGAGCCACATGAGAGTGGCCCGTGTCTGGAGCAAGGCGGGGCTGCAACCCTTTCGTCGCCGCCATTACATGGCCAGCGATGATCCCGATTTCCAGTCCAAGGCGGCGGACATTATCGGTCTCTACCTCAAGCCCCCAGCCCATGCAGCTGTGTTCTGTGTGGATGAAAAGAGCGCCATTCAGGCTCTCGATCGGCTCGATCCAGTTTTGCCCCTTTCGCCCGGGCGTGCCGAGCGCCACGGCTTTGAGTATTTCCGCCATGGCACGCTCTCGCTCTCCGCCGCCCTGGAGGTTTCCCGCGGACAGGTCCTGGGCAAAACCACCCCGCGCCACACCAGTGCGGAGTTCGTGGCTTTTCTCGCCGATGTGGTCGCCACCCAACCCGAGGACAAAGAAATCCATGTCATCGTCGACAATCTCTCGGCGCACAAGACCCAGGCCGTGGCGGAGTTCCTCGCCGCCCATCCCAACGTTGCCCTCCACTACACACCGACTTACTCTTCCTGGCTTAACCAGGTCGAAATCTGGTTCTCTAAAATTCAACGCGATCTGATCACCCGCGGCATCTTTACTTCCAAAGCCGACCTCGCCCGGAAAATCGCTCGCTATATCAAAGTCCACAACAAAGGGGCCAAACCCTTCAAATGGACCTACAGAAATACTAACCGTCGCATCCGCTAGACCGTCAGATCTATGCGTTACACTG
>DASSFL010000119.1:0-5628 GCA_035694525.1 Candidatus Udaeobacter sp. | reverse complement strand
AGAAACAATCTGAGATTCTTCGCTTCGCTCAGAATGACAGCTCCGGACATTTCCGTGCGCAATCGTCAGCGAAAAATCCCGGTCAGTGTGGCTGATCTCGAGATATTCGCAGGAAAAGCGTTGCGCCGGTGCCTGCAATTGCAAATGACAAAACCGACCGATCTGAGAAAATTGGATGAGGTTTTCGTGTGGCTTATTTCGAATCGACGAATGGCTTCGTTGCATCAGAAATTCATGCATCAAGCGGGTCCGACCGATGTGCTCACGTTTCAACACGGCGAAATCTTTATCAGCGTCGAGACCGCGAAAAAGCATGCTCGCGCATTTGGGAACTCGCTCGCGAGCGAGCTTTGCCTCTACATCGCCCATGGGCTTTTACATTTGGACGGGTTTGACGATCGAACGCAGGCTGCCGCGCGCAAAATGAAAGCGATGCAGAAAAAAATTCTTCGTGACTGTAGCCGGGATCGATGACCCCGGCAGAACTAATAACTCCAGAATCGGCACCACCGATCCCGAAAACAGCACCCTACAGCTTGTTTGAACTGAGACCGCCGTATGTTAGCGTTTCTGCCATGAGTCGCGAGCGACGGCGGGGCGTCGGATGCCGGGCGCAGAGGAAAGATACAGAAGGAACGACTCATGTTTTGGACGAGACTGGCTCTGTAACGACTGCGGAGCCCACCAAGGAAACGCGCTCGGAAGAAGATCTCGATCTTCCCTGGCAGATCGTGGTCCACAATGATCCCGTGAATTTAATGAGCTACGTGACGATGGTTTTTCAACGGGTGTTCGGCTATCCGCGCGAGAAAGCCGAAAGACACATGCTGGAAGTGCATCAAAAGGGACGTTCGATCTTGTGGGCGGGCATGCGGGAGCCCGCCGAGCTTTATGTGCAGCAGTTACACGGCTATCTTCTGCTCGCCACTTTGGAAAAACTCAGTTGATATGGAGATTTCCCGGCACAACGACCAGATCGAGATCTCCGAGTTGGACCCGTTTCTTGCCGAGCTGCTTCGGCAGATTCCCGCAAGCGCCAGCCCAGACGGAGTACCAACTGCCGAGCAACGTCTCTTCAGTTCCCCAACAAATGGAAAAGAACCGGAGCTTTGCGCAGAATGGAAGCAGTACGTCGAACCTGAACTGCGGCGGCTGTTTCAGAGCGCAACCGAAACCGTGGCTGCCGATTTGGAACAACTAAATGGCAATGAAAAAAGCCTGGCGAATCGTACCCTGCATATTCCCGCCAAACACACCGACGCCTGGCTGAGCGCACTCAATCAGGCCAGACTGGTCATCGCCGCAAAAAATAACTTTACCGAAGTCGAATTAAGCGACCATTTTCGCTCCCCCATCGGATCGCGCCGGGACCTGAGCCTGTTCCAGATAAACTTCTACGGTTTTCTTCAGGAATTTATCCTGCGCGAGCTGGATGGTTGAGCCACCAGGGCTCACCACTACGCTTCCTTCCGCGCGCGCACCATCGCCATGAGCCGGTCTTTGATTGCGCCGGAGGCTTTTGCCGGACGCAGACTCAGCGCAAATGCTTCATGTAAACCGTAACATTCGCCGATGTAGTCTTCGGCCTTTTTCCCAAATTTCTTGCGTGCTTTTTCGAATTCCTCCACCTCTTCCGGCTCCAACGCGCCAATGACGTAAAGCCGTGATTGGTTCTGGAATTCCTTAAAGTTCACCTTTCAGCTCCTTGAGGCCGTCATAGATTTTTTTAAGTCCAAGTTCAAGCCTGGTCTTCACCGTTCCCAAGGGTGTATTCGTTTTCGCGGCGATTTCGCGCTGGCTCATACCTCGAAAAAATGCGAGGTCGATAGCCTCTTGTTGGGCTGGCGGAAGGCCGGCGATCACCTTCCGAATGAGGTCACGCGTGTCACTGAGCACGATCTCCTCTTCGGTGGCATTATGTGCCCAGGCATCAGGCTGTTGTTCAGTTTCATTTTGCAGACGCTCTTCTGCCCGCGCATAGGCCTGCTTTTTCCGCAACCCGTCGATCGCCCGTCGACGGGCCAATGTCACCATCCAGCCGAGCGGTTTGCCCTTTTGGGAAGAGAAGTTTTTCGCCTGGTTCCAAATCTCCATGAAGATCTCTTGCAAGAGATCTTCGGCCTCGGCTTCGTTGTGAATCACTCGCAAAATGAGCGCCTTCAAAATGCCGTTGTACCGATCGTAGAGCTGAGAGAGCGCGTCGGGGTCCTCCCCCTGGATCGCCATCATTAATTCCAAGTCACTCGGAGCTCCGGGCTCGAGTTGGGGGGCAACGGAGACGGCTGGCGCTCGCGATTTTGCGAGGCGCGCACGTTTCCTTGGCTTGCGGCGTGGTGGAGAAATGAGTTTGGATTGTCCCATGAGAGTCTAAGAACTTGCAATAAATCAATCAGCGGGGCACGCGTGGACTCATCATTTAGTCTCTAAACTGCACAGACAATTTCGTCCACCGGTTTCCAACCGCGATAAAAGACGCATGATTCGCGCCGAACAATTGTTCAACCGATGATTGCGCACTGCCTCTTGTGCGTCAAAAATGAAAGGCATGGCGCAAGGGGAGAATCAAACGAGCGTGGATCCGTTGTGGTACAAAGACGCAATCATCTACGAGATGCACGTCAAGACGTTTTGCGACAGCGACGGCGACGGGATGGGCGACTTCCGCGGACTGATCGAGAAACTGGATTATCTTCAGGAACTGGGGATCACTGCCATCTGGCTTCTGCCGTTTTATCCGTCACCGCTACGGGATGACGGATACGACATCGCCGATTACTTCGACGTCAATCCGAATTTCGGCACCCTCGATGATTTCCGCGCATTCCTTGATGCGGCACATGCGCGAAATCTGCGCGTCATCACCGAGCTGGTCATCAATCACACTTCCGACCAAAACCCGTGGTTTCAAAAGTCCCGGCGCGCGGTAGCTGCAGCCGGGGTCGGTGACTCCGGCAGCGATCAATCAACATCACGAGCAACAGGCGCCCGCATCTCCAGGAACGATCTCGCCTACAAAGACTTCTATGTGTGGAGTGACACTCCGGAAAAATACAAGGATTCGCGAATCATTTTCAAAGATTTCGAAACGTCGAACTGGGCATGGGACCCTGTGGCAAAGGCTTATTACTGGCATCGTTTTTATTCGCACCAACCTGACCTGAATTTTGATAACCCGGCGGTGCACGATGCCGTGGAAAAAGTCTGCGATTTCTGGCTCGGTCTAGGCGTAGACGGACTTCGTCTTGATGCGGTCCCGTATCTTTACGAACGAGAAAACACGAGCTGCGAGAATCTGCCAGAAACGCATCAATACCTCCGCAAGCTGCGCGCCCACATCGACGCGAAATTTCCAAATCGCATGCTTCTTTCGGAGGCGAACCAATGGCCGGAAGATGCAGCCGCTTACTTTGGCAACGGCGACGAATCGCACATGAATTTTCACTTTCCGCTCATGCCGCGCATGTTCATGGCGCTGCAGATGGAAGACCGCTTTCCCATCATCGATATCCTGGATCAGACTCCGTCGATTCCCGAGCAGTGTCAGTGGGCGATGTTTCTGCGCAACCATGACGAGCTAACCCTGGAAATGGTCACGGACGAGGAGCGCGACTACATGTACCGAGTTTACGCTACCGATCCGCACGCTCGCATTAATCTTGGGATTCGCCGGCGCCTAGCGCCATTGCTCGTAAACAGCCGACGCAAAATCGAGTTGCTCAATATACTCCTGTTCTCAATGCCTGGCACTCCGATCATTTATTACGGAGACGAGATCGGCATGGGTGACAATTTTTATCTGGGCGATCGCAATGGTTGCCGGACCCCCATGCAGTGGAGCCCCGACCGCAACGCCGGATTTTCCAGAGCAAATCCGCAGCAGCTTTATCTGCCGATTACGATCGACCCGGAGTATCACTACGAAGCCATCAACGTGGAAAATCAGCAGAAAAATCTCTCCTCCCTACTCTGGTGGACACGCCGAGTCATCGCCATGCGGAAAAATTTCAAGGCGTTTTCGCGCGGCTCGCTTGAATTTCTTTATCCAGACAATCCCAAGGTTCTCACCTTTCTTCGCCGTTACGAGGACGAAATCATTCTGGTGGTAGTGAATCTCTCGCGCTTTGCCCAATCGGTGGAACTGGACCTTTCACGCTTCTCTGGCTACGTGCCGATGGAAGTGTTTAGCCGCAATCTGTTTCGGCCAGTTAGAAAATCCCGTTACGTCATTACGCTCGGTCCACACGCGCATTATTGGTTCGCCCTGCACGCGCCGACCGACGGACGCCGTGCGCCAAGAAAGAGAGCTGTGCCAGTAATCAATGCGCCGATGGAGCTAGAGACACTGCTGGCCAATAGCCAACGCGCTGCCATCGAAGGCGAAATCTTGCCCAGGTACCTTCAGACCTGTCGCTGGTTCGGTTCAAAGGCGCGGACTTTTCGCAATCTGAGAGTCGTTGAGCGGGCTTCGATCTCGGAGGATGCCGATGGTGCCCAACTTTGGTTTGTCGAAGTCAGTTATTTGGATGGACCAACGGAAACGTATGCGCTTCCAGTCAAGATCGCTTCTGGAGACTCTGCGCGCTCAATTTCTCAAGCCGCACCGCACGCGATTATTGCCCGTTTTGAAGGCACTGAAGAAAATATTCTGTTTGATGCCATCTGGGATCCGAAGTGTCGCTCACAATTCCTTACAGCGATCGTTCGTGGCGAGAAAATGAAAGCGCGAGCCGGCGAACTTGTCGGCACAGTTGCCAAAACGATCGAACCAGATCAGCCGGTCAGCTTCGAGAATTCAGAGGTATTGGGTGCAGAGCAGAGCAACTCTTCGATGCTTTTTGATAACAAATTTTTCCTTAAGCTTTATCGCAAGCTCGAGGACGGCATCAATCCAGATGTTGAAATAACTCGATTTCTCACAGAGCACACCAAGTTCCCAAATGTGCCGGCGTTTGTCGGCGCGATCGAATACCGCCAGCCAAAAGCGGAACCGACTGTTGTTTGTCTGCTGCAGCGTGCCGTTGCCAGCGAAGCCGATGTCTGGACGCTCGCTTTAGACGCAGTCGGCCGCTATTACGAGCGTGTACTGGGCCGCAAAGCGGATCTTCAGAATGAAACGGCGCCACCCGGCGCGTTGCTCGATGAGCTGATCGGTGGCGTTCATCCTGAGAAAACAAATTTGCTAGGACAACGCACCGGTGAGTTACATCTCGCGCTCGCCTCGAATTCCGATGATCCGGCGTTCCGGCCGGAGCCATTCAGTGCGATGGCCCAACGCTCCGTTTACCAAAACATGCGGGCGTCGCTGCGGCGCACGTTTACTCTTTTGGAAAAGAAAATATGCGACCTTCCGGCAGCTTTCCGCGAAGAAGCCAAGGAAGTGCTCGGCGCCGAACAAGAGATACTGGCGCGCGAAAAACGGCTGCTCGATCGTCGCGCCAATGCCGCGAAAATCCGGATTCACGGCGACTATCATCTTGGTCAGTTGCTTTACACCGGAAAAGACGTCGTCATTTTGGATTTCGAAGGCGAACCTGCGCGACCGCTGAGCGAACGCAAACTGAAACGCTCCGCGCTACGCGATGTCGCAGGCATGATGCGATCGTTCCAATACGCCGCCTACAGCGCGCT
>DASSFL010000118.1:0-35789 GCA_035694525.1 Candidatus Udaeobacter sp. | reverse complement strand
GTTACGAACATTGAGTCCTCGCATACCTACCCGAATCTGCGCGCTTTCTTCGCGGAGGTTCGTCGTGTGCTGTTCAGTGGTGGCGAGTTTCTCTACGCAGATCTGCTGCCGGTCCAGCGATGGGCAGAGGTTCAGGTCCTTCTCGCTTCACTCGGTTTCACTACGACGCATGAGCGGAATATCACCGCAAATGTGCTTGCCTCGTGCGATGAAGTAGCGGCCACCCGAGCACAGGCATTCGGCGAACCCAATCCTATGATCGACAATTTTTTGGCGGTCCCCGGCTCCGCCGTCTATGAGCAAATGCAGTCTGGAGTATGGGAGTATCGCATCGTACGCGCGCGGCGCGTGTGAGGAAACGTGAGGCTGTGCAGATCGACAGCTGCGCTATTCTTCCTGAATCCGAATTGCCTTATCCGGGCCAATTCATCTTGCTGCTGTCGTGAGTTCGCTACGACGATCGGCGAGGTGAAATTTATTTGCGGCACTCGACAGCCACAGAAGCGGCAAAACCCTCACCCACAAGGACGTCCACTAACATCCATCCTGTCTGCTCTCCGATCTCATTCCGGTCAGCGACTATCAAGGGAGTTTCATTGGGAGGTGCCACAGACACGACAAAACTCTTTAAAGGCAGCGACAATCCGAGGCCTTTTGCCTTTACGTAGGCCTCCTTGCGCGTCCAGCACCGGTAAAAACCTACCAAAAAATCATTATTACTAAGGCTGGACAGAGCTGCCACTTCCTCCGGTGCAAATAGACTTCGCGCGAGGCCCATCGTGGCAAATTCTGGCTCGATACGTTCCAGATCAACGCCTACCTCCCGACTATGCGCAATGACGTACAACGCTAGACCGCTGGAATGAGCCAGATTAAAGCGCAAATCGGGGTAGTATCTATCACCCGTCAGCCGCGGTTTTCCGAAGGCGTTCTGGTCAAACGATATTTGTCTTGGATCCACGTTCAGGTAGCGAGTCAGAATAACGCGAAGGGCCGCGCGGGCCACGATGAAGTGCTTTCGGTCCGACACTCGATAAAATCGTTTTGCACGCTTCTGCTCATCTGATGAGAGGATTTCAGCGACTGCTTGTACCTCCGACTCCGGCCATTCAAGCCCCACGCTCCAAATCGAAATCGAATCGTCGCTGAAAGGAGTATTCGTTCTAAAATCGAGCATATGCTTGATGATCGCAGCAGTGTAATTCCATTCAGCCAGCAATCCGTCGCTCGTCGGCAGCGCACTGATTTTGCCGGCATTATCCCTATCAAGACATAATGCAGAACTCCCAATGGACAAGCCGTGGCCGACGTTGGCATTCACGGTTAGATTTCAAGATAGCCGCCCCAAGAGCCTGGGGACAACAAAAAACTCGCGCCGATGGGTCTAAAACGCGTCTTGACTGTCGCAACATAAAAACTGGAGACTGGCCGTATGACGCATTCGGCCATCAGAGAATACAGCGGGATTGGAGGCCTGGAATAAATGGTAGCGTATTCGGTAATCGATCGCCGCATGCTAGGTAATTAGCATGTTTAAGAGTCGTTGTTCCCACGAGAGAAGACAGTCTTAGCCGAACATCTCGAAAAAGCGTGCTTCAAACAACGGGCATTGAAACATTCATCGCACGTTGCATTTACAGCGGACGCCGCAAGTCAGAATCGGCCAGTAAGATTGGTAGCGTATTCGGTAACGGGTCAGACCGCGCCCATGGCAGGCTTACGATTTTGTACACTAACGAATTTCGGGGCGCGCCGAACATTTCTTTGATAAAAAACTCGCACCATACACGGCTTCCGAAGCCTCTCTTGAACTGCGCCCACTCACGCTTTAATCGCGCGCAAACAAAGGGAAGTCTGGCGCGTTTGTGCTAGAATTTGTGCTAGACTGACGCGCATTCTACTCGCCATTCGCGACCGCGATGATTTCACTCGGAAAACTGTTTTTCCATTCGTAAAACGCGTCCGCTTTGCAATGAAAAGCGACGCTCTGAAATCGATGATTTCGCAATCCTAAGTCTGGCGCGCCTGCCACCGGTTGTTTCGAGTTCTGGCGCTGTTAGCGGTTTCTTGCGATGGCTCGCGCGTTTGTGCTTAAAAAGTGCTTAAAATGCCAATTCTTCACTGTTTCAGTTGGCAGCGCGTACGGGAGTCGAACCCGTGTACCAGCCTTGAGAGGGCTGTGTCCTAACCACTAGACGAACGCGCCAAAAACAAGATGCGATTAGGAATACCGCAATGACTGTGGGCTGGCAAGGTAGCCAATCAAAACCGCTTGTGCCGTTTCTCTTTCTTCTTTTTGTGTTTATCTGTGGGCTTCTTAGGCGCAGCTGTACCCGATGGTGTTGGCGAGGGCGTGGCGGTATTTGGGGTAGGTCTCACGTTTGGCTGAGCCAGCCAACCCTGATGTGACGTCTTTAGTGCTTGTAGTGCCAACTTGAGTTCCGGAGTCGTAGCGAGCGCCGACATGCGGTCGTAGTAGACGTTGTAGTAATTACGTAGCCGATTCCTCTTTTCCAAGTCAGTCGGTGCAGACTGCGCATACGCCTTCGCAGCCTGCACCTCTGGGTCATTCACTGTCCGATTTTTTAGCTGTCGCCAATCCTTATGCACGCGCAATTCATCCGCTTGCGGTCCTAGCGATCTCGGCTTTGAAAAATTCTGGTCAAGCTGCGATATCTCGGGCAGCTCGGGGCCATTAGGCGGTACAGGCGAGGGCGTTGGTTCCAGTTCGTCTTGCTGCTCATAAAGATCCACAGACGGCGGAGCGGCGTCCTGTGCATGGAGGCTTGGCACGGCAGCGCCCAGCGTTGCTGAGATGATCAACCCGAATACTTTCATTCCCGGTTTTCGTGCCAATGTAACCTAATTTCCGGATGCGGGAAGGCGCTGTTCATGATAAAGAATCACGCTGGAACTCGGGGCGTAGCTTAGCTTGGTAGAGCGCGTGGTTTGGGACCACGAGGTCGGAGGTTCAAATCCTCTCGCCCCGACGTTGGCTCGCGTCAAACGTTGTGATCCAAGTTAGGGCCCAATCGCTTTTCCACCGCGGGCACCGATTCGCCGCGCCGGGTCGCGTAATCCACCACTTGATCGTGCCCAATCTGTCCCACTCCGAAATATTTCGCCTCGGGATGTGAAAAATAAAGTCCGCTGACGCTGGCACCGGGATGCATTGCAAAGGATTCCGTTAGTGTAACCCCGGTATTGTGCTCGGCATCCAGCAACTCGAACAATGTTCCCTTCTCTGCGTGATCGGGGCAGGCGGGATAACCGGCAGCGGGCCGGATACCGCGATATTTTTCGCGGATTAGATCGGGATGAGACAGCTGTTCGTTGCGCCCGAATCCCCATGCAATCCGTGTTTGTTGGTGCAGATATTCGGCAAACGCTTCAGCTAATCGATCTGCCAGCGCTTTGGTCATGATGGCGCTGTAATCATCATGCTGCTGTTTGAATTCCTCCGAGACTTCGTCTGCGCCGTGAACGGAAACCGCAAATCCGCCAAGATAATCCTGTAGTGGTCGTCGGCGCCTGTCCTGAGCGGAGTCGAAGGAACCGCCATTTACTGGCGCAATATAATCCGCCAGGCAATGGTTAAACTGTCCGGCGGGCTTTTGCATTTGCTGGCGGAGGAAGTAAAACGTGGCGAGCTTCTTCGTGTGATCGTCATCAGCATAAAGATCCACATCATCGCCGACTGAGTTTGCTCGCCAAAAAGCGTGAACACCCCGCGCGACGAGCAGGTTTTTTGCGACGATCCGATCAAGAAGGTTCTGCGCGTCATCGAATAGTTCCCGCGCGTGTTTGCCAATCTTCGGATCTTCAAAAATCGCGGGATAACGCCCGCGCAATTCCCAGGCGTGAAAAAATGGCGACCAATCGATGTACTCGGCCAGCGTCCGCAGCGAAAAGGAGCGTACGGTGTCATCCTGAGCGGATCCCGCAGTTTGGTAAACGCGGACGCCCGAAAATTCCGGTTTAGGTGGAACATAGTTGCTCCAACCAATCGGCGTCCGGTTTGCGCGTGCTTCTTCGAGCGTCAGCAAATTCTTTCGCTGTGTTCTTGTGGAATGCTCCTGGCGCAAGCGTTCATAGTCTTCGCGCGTTTTCTTATCGAACGCGGACTTGAGTTCTGCGTTCAGCAGCGAATTGACAACACCCACCGCGCGCGAGGCGTCCAGGACGTGCACAGTACTGGCCTGATAATGCGGCGCGATCTTTACCGCGGTGTGCGCCCGGCTCGTGGTCGCCCCGCCAATCAACAGCGGCAAACGAAACCCTTCACGCTCCATCTCCTGCGCGACGTGCACCATCTCGTCCAGCGATGGTGTAATTAGGCCGCTCAGGCCGATCACGTCCGCTTGTTTTTCTCGCGCTGTTTCCAGAATCTTAGCGACCGGCACCATTACGCCAAGATCGACAACGTCGTAGTTGTTACATTGCAGCACTACCCCGACAATGTTTTTGCCGATATCGTGCACGTCGCCTTTCACCGTTGCCATCACGATGCGTCCCTGCGGTTTCGCGCCGGCAGATTTCTCCGCTTCCATGAATGGCATCAGATAGGCGACAGCTTTCTTCATTACTCGCGCGCTCTTAACGACCTGTGGCAGGAACATTTTCCCGGAGCCGAATAAGTCGCCGACCACGCTCATGCCGGCCATCAGCGGCCCCTCGATCACGTCGAGTGGTCGCTTGCATTTTTGACGCGCTTCCTCCGTATCGACGTCGATATAATCGGTGATGCCTTTGACTAACGCGTGTTTCAGGCGCTCTTGGACAGGTTCTTTTCGCCATGCTTTATCGGCGACTGGAGTCTTACCCTTTGCTTTTACGTTTTCTGCAAAATCGACCAGCCGTTCGGTTGCATCGTCTCTTCTGTTCAACAGCACGTCTTCGACTCGCTCTCGTAACTGCGGATCAATTTCCTCGTAAACCGCAAGTTGTCCCGCATTGACAATTCCCATGTCGAGACCTGCGCGAATGGCGTGAAACAGAAACGCGGCATGCATCGCTTCGCGCACCGTGTTGTTTCCGCGAAAGGAAAATGAAATGTTGCTTACCCCGCCACTTACGCGCGCGCCGGGAAGATTCTTTTTGATCCATCGCGTCGCTTCAATGAAATCGACCGCGTAATTGCGGTGTTCTTCAAGGCCAGTGGCGACGGTCAGAATATTTGGATCGAAGATAATATCGCTTTCCGGGAAGTTCGCCTGTTTGGTCAACAAATCATAGGCGCGCGCACAGATCTCGATTTTCCGCTGAAAATTATCGGCCTGACCTTGCTCATCGAACGCCATCACGATGGTCGCAGCGCCATATCGCCTGATTAATCGGGCTTGCCGGAGAAAGTCTTCTTCGCCGCTTTTCAGGCTGATGGAATTCACCACCGCTTTTCCCTGCATGCATTTGAGCCCTGCCTCGATGACACTCCACTTCGAGCTGTCAATCACAATTGGAATCCGCGTGATCTCAGGTTCACTGCCGATCAGATTCAGAAAGCGGACCATGGCCGCCTCCGAGTCGATCATCCCTTCGTCCATGTTCACGTCGAGGAGATTCGCGCCGCCCTGCACCTGCTGACGCGCTACAGCCAGAGCACCGTCGAAATCGCCCGCGAGAATCAGCTTCGAAAACTTCGGCGATCCCGTAATATTGGTGCGCTCGCCGATGACAACGAAGCCGAACTCCGGCGTAATGTTCAACTGTTCCAGCCCGGAAAGTCGCAGAATCATGTGTAGCTGGTTTTCCTTTCTACAGCACGCGGTGAGAATTTCTGCGTTAGTTTTGCCAGCGCTCGGATGTGATCCGGTGTCGTGCCGCAGCAACCACCCACTATGTTGAGCCAGCCGTTCTCCGCCCACTTGGCGACCTTGGGTGCAAAAGTTTCGGCTGTTTCGGGAAAACCGGTCGGCGAGAGAGGATCCGGCAGACCTGCATTCGGATATGCGCTCATGTAGTACGGCGAAATGCGCGCCAGCTCTTCCACAAACGGTTCCATTTCATCCGGACCGAGCGAACAATTCAAACCGACGATGAGCGGCTCCGCGTGCGCAATCGATATCAGCGACGCTTCAACGGTTTGCCCGCTCAAGTTTCGACCGGATTTGTCGATCACGGTTCCCGAGATCATCAACGGCACGTTGCGTCCGGTTCTTTCCAATGCATCCGTGATGGCAAACAGCGCCGCTTTTCCGTTGAGTGTGTCGAAAATCGTTTCGACAATGAGTAGATCCACGCCGCCTTCGAGCAGGGCTTTGGCTTGATCGAAGTAAGTTTGACGAAGCTGATCGAATGAGACCGCGCGAAATGCCGGATCGTTTACGTCAGGTGAAATCGAACCTGCTACAGGAAGCGGTCCCATTGATCCGCCAACAAATCGTTGCTGTCCGGTTTCATTTGCAACGCGATCCGCGGCGCGGCGAGCGATCCTGGCCGCTTCAAAATTAATTTCCTGGACGAGGGCGCGAAGATCAGCATCGTCCACCACGCGCTGAAAGAATTCCTGATCTTTACGACCACGTGTGGGCTCGCCTTGGAACAGGAAATCGTTCAGGCCGATGGTTGTTCCGCTGAATGTGTTCGTTTCGACGACGTCCGCGCCCGCATTGAAATAAGCGCCATGGATTTCCTGGACGACTTGCGGCCGTGTTAGATTGAGCAGTTCCAGGCTGCCCTTGAGGTCTTTGCCCTTCCAATCATCGAACCGCTTTCCTCGATACTCTGCCTCCGACAGTTTGTAGTGCTGAATCATCGTGCCCATGGCGCCATCGAGAAGGACGATTCGTTCGCGCAAGAGCGCTTCCAGAGGATGAAGACCATTTGTAGCCATGATTGTCCGGGAACTAAAGAGCGTTTCCCTGGCGAATCAAGTAACAAATTGACGTATCATGATGCGTAGATGTGTTTTGAGCCAAACAGTTGGCAATGAACGCCCAGGTCGTGGCAAAAATCGAATTGCAAAAGAGGGCGAATCACCTGAAGCGAAAGATGACGCCACAGCGCTGGTCGCGCTGCAGTTCGCGCTTGGACAGAGCATTCGCGCCCGGAGCTTGAGACGCCGCGGTCGTTGGTCGATTGAGGATTAATCGCCCTGGTCGCGTATTAAATGAAACAGCGCGCAGCTTACGGCGCAATACGGTCGGCGAGAGTGTCCGTATGAAATGCGGTGTGATCACGCAAACGGAACCAGGGACTATCCTTCTTCGTAGTCTGCGCCACACTGTTTTTTTCGCCCGTAGCAAAGTCTTCCCATGAATTGTAACGTGCGATAGATAGGAAGGTCCAGTCAGCGCCTTCCAAATGCTGCATCAAGACGTTCCCGGCAGTCGTGTCGCCTGCCGCGCTTGGCGCTTCGCTCAACATCTTTTCCAATTGCTCGCGATGGCCAGGGGCTGGGCGATAATAGGACACAGAATAAACCGAGCCCGCAGTTTTTGAATCGCCGTCGATACCCATGGCGCGGCTGAATTCTTCCCACGAAGGACCGTTGACAAAAGTATCGGTGTGCCACTCGCTCAAGTCGCGTTTATCCGGAGGCACGGCCGTACCCGCAGCGTCTACAGTCGCTTTGGTACCGAGGTGGGTAATGACTACGTAATCCCAGGCGTCGCCGTCTTGGTGGCGAAGGACAATAAAATGTCCTGGGATCGGGTCATTGGGATTCGGCGTCTTGAGCCAATCGCCCAACTGAACGGCTTTGCCAAGAGCAGCCTTGGTGAAATGGACGTGATAAACATCGGTTCGTTTACCGGCTCCGGCGATTGCGGCGCGCTTGCCACTGGCAGCCTTTGGAGTGTCTTGCGCCTGAACAAATGTGACAGGCAACAGACTCAATAATGTGATGGCAGTAATAGTGATGATCGATTTCATGAATGTCTTTCCTTTTTGCTTTTATCTTGAACGTGAATCTGAGCTGCAGCGCAGGGCGCCGGAAAGAATCGAAGAGTGAGTTTCGTTGCGCCTTTATTGGAGGCTATGTAGCCGGGCTTTGGGGTGTCAATGCTTATCTGGATCCAACGCATGGTGAGTTTGTTGGCCGTTACGCCTCGCTGTCAGGTCTAGCATTTTTCTTCGGCCTTGGTCATTTGTGTTTCGTCATTTTCCATTCCAGCAATTGTCTCGACTTCTCTGGATGTGACGATTAGCTCAGTGCGCCATGGAGGCGCTCCAGCTCTTCAGGTCGCTCGATCGCAATCAACGAAACACGTTTCTGGCTTGCTTCCTGGGATGGGCACTCGATGCATTCGATTTTTTTCTTCTCACGTTCGTGATCGTGCCTATGGCAGGCGATTTTGGGAAGAGCATCGCCGAGCTGACCTACGCAATCACGCTTACGCTGGCCATGCGTCCATTGGGCGCGTTGATCTTCGGGTTGCTCGGCGACCGGTTCGGACGGCGCATCCCCCTGATGATCAACATTATTTTCTATTCTTTCATGGGATTGCTGACGGCATTTTCTCCAAATTACGCGTGGCTGCTGATTTTCCGTGCGCTTTACGGAATCGGCATGGGTGGAGAATGGGGACTTGGCGCGTCGCTGGCAATGGAGACCTTGCCGACTGCAGCGCGCGGATTGTTCTCTGGAATTTTACAACAAGGTTATGCGTTTGGTTATCTGCTTGCGGCCATCGTGTATTGGATAGTGTTTCCCTTTTTCGGCTGGCGCGGCCTCTTCGTAGCAGGAGCGGTGCCTGCATTTCTTGTGCTGTACATCCGTGCGCGGGTGCGCGAATCGCCGGTTTGGCTGCAGCGGCAGCGCGAGACGCGTGATTTTTGGAGCGGTCTGCTTGTTGTCCTAAAACGCCACTGGGTTCTCTTTGTTTACGTGATTTTATTGATGACGGCGTTCAACGCCATGTCTCATGGGACCCAGGACATGTATCAAACTTTTCTCGGTGAACAACGCCACTATGGCGTGACGCAGAAAGCCGCGACTGGGATCATTTACGCTATTGGGGCAATCTGCGGCGGAACGGTGGTTGGCCATCTGTCGCAAAAATGGGGACGCCGTCGCTCGATTATTTTAATGGCGATATTCGGCATAATCGTTATTCCTCTCTGGGTTTTTCCACCGGGCTTCGCGCTTCTTGTCGTCGGTGGGTTTGCCATGCAATTCATGGTGCAAGGCGCGTGGGGAATCGTCCCTGTCCATTTGACTGAACTTTCGCCCGGCGCAGTGCGCGGGACCTTTCCCGGGGTGGCGTATCAACTTGGAAATTTGTTCGCCGCTAACACGGCCGTCGTCGAAGCCCGCTTGGCCGACCATTTCCGTGACGCAAACGGGCATCCAGACTATGCAAAGGCGCTCGCGCTTTTTGCGCTGGTGATCTTTTTGGTGTTGATCTTCCTCGCAGCAATCGGACGCGAAGAGCGCGGGAAAGAATTTTAGAAGGTAAAATCCGTTCCCAAGGATTGTGCGGGAATTTGAAAACCCGCGGCATGGCAGGCGGAGCGCCTGCCCTACAGTGTTTTCATAGGGCAATCGTTGGATCGCACGTTGTAGGGTAGCGCATCGCTTGCCGAGCGCTGATGGAAATTGGAACCACGCGCAAAACGACCTTTTCTACGCGGCAAACAGCGGGAAAGAATTCTAGCGATGTCCGGTGGACGGCGCGAGACCCGTGCCGCCGCTAGGAGGTTCTGCCTGCGTTTCCGATTGCGCTGCCACCTGAGTCGACGGGCGGTAAACACCCGAGCCGAAGCGTTGCTCGACAATTGCTTCTGCGATTCGGTCAGCGAGTAATTCACGATATTCCCAATCGCGCGTCTTGTTACCCTCGGAGCGATTGCTCAAGTATCCGCATTCCACCAGTACCGCGGGGCAGCTTGCCAGGCGCAGCACGCGAAAATTTGCCGTGTGCACGCCGCCATTTGCGGAATTCGGGATGGTCATCAGTTTTGCCTGGATCTGGCTCGCCAGATCGGATGAAGGGCGCGAATGATAATAGGTTTCGAATCCGCGAACACGGCGTTTGCGCGAATCATTGAAGTGAATGCTGACGAAAATTGCATTTTTCTGCGCATTCTCGATAGCCACACGATCGTTTAGTTCGATAAAGACATCCGAGTTACGGGTCATCACAGTTTTCAACTGAGATTCGCGAAGCTTCCGGTTGAGGCGCTGAGCGACATCGAGGGCGATCGCTTTTTCCGGGGGACCGTAGCGGCGATATGCGCCGCTATCTTTGCCCCCGTGTCCGGCGTCCACTACGACGGTATTAAAAGTCTTACTGGTGTTTTTGACCCCGGTAGTCGTGACGGTACTGCAAGCAGCTAACGAAGCGAAAAAAGCGATTGTAACGAGACGAGCGACCTGACGCGGCATTCTGACCTAATAGCAAAAAATAGGTCTTATACCAAAAAATTTTTCGCGCGGAGCGTAAACAATGCAACGTAATTGGCTGAGAGGTTGTCTATGACCGCGGTTGGAAAAAGCACTTGTGTTTTGTGCTGCCGTGCCTAATCCCTTTACTTCTTTTATGATAATTCGATTTGCGATCCTCCCGTTGTTTCTGGCGCTGAACCTTTCGATGTGCAAGAAGCAGGAAAATGTCTCCCCGAGCTCGCAGCAGGCGAGCGCCTCGTCACCAACGCCGGCTGCCGGTTCCACGCCGATCGCGGCGGCGTCTCCGAAGATCACAAAACCGGTTGTCGATCAAACGGCCCAGGTGATTATCTTTTGTTATCATCGTTTGGTGGACAAGGTCCGCTACCCCGGCACCGAGATCACGCCCGCCGCGTTTGAAGCGCAGATGAAGGAATTGAAGGACCGCGGCATAACAGTCATTTCCATGCAGGATTTGCTCGCCTGGAAACGAGGTGAAAAGAACATACCGCCGCGATGCGCGGTTGTTAGTTTCGATGATGGCTGGAAATCCCAGTACGAGGTTGCGTGGCCGATTATGAAGAAATATGGCTATCCGTTTACCATGTTCATTTACACCGAAGGCGTGCGCGGTGGGTCGTTAGGCGGAGGGGAAGCGATCACGTGGGAGCAGCTTGCCGATATGCGCGACAATGGCGTGGACATTGAGGCGCATTCCGCGACGCACCAAGACTTGCGCGAAGGGCACACGATAATGATAGCCAATCCCGGCGGGAAAAGGACCCGGACGAAATTGACTGGACCCCAATATGAACAATGGATGCAGAACGAAGTGGTTGGCTCCAAACAACTCCTTGAGCAGCGCCTGGGCATCAAAGTGAATTGCTTTGCGGTGCCGTTTGGGAATTACAACGAGCATGTGAAAGAACTTGCGCGAAATTCCGGTTACGAAGCGATGTTTACGGTTTACGGCCAGCCGATCACGTTTACATCGCCGCTCGATTCAATTGGTCGTTATGCGATTGAAGCGAACAAGCCCAAGGTGTTTGAAGATGCGATAAAAATGATCGGGACCTCAAGCGGAGGCGCTGCAGCGGTGGCTGAAGTCGGCGCGAAAGATCTCTCAACGCAGCCGGCAGACGGCGAAACGGTGCGTACCGCGCTGCCGCTAATCAAAGCTAACCTCAGCGCAATTGGTCAGATCGAGCCTGGCAGCGTGCAAATGCGCGTGAGCGGTCTCGGCGTTGTTCCCGCGAGTTTCGATCCGAAGTCGGGCACCGTCTCATATCAGGTGACGCAAAAGTTGCACGAGAAATCGTGCAGCGTGATTATCAGCGCTAAATCTCAGGGGAAAAAGGTCGAAGCGCATTGGACTTTCGGAATTGAAGAAGGTGCTGCGGGAGCGGCGACCTCCCCCATACCGACGCCCAAGAAATAATCGTGCGCGGGCGCGAGGACGTGCTTGCCACCGCGCAAAAATGTGTGCGCTACCCTGAGTTCATGCGCCGCGACGTCTAATTTTTGGCATCATGTTTTCTCAACTCTCTGACAAACTCCAGGACGTCTTCAAAGAGCTGCGTGGGCACGGTACGATCAGCGAATCGAATATCGATGCCGCGTTGCGCCAGGTACGTCTGGCTTTGCTCGAAGCCGACGTCGATTTTCAAGTCGCCAAGAGATTCATTGCACGCGTCAAAGAGCAAGCGCTTGGAGAAGCCGTTCTTCGCAGCATTACGCCCGGTCAACAGATCGTCAAAATTTTTCACGACGAATTAACTACCCTGCTCGGAGGCGATGCCGCACCGGTTAATCTGGGAGATTCAGGTCGTATTTTGATCGTTGGTCTTAACGGGTCGGGCAAAACAACTTCCTCTGCCAAGCTGGCCCGTCTTCTGAAAAAGCAGGGTCGCACGCCAGTTTTAATTGCCTGCGATTTGCAACGACCGGCGGCGATCGAACAACTGGCAACGCTGGGAAAACAAATCGACGTCGATGTATTCACTCCTGGTCCAGGCGAGAAGAATGTGCAGCGGGCTGCTGCCGACGCATCCAACAAGGCGAGATCGGCGGGTACGCAAGTTGTGGAAATCTTCGACACAGCGGGTCGTCAGGAGATCGACGAAACGCTGATTCAGGAGCTGAAAAGGTTGAAAGAATTTTTAAACCCACAGGAAACGTTGCTCGTTGTTGATGCCGCCACCGGCCAACAGGCAGTCAGCGTTGCGTCCCGTTTTAACGACGCTCTATCGATTACAGGAATCATTTTGACAAAGCTCGACGGCGATGCGCGAGGCGGCGCCGCATTGTCGATGCGCGAAGTGACGCGGCAGCCAATCAAGTTCACGGGAACCGGGGAAAAGCTCGATCAGTTTGAACTCTTTGTTCCGGATCGACTCGCAGGCCGAATTCTTGGCATGGGTGACGTCGTTAGTCTGGTCGAAAAAGCGGCCGAAGCGGTTGATGAAGAAGAAGCCGCCCGGTTGGAGCGGAAACTGCGCACCGCTTCCTTCGATTTCAATGATTTCCTGGCGCAGTTCAAGATGATGCGGCGGATGGGGCCGCTGGAGAATATTCTTGGCATGTTGCCGGGGATGAGTAATGTCCAGGACCTCTCTGTTGACGAGAAGCAGCTTAAGCGCACGGAAGCCATCGTGCTTTCGATGACGAACGAAGAGCGGACGCGCCCTGACATTTTGAATGCGAGGCGTCGTCAGCGCATCGCACGCGGCAGCGGCTGCACCGTGACGGAGGTAAACGATTTGCTACGACGCTTTGATCAGATGCGAAAGATGATGAAAAGCGCAGGCAAAATGAAAAAGATGATGGCACAACTGGCGCGAATGAGAACTTAACATGGCAGTTTCAATCAGATTACGCAGAGAAGGAACGAAAAACAGCCCTTACTACAAAGTGGTAGTGGCTGACAGGCGGAGCCCGCGCGATGGGAAATTTATCGAGATCATCGGCGCGTACGATCCAAAGAAACCCGGTCACAATAGTACATTGAAGATTGATCGGGTCGAATACTGGATCAGCAAAGGCGCACAACCATCCGATACGGTGCGCAGCTTGATCAAGAAGAATAAGAAAGCAACGGCGACCGCGGAACCGGCAGCCAAAGCGGAGCAAGAACAGCAGGAATCGGTTCAGGAACAGTCATCATCACCTCCGGCACCGCCGACTGAAGACGCCAGTTAGTATCGGCGCGTTTGTTCAACTGTGGTTCGCTCCTCACGAGCCGTAGCCAGCCATGTGGACTGCTGAGGAAAATGGATGCCACAGCGCTGGAATCCGGGACAAGCGAAAATTCATGTTTATTCCTGCTCATCTGTCGCGCCGTAGCCATTGTGCCAACGCGGATTCGTGGTTAGTCTCTCGGGCGCATGAGAGAGTTCCTCGAGTTCGTCATTCGCCAACTGATCGAATTTCCTGACGACATGGTCTTGACGGAAATTCCAAGCGGCAGAACTACGGTCTTTAAGCTGCAGCTTCGACGAGGAGACGTCGGTCGCGTTATTGGGCGAGGCGGCCAGACCATTCAAGCTATTCGCGCGGTGCTCGCCAGCTCGGCTGCGCGCCATGGCCAACGGGCGATCCTCGAGATCGTCGAGTAAGGCTTCGTCTCCGATTCATTATTGGACGTTAGCGGCGGGCCGTTCAACGTTTTCTTCCTAAGTGAAGATCGACATCCTGACATTGTTTCCCGACATCTGTCGCGCGCCTCTTGGCGAAAGCATCATGAAACGCGCTCAGGAAAATGGGATTATCGATCTTCGTATCCATAACCTTCGGGACTGGACCGCGGACAAACATCACATCGTGGACGATGCACCGTTCGGAGGCGGCCAGGGAATGGTGATGAAACCGGAGCCCATTTTTTCGGCCGTTGAAGATCTGCGAAATCAAGCATCCAAAGTGGTGCTGATGTCCCCTGCCGGACATCGATTTGTTCAACAAACGGGGAGGCAGCTATCGCAAGAACCCCATCTCATCATCATTTGCGGCCATTACGAAGGAGTCGATCACCGGGTGATTGAACATCTGGTGGACCTGGAAATTTCCATCGGCGATTACGTGCTCACAAACGGAGCAATCGCGGCGGTCGTCCTTGTCGATGCAATCGTGCGTTTATTGCCTGGCGCGCTCGGCCATGAACAATCCGCGGTCGACGACAGTTTTAACCACGGATTACTGGAAGCTCCGCAGTACACGCGCCCGGCAGAATTTCGCGGCTGGAAGGTTCCGCAAGTTTTGCTTTCCGGAAATCACGCCGAGATCGCAAAGTGGCGTAAGGAACAGGCGCTTAAGCGTACCGGCGAAAACCGGCCGGATTTGCTGTCACATTAACCAGTCATCCGAATCCGCCTGAGGCGGATGTGGGACCCCATAGTTGTAGCGGCGCGTTCTAGTACTCAGTGCAATCAACCCGCTTGTGTGAGGGCCCTCGCTCCGCTCGGGATGACAACCGGCGTTGTTATTGAGGTGCTTTCCCCAGTACGACACACGCATTAATTCCGCCGAAACCAAACGAGTTACTCATTATGTATTTTAGTTCGGCTTCGTGCCCGTGATTGGGCACAACATCGAGATCACACGAGGGATCGGGATTTGCGTAGTTAATTGTGGGTGGAACCCATTGTCGATCTAAAGCGAGCGCGCAAAGCACTGCCTCGATCGCGCCGGTCGCACCGAGCGGATGCGCGTAATAACCTTTTGTCCCACTAACTGGGATTCGTCGCGCATGCTCGCCAAACACTTGTTTGATCGAGGCGGTCTCTGCGCTGTCGTTAAGCTGGGTCGAGCTGGCGTGGGCGTTAATGTAATCGATCTGCTCGGGCGCTAATTGCGCGTCCGCAAGCGCTTCACGCATTGCGCGAATGCATGATTCACCGTTCGGCAGAGGCGAAGTCATATGAAACGCATCATTGTTTAGGCTGTAACCCAACACTTCTGCATAAATGTGTGCGCCGCGGGTGCGCGCATGTTCGAGCTCTTCGATAACGAGCGAGGCCGCGCCCTCGCCCATGACAAATCCATCGCGCAACAGGTCGAACGGACGACAAGCCAAAGCGGGGTCGTCGGCCCACCTGCTCATGGTTTTGATGATGTCGAACGCGCCAACCGTAATAGTCGTCAAAGGTGCTTCCGCTCCGCCGCCGACAATCACATCTGCAAAATCGTCCCTGATGTACCGCAGCGCTTCGCCCACAGACACGGTTCCACTGGCGCAACTGTTTGAATTTGTCGTGCCCACACCACGAAACCCGAACTCGATCGCGATATTTGAATGGGCCGAACCGCCGAATACCTGAACGGCAAGCGTGGGTTGGACTCCGCGTGCCCCCTTTTTTAGATACCTGAGATACTGTTCTTCAGCCTTGCAAACGCCGCCAAGCGCCGTGCCGAAACTGACACCGATTCGGTCCTGCGGCTTGTCGCGCGAATACTCAAGATGCGCATCATCGAGCGCCAGGTTTGCCGATACGACCGCGAACTGGGCGTAGCGGTCGAGTCGTTTCAGACGGTGCGGTGAAAAAAACTCCTCTGGGTCCCAATCACGAATCTCGCCAGCTGAGCGGACGCGGAAGACACTGGGATCAAAGCTGGTGATGGTGTTGATGCCACTCTTTTCTCCGAGAATTGCGTTCCAAAAATTCTCGCGTCCGTGGCCGATGCAGGTAATGGGGCCAAGTCCAGTGATAACAGCGCGTCTTTTGCTCATGCGGTGACCTTATTCGTGTTTGTCTCGACGTACGATTTCATGCAGTGCAGCGTTTTATTTGCAATGTGATGGATGAAAAAGTCGCCGATAACCATGTCCGCGACGGACGCCAAAATCTTCACGCAAAATGCCAGATCGTGTTTGATTTCGACAAGGACTCCGGCAGGCACTTCCTGAAATGTCCACACTACGTGCATTCCCTTTGTGAACGCCTTCAAGTGGTGAAAGCGAACTTCAACGCGGTCGCGATCGATGATTTGTTCGGAAGTCCAGGAAATCGGAATGCCGGAGCGCGTCGCAGCCATCACTACAACGTTCCGGCTGGGGCTATGTTCGAGGTAGCGGATATAGCGATAGTGGGGGAGAATCCGCGGCCACAGCTCCAAGTTCGCCGCCGTCTCGAAGATCGTCATTCTCGGTGCGCACATGATGATGGAGTTGGTCTTGTGCATTGGAAGTGTTCGCCACCGCAAAATAAAAACCTACCCAGGTATCGATGTTGCGTACCTTCTGTGGGACAGGGCATACTTCCCCGAAAAGTGATTTGACGAAAGAGAAAAAAATTGTGCCGCCAAATATCAGAGAATGATCGGTCGCCGGCGGGAACAGATCTGGCGATCGCGATCCCGAAGGCAAGGGGGTTGGACCCTCGCCCTTGGCCCGGCCGCGTATCCCTCACACACGACCGTTCCTGAGCTTGCGGTTCAACGTTAAGCGAGCCGTTACATTTCTCAGGGCCGCCGACCGCCGGCCCTGGCATGGTCTGCAAGTCGAGCCAGCTCGGCCATGTACGCAAAAAACGCAGGCGTCTGGCCAATGAAAAGCCCCATGTCTGTCAAGAATTGCAGAGTACCTGTCGCAACGCCCTCGGTCTTGGTCGGTCGAATGATCGAAACAATGGGAAGACTTGGATCTAGGAACGGACACGGTTCGGGCATGATTAGAGCCTTGTCGAAGAGCTCGTCCTCCACCTCCAGATCAGGAAATGTCACCGACACTCCGGTCACCGGATCGACGGCAGTCAGAGGAGGCGCATTACCCGCCACATCCGACCAGGTTTGGAAGTGCATGGTCTCGGTCGGTCCGATGCTGATCAGGATGCGCAGGACTTCCGTATGGGTCGCTCTGAGTGCCAGTGACGGGTAGAGGCTGTTGCCACCTTGTTCAATGGTTGGAAAGTGGAAAGCCGCCGTATTCGCGATCGCCTGTAGGAAATTAGCATCCGTTGTATCCGCATCGGTCCTGGGAATTGCCGTATGCTGGTTTACCCCTAAAGTCGGGACGGCCTGCGGAAAGACGTGGTTTGGGTCGAGATCCGGGTTATGGCTGTCGTCGCGGTAGCGCGTCCACCAGCTGGTGTCGATAGTAAGTTGCGTCAGGTTAGTGAGCCGATGTCCGATCAAGTCCGTATTGACCCCGGTCGCGGTGCTGCCCATCAGGGTGCGAAACGGATCGAGATTTGCAGGAGCCGCTCCCTTGGACTCCAAGTACGCGTTGAGAAACGTATGGTGAGTGATTTCATCATCGGTGTTGTCATGGATGTAGTCTTTCATTTCATCCTCAATAACCTCCAAGGCCTCCGTGTAGGGTTCATTGCCACTACCGCCGGGAACTTCATCATCCTGGAGGCCGCCGAGTTCGTTGTATTGGATCCAAAAGTCGGCCTCGAGTATTTCTGCCGCGGCTGCAAATCGGAGAAGGGCAGCGTCTCCGGGTGTAAGACCTCCGCTAGCCTCTGCCGTTTGGATGCTAGGCAATAGTCCTGCACCGATGGTTCCCGCTCCAACGGCGAGTGATGTACCCAGGAAAGAACGGCGACTGATAGAACGTGTCCGAGGTTTAATTCTCTTCTCCAGGTTGTCCTCAGGAGGACGATTTTCGCTGTTACGAGAACCATTTTCTGTAGAATTAGTGATCGCTTTCATGGCCGTAGAATCGCAGCAACCCACGCCGCGCGCCGGGTGGGAAAAGTTACGAGTTTGTTACCGCGTGTAGGTCGACGTCCTACCGCCAGACGCAGCGGCAATGTTTGCCTCATAACATTGCGTCCTACAATTCTAACAACAAAGAAAGAGGAGTAAAAAATGAAAACGAAACTTACCACCTACTCGTTAGGCATTGCGCTGGTGATTATGGTTGTTTCGCCGATGTTCGCGTGCTGGTGACGCGCCGGGGCACGCTTAAGTTCGCTGAAGGCTCTCCGAAACGTGTTCTCAGCGAGGCGCAACGCCACTTGATCGTTTTCCAGCGAAAAATCTGGTGGGGCCTGCAAAGCGCGCCGGTAGGTTGAGGCAACGCCATGATGGTTTAATCGTCAAGGGCAAGCACATATCGCATCCACCGCATCACGATTACGAACATGGTTTTCCATTGATCCGCAGCCTGCGAGCATCAGCCCAACGATCAGCATCATTATTGTTTTCATTTGTGCTTTCCCTGTTCATTGTGGCCGGATCATTTGCCGTGCGGCAATCAAAAACGATTCTAGCGCGATCTGAAACGTAGCGTATCGGAGATCAGATTGGCGCCACGGATGATTCTTACGGCGTCGGCCGAGGATGCGGCGTTGGCTGCCCTCGCCGCCCCCGAGGCGTGTAGCACTGAGTGATAGCAACGTTATCGACGCGCCAGCCCTCGCCGGAGACGCTGCTATCGCTGCCCATCCTCCAGCGCAGAATATAGGAGCCCGAGTGGTGCGGGAGATCTACTGTTGTATCGATAAAGCCACCCGAGTTTCCGGTCCACGCCTCGCGGCCAGCAAGAGGATTGCCACAGCAACTGCTGATCGTCCCGTTGTAACCGCCGCGGACGAACGTACCACCGGCAGCAACAATGTCCTGAAAAGTTAGCCCGTCATAGCTGATTTCAAGGACACCGCCGTCAAACCCATCCTGCAAGTTGAAGTTGTTGCGGAAGGCAACCTGCGGGAAGGCGGCGTCGGAGACAAAAGGAATATTTGGCGAAAGAAGCTGCTTGTCGCTGATCGTCGCCGGATCATCTACGAACGCAGCATTGGGCGGTGTGTCGGCGGGTGGCGTCGGCACTCCTGAATTAGATGTCACCCATGTGGTACTCGACCAGCCGGATGGCAGCGCGGGTGGCGTCACTCCATCGAAGAACTCCAGGAGAAGTAAGATGGGATCGCACCGCACTTCAATCCGATCACTTCCGTCCATTGTCCCTGCTGCAACGATCCTTGCTAACGCGACCGCGGCAGCTGCAGTGATTAAGAGTACGCAAAGGCCATGACGCAATCGCGAAGGCACGAAGGTGCGGGTTGGATTCGTGGTCATCTTCCCTTTCCACTATCACTTTGTCATTGCAGTGTGAAGCGCAAAGATTCTGAGCGGCATTCATCGTAAAGCGTGCAGGAATTGTCGATGAAACGGTTCTGATTCACGCTCGTCCGGCAATCAAAAACGATTCTAGCGCGATTCTGAGCGCCGGGCCGGGCCATCTCTCATTCTTGCAATGGCCAAGCGTACACTAGGAAGGCATGAGCCCTCTCAAGGCTTGTGACTCAAATTTGAATCAATTTGTTAGGCACTCGACCAATTCGCTGGGCCTAGCTAGGTAGAAATCCTAGACATGCATAAGAAAAGTTTTGCGCAAAATACGCTTCGACCTCGATAGGCGGGTAACTAATCTTCTAACAGGTCGCAGTAGCTTAGTCGACGATGTAACTCGACGGAAACGAATGCCCATGCCCCGATCGGATCCGCGGCTGGACCCTCGCGCGAGAGCAGGCTAAGAATCGCGATTCGAAATTCTTGGTCGTCCACAAACGAAGCCGATTTCTGTGAATATGAGAGGGTAAGCAATTCGTCTGCGTCCAGCGATCTCGTGGCGGCGGCGCCGCGGTCGTAGGTGACCCACCTTGGATCAACGCTCGGGTTGGGTACCAGTGGATTGGACGAAAGATGGTCACGAATGTCGGCGATCAGTTTCCCTGGATTGTTGATGCGGACAACGTAACGGCCGAATTTAGACGCGACATAGCCTTGGTCCGCAGCTGAGCAGCGGAGCACATAAGTCCAGTTGCGACCCTTGCATTCTGTGGAAATGACGTCCGCGACGTCTTGCGAATCGGTCATGGGCATACGAAGTCTTGCTATCCCTTCCTCCGGATCGCGCCGATGAGGATCCTCTAGATTGCGATACATATCGAGTCGACCGAAGCGTATAATGCCCTCGTCAACGAACGCACGCGCATGCTCGAGAACTTTGAACCCGCGATATAGGACGTCCGGGACATCGGGTTTCTTAACGTGAGCGTCTGTCATGAATTCGTCATGAAAGTTTCGGCTTTTGCTTCTCCTACACTGTGAAAAGGGCTCTGGAGCCTACGGGATTCGAACCCGTGACCTCCTCAATGCCATTGAGGCGCTCTACCAACTGAGCTAAGACCCCGGTGAAGAATCACAGATTGTAGATTTCGGATTGCGGATTGCAACTGCTCGGCCTGAATAGTTTTGAAGCCGTTCCAGTCGAAACTTGCAACAAAAGGGGATAAATGATGTTTAATGGACAGAGGAAGTTAATGAACCTATCAAGATTCCCGGCTCTTTGTTTTGTCGCAGTGCTCGCAATGGGGATTTGCACTAGCACAGCGCAAACGAACGCACCTGTGCCCCAAAACGGTCCTCGTGCAGCACCGGGCAATGGTGTTCGAAGCGGTAACGTGCGTCCCAACAACTCAAACGCACCGCGCGTTCCCCGTGGACCGGCAAACGTTGGCCAGCGCCCATCCGGCATGCTCCCAAATCAAATGCAAAATCAGCCGCCGGCGAATTTACGATCTAATTATCCGAGGTTCCCCCAGCAATTGAGTCCCAGGCTGGCGGCAGTGGGGGTTCAACAGCACTCGCGAACCGACGATGTGCAACCGCCCGACAACCTGTTACCGCGAAGCGGAATTGTGCAAACCCCGCTGTCGATGACGGACGATCAGCGCGCGGTCAGAGCCGACGATCTAAAGCCGGCCAGCGAGGTATTGGTGAAGCGAGAGATTTCGGAAGGCTTGGAGAGAATCGACGACCCTCGCAACGCACGAAATGGCCATGTGCAACCGATTGTCCGTGATTCGGCGAATCGTGATTCTAAACCGCACAAGGTCAGGAAAAATCACCAAACTGGAAGTAATCGGTTCAGCTATTCCGATGCGCTCGGTCGTAATTGGCACGAATGGCATAATCGCGATTGGTGGCGACAGCATTGTAACAACATCGTTTTCGTCACCGGCGGATATTATTTCCTGGACGCGAGCTATTGGTACCCAGCTTACGGTTATGATCCGTTTAACAGTTATTACGATTACGATGGACCGATTTATACCTATGGTAATCTGCTACCTGATCAAGTGATCGTGAACGTTCAGGGCGCGTTGCAAGACGCGGGTTATTACTTCGGGCCAGTAACTGGGTCGCTAAGCGTGGAAACGCGAGCGGCCCTTGCAAACTTCCAGCGTGACCAGGGGCTGATTGTTACTGGAGCAATTGACGAGCCGACTGTCGAGGCGTTGGGATTGTACTAGAAAAGCTTCTCGCAAACGTCGTAGCCGCCCCTAAGCATCGAGGCGTTCGCCAAAAACACGGCGAAAAGCTCCCTGGCTACACTCGACGCCATTGACTGTCTGTTAAAAAGCAGGATTCGCTTGATGGTACCGCGGCGAACGTTTTAGGAAAGGTATCTATGAGCTACCTGAGTTCTAAAAATAATGTGCCGGACCATCTGCTTTCGGGGAAAGAATTGCCGACTTTTAAATTCGAATTGGAGAAATCCACCGGAAAAGTGATGGGAAACAGCTTTGGCAAAGAAGCGACTGTCGAACAACTTCCCATCTCGAAGGGAATCGCCGGTGTATCAATGCAACTCGAGCCCGGCGTGATGCGCGAGCTTCACTGGCATGCTACTGCCGCCGAGTGGGCGTTCGTGCTCAAGGGGCGCGTTCGTACTACGGTGATCAATCCTGTTGGTCAAACAGAGACGAACGACTTTGAACCTGGCGACGTCTGGTACTTTCCACGTGGCCACGCCCATGTGCTGGAGTGTCTTGGCAACGAGCCAACCCATTTCATTTTGATCTTTGACAACGGTTATTTTTCTGAGTTCGGCACATTCAGTATCACCGATTGGATTGGGCATGCGCCCACGCCGCTCCTGGCGAAAAATTTCAGCCTGCCTGAATCGGCATTTGATGGCTTTCCAAAGGAGGAAGTCTATTTTGCCCGCGGCGCCGTTCCGCCCGAACCGATACCTGAAAATCTCCAGGGTCCACGCATCTCGCCACCCGAGACGCACAAGTTTCGAATGCTTGCGGGTGCGCCGCACGCGATTTTCAAAGGCGGCCGCGAATGGCGCATCGATTCCACGCGATTTCCAATTTCGACAACAGTCACCGGCGTAATCCTGGACCTCGAACCGGGCGCGTTACGCGAACTCCATTGGCACCCAAACGCCGATGAATGGCAATACGTCATCGATGGCGACCTAACCGTGACAATGTTTGGGTCGCACGGTCGATTTCGAACGGAGCAACTGCACGCCGGCGATGTTGGTTATATTCCACAGGGATTTGGGCACTCAATCGAAAATGTCGGCGGCAAGCCGAGTCGGATACTGATCGGTTTTAATACCGGAAATTACCAGGCGATTGATCTTTCCGCATGGATCGCCGGTAATCCAGTTGATGTTCTGGCTACGAATTTCAGCAAGCCGTCCTCCCTGTTCGAGAAGTTTCCGCGCAAGGACGTTTTCATATCGCCGAATCAATAGCGTTTGGTCCGGCCAAGGCGTTAGCTTGTCGTTTCCGCGCCGCCAGCACTGCCAAAAATTTGCGACGGTCGTGGACCGCCGCTACAGGAAGAACTGTCAATAGACTTTGATTCATGCAAAAATTGATCGAATGCGTCCCGAATTTTTCGGAAGGTCGTGACCAAAACGTCATTCGGCAGATCACCGAGCCGATTGAATCGGTGGACGGCGTTTCGCTGCTGGATGTTGATCCCGGCGCGAGTACCAATCGAACTGTGGTAACGTTCGTCGGCAGCCCTGATGCAGCGGTGGAAGCGGCATTTCGCGCGATTAAGAAAGCGGCCGAGTTAATCGACATGCGTAAACACAAGGGAGCGCATCCGCGCATGGGTGCGACCGATGTTTGTCCGTTTATTCCGGTGAGCAACGTGAGCTGGGAAGAAGCAATCGCCTGCGCGAATCGTTTGGCGAAACGAGTCGGCGATGAGTTAAAAATACCCGTCTATCTCTACGAAAAAGCGGCGAAAAATGAATCGCGCTCGAATTTGTCCGTGATTCGAGCAGGCGAATACGAAGGGTTCTTCGAAAAGATAAGACAGCCTGAATGGAAACCGGATTTCGGCCCCGACATATTCAACGAAAAATCAGGGGCGACTGTAATCGGAGTTCGCGATTTTCTTGTCGCTTACAATGTGAACCTGAACACGAGATCGGTGCGGCGCGCGACCTCCGTCGCGTTTGATGTGCGAGACCAGGGGAGAGTGAAAACCGAAGATGGCACACCATCGGGAAAACCGGTGTTGGATGGAAATGGCGAGCCGGTTCGGATTCCCGGAATGCTGAAGCACGTCAAAGCGATTGGTTGGTTCGTGAAAGAATACGGCATCGCTCAGGTCTCGATGAACCTGACGAACATCGAAGAAACGCCGTTACACGCGGCTTTCGATGCGTGTTGCGAATCCGCAACCAAACGTGGCCTGCGGGTGACTGGCTCGGAGATCGTCGGCATGGTGCCGAAGAAATGTCTCGTTGATGCCGGGCGATATTTCTTGCGCAAACAAAAATGGTCCGAAGGCGTGTCCGATGAAGAATTGACCGACATTGCCATTCGCTCAATGGGCCTGAGCGAACTGAAGCCTTTCGATCCAAAAGAAAAGGTGATTGAATCCAAAATCGAATCTGCCGAACCCAAGAATTCGCTGGTGAAGATGAATCTGCGCGAATTTTGCAATGAAACGCTGAGCGATTCACCGGCGCCGGGCGGCGGCTCAGTCGCAGCGCTGATGGGCGCGTTGGGCGCCTCGTTAGGCGGAATGGTCGCGAACCTGTCTGCTGGAAAACGTGGCTGGGATGACAAGCTCGAATATTTCAGCAATTGGGCGGTAAAAGCGCAGCAACTCAAGGACGAATTGCTCTCGCTGGTGGACGAGGATACTGCCGCGTTCAACAAAGTGATGGACGCTTTCACACTGCCCAAACAGGCGGCTGAAGAGAAAGCCGCGCGCGCGGCTGCGATTGAGCAGGCGACCCAATATGCCGCCGAAGTTCCGTTGAAGGTCATAGAGACAGCGTCGAAATCTTATGACTTGCTCGCTGAAATGGCCCAGAGAGGAAATCCGGCGTCCGTCTCCGATGTCGGTGTTGGGGCGCTGGCGACTCGCGGGTGCATCGAGGGTGCGGCATTAAACGTGAGAATCAATCTCGCACAATTGAAGGACGAAAAATTTAAGAGTGCGCTTGCGGAGAAAGTGCGAAGCGTCTGTGCACATTCGGTAGCAAAGTTTAAAGAAATCAGCCAGGCAGTCGAAACCAAGTTAGGCAAATCGTGAAGGCACTTGCTGTTCTTCACGCTTCGCAATTGGTCACGCTCGCTGGCCCGAAGCGGCCGCGCGTAGGTGCGGAGTTGTCTGAGATCGGGATTATTCGCGATGGTGGACTGCTGATTCGCGACGGCAGAATCGAGCTCGTCGGCTCCAGCAGTGAGATCGAGAAAAAGACCGGCGACGCGGAAGTTATCGATGCTCGCGGGAAAGTCGTTCTTCCTGGATTTGTCGATGCGCACACACATTTGGTTTTTGCCGGGAATCGACTGGACGATTTCGAGCGCCGTGCGCGCGGCGACACTTATGAGCAAATCGCGAAGGCAGGCGGCGGAATTTGGTCAACTGTTGAAAAGACGCGAGCAGCGAGTGAAGCCGATCTTTTCGCCCAAGCACAACGACACGCAGATTGGTTCCTGCGTTGCGGAACGACAACTGTGGAGTCCAAATCGGGCTACGGACTTACCCTCGAAGACGAACTAAAGATCTTGCGGGTTACGAGACGCCTCGATGAGGAAACGCCGCTGGAAATTGTGCCGACGTTCCTCGGCGCACATGCAGTACCGCGTAAGATGGACGCCGATAAATACGTCGATCTCGTCGTAAACGAGATGTTGCCACGAGTGACTTCGGACAGTCTTGCCGAATTTTGCGACGTATTTTGCGAGCGCGGCTATTTCGATTTCGAACAATCAAGGCGGATTCTTAATTCCGCGAAAGGCCTTGGATTGAGACTGAGGATTCACGCCGATCAACTGAGTAATTCAGGCGCGGCAAAACTGGCGGCCGAATTGAAAGCCGCGACAGCAGATCATTTGGAAAAGACCGACGAGCAAGGGATCGCAGCGTTGCGATCTGGCGGCGTGCAACCGGTTTTGCTGCCGGGCTCAGTCTACACGCTTGGATCGACGTGCTATCCGCTGGCGCGAGAAATGATCGAGGCCGGTCTCGCGGTCGTGATCGCGACGGATTTCAATCCCGGCTCGTCGCCGACCGCGAGCATGCCAATGATTTTGTCGCTTGCCTGCACACAAATGAATATGTCGCCAGCGGAAGCTATCTCGGCCTCGACGATTAACCCGGCCTATTCGTTAGGCCGGGGCGATCGGATCGGCTCGCTCGAATCCGGTAAGGTGGCGAATTGTTCAATTTTCGATTGCGGGGATTACCGGGAGCTCACGTACTGGTTTGGATTTCCACAGACGCACTCAGTGTATGTAAAAGGAAGTAGAGCTCACTAAACACACCAAAGAAGCCAAAAGAAATGGAAGAAGAACTCTTAAAAGTGGAGAAGGGATTTGTTGACGCAATCGCCAAAAACGATCTGGAAGCAATCGAACGATTTATTACCGATGACTGGATTATCATCAATGCCGATGGAGGAATCATCGACAGGGAGCGTTTTCTTGAGGTGATCAATTCGGGCACTCTAACTCATGAGATGATGGAGTCCGAAGACATGCGAGTCCGCGTCTATGGAGACAGCGCTGTGGTGAGCGCGCTTACTCGCTCGAAAGGAAAATTCATGGGACAGGAATTCACTACGCACGAGCGGTCTACAGATGTTTTTGTGAGGCGCGATGGACAATGGCGGTGCGTCCTGACGCAGCTCACTGCATCTACGAAACAGTGAGGCGGCGTGCGCTGCCAGATTCACGGTAAACTTTGCGACGCGTGCTGAGCGCCGTTACAGTGACTTCATGAAGGTCGAAGTCGAAAAGCAGCCGGGATCTGTCTCGACGCTGCAAATTGAACTACCGCCGGAGGAAGTTTCCAAGGAATGGGACGCAATCGCCAACAGCTTCGCGCGTTTTGCCAAAATTCCGGGTTACCGGCCGGGCAAAGCGCCGCGCGCGGTCATCGAGAAGAGATTTCGCAGGGAAATTCAAGACGAATTGACCAAAAAGCTGGTGTCTAAGAGTTATCATGAAGCGATCGAACAGGAACAGTTGCGCGTTGCTTCTCTGGCCAATATTGAAGATGTCCAGCTTGGCGAAGACAAGTCCATGCGGTTCCGCGCGACAGTTGTTACAGCACCGGAATTTGAACTGCCCGATTACAAGAACATTCCGGTGCAATTGGCGGAAACGACGGTTTCCGAGCCGGAGATCGATGCTTCACTTGAGCGCTTGCGCGATCAATCCGCTGATTTCGTCGATGTTCCCGAGCGGGGCCTGGAGATGGGCGACTTCGGCGTCATCGACTTTGAGGGGTCCAGCGACGGCAAACCAATCAGCGAAATTGCGCCCGAGGCGAGCAAGAATCTTCACGGCGGGAAGAAATTCTGGTTGCGTCTCGCGTCCGATAATTTCTTGCCGAAATTCTGCGAACAAATGATCGGCCAGAAACCGGGCGAAACGCGCACGGTAACCGTCGATTTGGCGACAGATTTCCCGGTAAAAGAACTGGCAGGAAAGCAGGCAAATTACAACGTAACTGTGACCGAGATTAAGCAAAAGGTGTTGCCAGCTCTGGACGACGTGTTTGCGGCTAAACTGATCCCTGAAAAGACCATGGGCGATCTGCGTAAGATCATCGAACACGACCTCGCGCACGAAAAAGCGCATGAGCGCGAACGAGCGAAAGAAGGGCAGGTCGTGAAATACCTGCACGAGCGAATTCAGTTCGAATTGCCGCCGGCTCTCTTAAAAAATGAGACGCGTCGAATTTTGGCAGATCTGGTGCAACGAAATCGGGAACGTGGTGTTACTGATGAGATGTTAAAGGACAAGGAGAAAGAGCTTATCGAAAGCGCGGCCGGCCTTGCTGCTCACCGGTTGAAGACAAATTTCATTTTGCATCGGGTTGCCGAACAGGAAAGCATCAAGGTTTCGCGGGACGACATCAACGCGCGGCTTCGAGAAGAAGCGGCGCGTTATAACGTTCCGGTGGAAAAAATGCGTAAGGAACTCCAGGAACACGATGGCTTGGACGTATTCGCAGAACAGATTCTGCTGGGTAAGACTCTTGATTTCCTTAAGGCAAATGTTAGCGTCGAGACAGCGCAAGAACCCGCTGTAAAAGAACAAAAATCATGAGTGTATCGAACGAAAATCTTTCCCAGGTGCTGATCCCGATGGTCGTGGAGCAGACTGGCCGGGGCGAGCGCAGCTACGATATCTATTCGCGACTACTCAAGGATCGAATCGTTTTTATCGGAACGCCGATGGACGACCACATCGCTAATCTTGTCATTGCGCAGTTGCTGTTTTTGCAAATGGAGGACTCCAAAAAGGACATCAACATTTATATCAATTCGCCCGGCGGCTCAGTCACTGCCGGCCTTGCCGTTTATGATACGATGCAGTTTCTGACATGTGATGTGACTACTTATTGTCTCGGGATGGCCGCGAGCATGGCTGCGGTCCTGCTGTGTGCAGGAACGAAAGGCAAGCGTTTCGCGCTTCCAAATTCCGATATCATGATCCATCAGGTGTCCGGAGGCGCGCAGGGCGCGGCGAGCGACGTGGAACGTCAGGTCGATTACATGTTCAAGCTGAAAAAGCGCCTCATCAAAATCATCGCGCAGCACACCGGTAAATCAGACGAACAAGTGAGGACCGATTCGGATCGCGATTATTATATGTCCGCCCAGGAAGCAAAGGCTTACGGTTTGGTGGACGAAGTGATCAAATCTCGCAAGGAGGTGAAGCTACTCGACGGGGCGAATCCTCCCTCCGGCGACCGGTCGGTTGAAGTAGCTGAAACCGCTTTGCCGCGCAAAGTCGGAGCATAGGAGAACGTCTTAGAAGAATATGGCCCGCGCTTCCAACCTCACCATGTGCTCGTTTTGTGGCAAGAGCCATGCGGAGGTTCGCAAATTGATCGCCGGACCAGGCGTCTACATCTGCGATAGTTGCATCAACGTTTGCAAAAGCATCCTCGATAAGGAACTCAACGAAGATGCTCGCCGCCAGTCCTCCAATATCCGTGTGCCCAAGCCGGTGGAAATCCGGCGCGCCCTTGATCAGTACGTCATCGGCCAGGAGACCGCGAAGAAAACGTTATCGGTTGCCGTCCACAATCACTACAAGAGGGTATTGCAAGCTTCGCAGCCTGCTGATTCCTCCGCCGCGTTTCAGCCGGATCCTTTCGCTGACGTTGAGATTGAGAAGAGCAACATTTTGCTGATCGGCCCTACCGGGTCTGGAAAAACGTTACTGGCCAAGACACTCGCGCGAATTCTCGATGTGCCATTTTGCATCGCTGATGCGACGACGCTTACCGAAGCAGGCTACGTTGGCGAAGACGTCGAAAATATTATTCTGCGACTCCTGCAAAACGCGGATTACGATGTGAAACGAGCGGAGATCGGCATCGTTTACATTGACGAAATCGACAAGATCGGCCGCAAAACCGACAACGTCAGCATTACTCGCGATGTCTCCGGCGAAGGCGTGCAGCAGGCTCTCTTGAAAATTTTGGAAGGCAGCACGTGCAATGTTCCGCCACAGGGCGGACGCAAGCATCCGCATCAGGAGTATATCCAGGTTAATACCGAGAAAATTCTTTTCATTTGCGGCGGCGCATTTATCGGCCTCGACAAAATTATTCAAAAACGCATCGGCCAAAAAGTGATGGGGTTCGGCAGCCCCACACTCGAAGTTGAGGAGGCGCTGCGAAAGCAAGCAGTCCGCCATGTGGAACCGGAAGATCTGCTTGCTTTCGGAATGATCCCCGAATTTATCGGGCGATTGCCGGTGGTCAGCTCACTTGATGCGCTGACCGAGGAAGAAATGGTGGCGATTTTGACCGAGACGAAGAACGCGATGGTGAAGCAGTACACCAAGCTTTTCTCAATGGAGGGTGTGCGTTTATCAGTCACTAAGGATGCCTTGCGCGCTCTGGCGGCACAGGCAGTCACCAAGGGAACAGGGGCGCGTGCGTTGCGGTCAATGCTGGAGCGGATCATGCTCGACATCATGTACGAAGTGCCGAGTCGCGAAGATATCGCTGAAGTTACAATCAATCGGGCAGTAGTGGAAGGCAAAAAGCTTCCCCTAATTCGCAAGAAACAGGACAAAAGCGCGGCGTGAGGCCCGAAGGTTTTCGGGCGAGCTTTCAAGGTTAAAAGAGTTACATCGTTAACAGGGTTGCGAGGTCATAACAGCAGCCAAGCGATTCTTTCGTTGTAACTTCTTTTGCGTTTTCACTCGGCTATGCGCGTGATTCTTCTCAACACCGGCACGGAGCTTTTGCTTGGCGATGTTCAGGACGCACACCTTGCATTCATCGCGCGCGAGATTCTTCCGCTGGGTTTGCGGATTGAGGAGCGGCGCACTGTTCCCGACTCTGACGTGATTCGACAAACGCTGGCCGAATTGTTTCCACGTTGCGAGATTCTTTTTGTGACCGGGGGCCTTGGTCCAACCAGCGATGACGTAACACGCGAGATGGTTGCCGATTTGCTCGGGTTGGAGCTCCGACAATCTTCGCAGTTGCTGGCTTCGCTCCAGCAAAAACTCCGAGTGCGCGGAATCAAATGGACTTCTGGCATCGCCCGGCAGGCTGACGTTCATGTTGGCGCAGAGGTGCTGTCCAACCAGAATGGCAGCGCGCCGGGCCTTTATTTGCGCGCGAACATCAATCCGGAGATTCAATCTCCGCATCTTTTTTTACTGCCTGGACCTCCGCGTGAGCTTCAGCCAATGTTTCGGACATTTGTGATACCGATCCTGCGTACAATGGTCCCGGATTCGGCTTTGATCGAGCGACGCCTCTACAAAATTGCCAACAAAGGCGAGTCGCTGGTGGAGGAGGCGATCGGCACCCGCGTGCTTGCGATTCCCGGTGTTGAGCTGGGGTATTGCGCGCGCCCGGGCGAGGTCGATGTGCGCATTGTCGGGAAAGCCAAGGCGATCGAAGAGGCGGACGCCATTATCAGATCGAAGCTGGGGCCCTCGATCTTTTCTGCAGCCGACGAATCGCTCGAAGAAGTGATCGTAAAACTACTGGCGCAGCGCAATCAAACGCTGGCGGTTGCAGAGTCTTGCACGGGCGGCTTGCTTGCCGATCGTATCACAAATGTGCCTGGCGCATCGGCAGTTTTTCTTGCGGGCTATGTTTGCTACGCGAACCAGGCCAAGATTGGCATGCTGAATGTCGATTTACAGCTTATCGAGAAGCATGGTGCCGTAAGCGAGCAGGTCGCGTGTGTGCTGGCCGAACATGCGCGTGCAGGTGCGAAATCCGATTATGCGCTCGCCACGACGGGCGTGGCCGGACCGAGCGGTGGCTCGCTCGAGAAGCCGGTCGGAACCGTTTATGTTGCCCTTGCAACGTCGGGCGAAACGATCGCGAAGAAATTCTTTTTTCCAACCGACCGCGAGACTTTTAAGCAGATTGCTACGCAGGCTGCGTTGGAATTGCTACGGCGGAGATTAATCGCCCCCATGTAGGTGGCTTTGCGCTGCATTCTCTGTCATTCCGACCGAAGTGGAGGAATCTCTTACTTACTGCGGATGGTGCACAATCATGCGAATTCCAGAGATGTCTCGACTTCGCTCGACATGACAATTGGCTAAAAGTCGCCAACATCTACTGACGTACCGACCTTGGCGTAGTCGTAAAACAATTTTGCCCCATCGACGGATTCGCGGATGCATCCATGCGAGGCGGGGTAGCCAGGCAAAATTCCGATGTGCATCCCGACACCTTCGCCGGTAAGTCGAAGGAACCATTTCATTGGCGCGCCGGCAAAGTGCGTTCCGCTCGGCGCGGAATCGCTGCGCGCACTGACGCCGGCACGTACTACCCGGCCGGAGCCGTCCACGAAGTCGCCGTAAAGACTGGAGTGATGATTGGGATCCTTTTCCATCACATTGAAATGTCCTCTCGGTGTTTCGTGTCCGCGCCTGCCAGACGAGATTGGGCCGTCGGCTACGACTTGCTCTCCAATCATAAGGTAAGCCCGCTGTTTCGGAATCGAGACGGCGATACGGGTGTTGTCCTGCGTTGCTTGTTTGAGCAACGATTGATTTACCTTTAACGGTTGTTGCCTCTGAATGAACGTCGACGCTTTGCGCATTGGCGGCGGGGTAGGACTCGGCTGTCGCGGCTTCGGTCCCAGGTGGAATTGACCGCTGGCAGAAGACACAGCCGCTGCCAGCAAAACCAGTCGAATCAACGTCGAAAATCGCATAGATTAGCCGCCATTGTAGCTGTTTACGCGCCGAATCCAACCCGATAACCATCGCGATTCATGGCGTTCGGTCGGCGAGTTTTGCACCCGTCGCGTCAACACTGTCTTTGCCGCGCGCGCGAATTCATCGGGCGCGCCAGCGTCCGAAGTGCCCTGCATGGCTTCCAAGACTTGAAGCAAGCCCCAGCCCTGACCCTGATAACGCTCCGTATGCAGGACGCCTTCTCCCTTGAAATTTACATAATCGACCAGGGCATAACATCCCTGCGGAGTTTTGGTGAGACGCTCGAATTGTTCCTGGACCTTCGCTCGATCAGAGGGCACCGCTTCGGCAAGCATTTTTGGCAACGCGCTTTCTAACCGGGCGATAAGAAATTCCGCCTGAAGATCGATTGTATCGGTGAGAAACCGGCGTAATTGATTCATCTCCGCCGAATGCTCAGCTCGAAGAAACTCAGTGCGGGAGTTCCAGGGACACGGCTTTTCTCCAGTTCCCAAGAGTAACGTTGGCAGTTTCGCGCCGCGCTTTGAGATAAAGCTTACGAGCTTGGGAAAACTTTCATCGAACGGTCCCCGGCGGCCCTTTGGGTACCAGATGAAGTGGCCGATGCCAAGCGACGCAAAATCTTCGCCTTGGTTCCACGAAGTGAGGCCGGCAATCGTTCCGTTGCATTCGTTTTGCCAGATTTTTTTTCCAATTCTCTGGACGTCAGCATGCGACAGAGAAATCGCGTACAGCGGCCTTGGTAGAAGGACGATAAGCGCGGCAAAAATCAACGCGGCCAAAAAGTAGCGGCCTTCGGATCGCGAGCACTCCTCTGTTCTTGACGGGCGGCGTTTATCTATTAGCGTCCCACTTTCCGCGGCGACCAATTTAACTGAATCCGCGCAAAGAACACCTTTTATGAAACAACTTATCGTCATTTTCAGCGCATCCTTACTTGCATTGCCTTTGTTTGGGCAAGAGAAATCGACACAACTCAAGGACCAGAAAGACAAAGTCAGCTATAGCATTGGTCTGCAGATTGGATTCAACCTGAGCCGGCAAAAGGTGGATATTAGTCCCGAGCTGCTCGCTTCTGGCATCAAAGACGCCCTCGCGGGGAAACCGCAACTGACCCCTGATCAAATCAAGGAGGTCATGGCAACGTTTGAAAAAGATATGGAACAAAAACAGAAACAAGCAGGGGACAAGAATAAGGCAGAAGGCGCAAAATTTCTGGAGGAAAACAAAAAGAAAGAAGGCGTGAAGACAACTGCCAGCGGGTTGCAGTACAAGGTCCTAAAAGACGGAAACGGAGCGCAACCGAAGGCCACCGACACAGTAACGGTCAACTACCGTGGAACTCTGATCAATGGAACTGAATTCGATAGTTCCTACAAGCGCGGGCAACCGGCAACTTTTCCAGTTAATGGCGTCATCAAGGGATGGACCGAAGCGCTTCAGCAGATGAAAGTAGGATCAAAATATCAATTGTTTATCCCGTCAGACCTTGCCTACGGCGAAAGATCTGTCAGTCCAGACCTCGCCGCCAATTCGACTCTGATTTTTGAAGTGGAACTGCTGGATGCCAAGCCCGCTTCCACGCCTGCGCCTGCGGCTCCGGCAAAAGCCCCCAGCCCAGCGGCCCCGCCGTCGCCAAAGAAATAGATTGCAGCGGTGCTTGTGCCCAGCGCCGAAATGGAACGTGGGATAGGTGCTTGATACAAGCACCGATCCAGGTGGCAATCAGCGCGCTGCGGCCGCTTCCCATTCGAGGCGGGGCGCGTCGCCCCACAGGTCTTCCAAGCTGTAAAAAGATCGTTTGTCCCGATGAAAAACGTGGACAACCACTTGCAGATAATCGAGCACAATCCATTGGCTCGCGGGAAACCCGTCAATCGCCACGGGCCGGATGGAATGGTCCTCTCTCAAACGCGTTTCAATTTCGCTTGCGATTGCTTTTAGCTGCGGCTCGGACGTAGCCGAGCAAATCACGAAAAAATCCGTGAACGTCGAGATCGCGCGCAGGTCGAGGACGACAATCTCTTCGGCCTTTTTGTTTGAGGCGAGGTCGGCGCAGGTTCTGGCTAAATTTTCCGGGGTTATTTCCGTTGCTCCAGGTAAAGTTTTTCGCGGCGAATGATCTCTTCTACTGCCGACGGTACGAAATATCGAATCGACCGACCAGTGGCAACTCTCTTTCTGATTTCGGTCGCAGAAATGTCGATTTTTCGGCGAATAACCGGATAGACATGGCTCGGTCGTTGACCACTTCGATCAAGAACAACAAAACGGACCATCTTTTCCAAGTCGGCGAAGCGTCGCCATTTTGTAAGCTTATCGACGTTATCCTCACCGATCAGGCAGTAAATCGTTGCATCGCCTGTGCGCCGTTTGATTTGCTCGACCGTATCGATGGTAAAAGAAGGAGGTGGGCGCCGCATTTCGCAATCATCCACAGCGAATCCAGGTTCGTTTTCAATGGCGGCTTGTATCATCAATAATCGTATTTCGTCTCTCGCAATAGGTGCGGCCTTTCGGAGGGGCGAAACGCGAGCGGGAATAAAGATCACTTCATCAGCGCCAAGTCTCTCAAGGGCCTCGCGCGCGACGATAAGATGGCCGTGATGAATCGGATCAAATGTACCCCCGTAGATTGCGATCTTTTTCAACGCTCAACGCTTAACGTTCAATGCTCAACATTCAACTGAAAGCGTCTCTGATAATTGGGCGTTGGACGTTGAATGTTCAGCGTTGGGCGTTACTCTTTGCCGCCCATGAAAGCGGATTTGTACGGCCAGCTGATCATGACCGGTGTGCCCGGGAAGGAAGTAGACGCTAAAACGGCGAAGTTATTCCGGAAAGTAAAACCGGGGGCCTTTATTCTCTTTGGCCGCAATATTGAAAGCGCACCGCAATTGAGAAAACTGATCGATGACCTCCGCGATTTAAGTGACATCGAGCCCATCATCACCGTCGACCAGGAAGGCGGCCGCGTTTCGCGTCTTCGATTGATTGGCAGCGAGCCGCCCAATGCTCAGCAACTGCGCGACAGGAACGACATCGAACTGATCCGACGTCATGGCGACATCACCGGCCGGTTGCTCCGTCTTTTCGGTTTCAACCTCGACCTGTGTCCAGTGCTGGACATTTCCTTCGATGACGACGCAGAAAATTCACTGCGCGGGCGATGTTATGGGAAAACAGTCGAGCAAGTCGTTCGCAACGCCGGCACATTCAACGGCGCGTTGAGAGGGCAGGGGATCGCGAGCTGCGGCAAACATTTTCCGGGTTACTCCGCCGCGGGCTCTGACGCCCACTATGAATTGCCGCGGATCGATCGCACCCGCGAACAACTGGACCGGAATGAGCTGGCAGTATTTCGCGAATTCGCCAAAGACGTGGACAGCATGATGATCTGTCACGGCTGGTATCCGTGCTTTGAGGCGGAAAAGACGCCTGCCACTTTGTCGCGCCGGATCGTTACGGATTTGCTGCGCAACGAATTCGGTTTCGATGGTCTCGTCATGACTGACGATCTCGATATGGGCGCGATCCTTACCGGGTATCGGCTTGAGGACACAATTCGCCTGGCCATTGCCGCGGGAAACGACATGACCATGATCTGCCACCGCATTCCTGAGATTGAGAATGTACAACGATTGCTCGCTGCATCGCCGGCAGATCAAATCGATCGCGCATTGGAGAACGTCGCGCGATTCAAAGAAAGACTTACACCACCTGACGAATTTTCCGAAGCTGCTTTCCGCAAGGTCGACGACGAGATTTGGGACCTGCGTGTTGCCGTCCTGGGCGAAGAGCGCGCCAGGCAAACGACTCCTCAAAGCGTTCAACGCTCGCCCGTAGAGATGTTTTGATCCGCGGACCGCATTCCCGCACGTGGGGGGCATGCATCTTGACCGATTCCGCGACTCCAGACTATTCTCCGCTTTCTGTGCGCGTCGAACTTACCATCCGCGGGATAATTATAGGTGTCGTCCTCACGTTGGTATTGACCGCGGCCAATGTGTATTGCGGTCTCA
>DASSFL010000117.1:0-1377 GCA_035694525.1 Candidatus Udaeobacter sp. | reverse complement strand
GCAGAAAATCTGCGGCATTCCGCCAGACCTTTTTCACAAAGTCGCGCATTGTCTCGCCGCTGCATCTGGCCCGGAGAGAACCGCCGCGGTTTGCTACGCAGTCGGCTGGACGCAGCATTCCAAGGGAGTGCAGATCATTCGAACGGCTGCGATTTTGCAATTGTTACTTGGAAATATCGGCCGACCCGGCGGCGGAATTCTCGCCTTGCGCGGTCATGCCTCAATCCAGGGCTCCACTGATATTCCGACACTGTACGACATTCTGCCCGGCTACCTGACGATGCCGCGTAAAGGCGATGAGACTCTTCAGCGCTATCTGGATAACTACACCAAAAAAACCGGGCTCTGGTCGAATTATCCCAAATATCTCATCAGTACGCTCAAAGCTTACTATGGGAAAAACGCGACAGCGGAGAACGATTTCGGTTATGGCTTTCTTCCGAAACTCACCGGCAACCATTCCTTCTTCGAATATCTCTACGACATGCTCGACGGAAAAATGGAAGGCATGTTTCTCATCGGGCAAAATCCGGCCGTCGGTGCGCCGAACTCGCAACTCCAGCGAAAAGCGCTGTCGAAATTGAAGTGGCTGGTCGTGCGCGAGATGGTCGAGATCGAATCAGCAAATTTCTGGCGCGAATCCCCTGAAGTGGAGCGCGGTGAATTGAAGCCCGAGGACATCGAGACTGAGGTGTTCTTTTTCCCTGCAGCCGGACATGCCGAAAAAGAAGGCGCCTTCACGAATACGCAACGTCTTTTACAGTGGCGCGAAAAAGCGGTGGACCCGCCGGGCGACGCGCGTTCGGACGGATGGTTTATACATCAACTCGCATTGCGTCTGATCGCCAAGGCAAAACAATCAGACGACCCGCTCGATGAACCGTTGCGGGCGCTGGATTGGTGGTATCCGGAAGATGAGCTCGGGGAGCCGAAAATGGAAGCGGTGCTCGCAGAGATCAACGGCTGGCAAACCGAACCTGTAGCCGCGGGCGCTGACCGCGGCGAGAGCGACGGCGTTCTCTTCGGCGGTGTCGACCGCGACGGGAATCCGCATCACGGCCCACAGGTCAATCGCTTCGCCGAATTGAAAGCCGACGGATCCACTGCATGCGGCGCCTGGATTTACTCCGGTGTGTTTGGTCGCGATGGTGTGAACAAGGCGAACTCACGGAAGTCACGGGATTATCTTGGTCACGGCTGGGGCTTCAGCTGGCCGAGCGATCGCCGGATCATTTATAATCGCGCCAGCGCGCGGCCGGATGGCCGTCCCTGGAGCGAACGGAAAAAATTGGTCTGGTGGGACTCCGAAAAATGGACCGGCATCGATGTTGCCGGATTTGTACAAGGGAAACCTCCCGACTACGAGCCCGAGGTAGG
>DASSFL010000116.1:0-6864 GCA_035694525.1 Candidatus Udaeobacter sp. | reverse complement strand
CAGTGGGACCGGAGCGTGTCATATTTCAACGAAGCCGAGCGGCTCGACCCGCGCAACGTTTTTCTCCTCAGCCAGCACGCGCTTTCCTATATCAGTCTCCGTCGTTTCCCCGAAGCGCAGCGGAAGCTTGATCAGGTTCTCAATATCACACCGGACGACCTGGATACCCTCGTGAGCAAGGCCGCTATCGCACAAGCCGAAGGCGACCTGCCGCGAGCCTCGGCGATCCTCGCTCCGCTCCATCCGGCGGCCGACGACACCTCCGCGTTGGAAACACAAGTTTACCAAGCGATCCTGGAGCGCCGCCCTGCACCAATCATTCCGCGGCTCAAGGAGATATTGGCCAAGCCTGATCCAGCGTTAGGTTTTCTCAATGGCGAACTCCGCTTTTGGTTAGGATGGGCGCAAGAAGTCGCCGGCGACCATGCCGCCGCCCAGGAAACTTGGCGACAGGCGCGCAGTGAGCTGGAATCTTTTCTGAAAGAACAGCCGGAAAATTATTTCGTCATTGGAGATCTCGCGCTGATCAATATGGGTCTCGGTGACAAAGCCACCGCATTGGCTCTGGCCGAACGGGGTATGGCGATGCGCCCGATCGAGCAAGACGCGGTGGCGGGTAGCGCTCGGATCGAGACCCTCGCCCGGGTAGCGGCGGGCACGGGCGAACCCGACCGCGCCATTGCCGCTTTACAAAAACTACTCTCGATACCACGTGCCGGTATGCTCGCCCAATCCATGCCGCTCACTCCTGCCCTGCTTCGGCTCGATCCGATGTTCGATCCGCTCCGGAACGATCCGCGTTTCAAAGCGTTGACTGAGAGCTCCGCCGAGTCTGGTTCTCTCTAAGAGGCGCAGTCTCAATCGAGCATCGATTGCGCAACAGTTGTGTACTGCGCCTAATGCATTGGCATAAAACATTTCAGGTTTTGTGAGATGTCCACCTTTGAATGCTTGAGAAAATGATGTGAAAAGAAATCCGACTCCTGAAGACCATGGTAGGCGCACTAAAGGCGCCCGGAAACGGTGCGTCGGCAGATTCGCGGTCTCATCTGCGAATTGCTCCAAAGCCGGGCAGATCGGACCAACGACATTTTCGCACATGAATGAGGTCCGCATAACAAAGGCGGAAATGTGGCGTACAGCCGAAGCCATTAAGCAAGCTGGATGCCGTGACGTGCTAATCATATCCACGCCTGAATACGTCCGCTTTATCCTAACGATGAAGCTTCCCCAACCTCGTTAGGAATCTATTTATGAAAACCAAAACAATAGTTGCAACGCTGTTAATCGCGACGGCGGCCAGCGCCGATGCGCGTTTTGCGTGGCCCTATCCGCGAAAACCAGTATCACCGGACGAGATCGGACACTGGGTTGTGATAAATGGCAATGCGTGGTCACACGACGTGGAGTCCGAACCGGACCGGCGAAAAATCGTCACCAAGTAAGGAAAAAATGCCGCGGAAGAGATTTCACGTTTCCTAAAATGTCGATCTTCGAATGCTTGAGAAGGGTAGCATGAAAACAAATCCCACTAGCAACTCAGATTGGAACATTTCTTTCTGGTTTGCGGTCCTGAGCCCGTTGATTGGCGTGGCGATCGGATTTGCAGCCGCAGCCATCGTGGAAACACTATGAGAACTCGGAAAGCGGATTTTAGGGCAATTCCACAATTCGATTCGGGACGGTGGAAATTGCGTTTGGAGCGCGTGCCGGTCGGTTCCGATAACGAAACTACGATGGGCATGGACTTCGAATCGGCCGCACAAGCCAGGGTCAGCGAGACCAATCAGGCACGTTGGTTCCCGTTACCAATCGAGCGCGGCAGACGCGAACGATAAACATACTGTCGAACGAATCGGGAGGCGCCAGCGATTAGCGAAACAGGCGCCAACAATTCGAAGCCGATACCGGCAGAGTCATTGAACTAACCAATGATCGTGCCTAAACGCACAGGCGCAGAAAATTTAAAATTTCTGAGATGTCGTTCTCCGAAAGCTTGAGAAGGAAATGAAACTAAATCGAACGAATCAACTAACCAAACCGAAAACTAAATAACATAACTAACAACCAACTAACTAAACAAATCAACTAACCAACATGAGTATCCAAACCATCAACAAGAGAGAACAAACGATAACTAACGGAAGCGGGGAGCCGATTCGGGGAACCTGGGGTGCACCGATCCTGGGGCCGCGTAACATTCCCGTGGAACGCGAGAACCCAGATTTACTGGCCTCGCCAGAAACCGACGCCGGTACTGTTCCCAACCTGAAATTCTCCTACTCTACCGCCAGGAACCGACTATCCTCGGGCGGATGGGCGCGTGAGGTAACAGTGCGTGAGCTGCCGGTCGCCACCAAAATGGCGGGGGTGAACATGCGCCTCCAACCCGGAGGTATTCGCGAGATGCACTGGCACAAGGAGGCCGAATGGGGCTACGTGCTCGCCGGGCGCTGCCGTGTCACCGCCGTTGACGCCCAAGGGCGTAACTTCATTGACGACGTGAGCGCGGGCGACATCTGGAACTTCCCGGCCGGCATTCCCCACTCGATCCAGGGGCTCGAGGAAGGCGTCGAGTTCCTCCTGGTGTTTGATGACGGTAACTTCTCGGAGAACGAGACCTTCCTCATCAGCGACTGGTTCGCGCACACTCCACGTGAGATATTGGCCAAGAACTTCGGCGTGTCCGAAGCGGCCTTTGCCAATCTGCCTAAGAACGTAGAAAAAACCCGGTGGATCTTTCCGGGCAAAGTGCCCGGTCCGCTGGCCGGCGATGCCGTTGTATCGCCCGCAGGCTTTGTGCCTGAGAGCTTCACCTACCGCCTCTCGGCTCAGAAGCCGATCAAAGTGGCGGGCGGACAGGTGCGCATTGTCGATTCGAGCAATTTCCCGGCCGCGAAAACGATCGCAGGGGCGCTGGTCGAGGTCGAGCCGGGTGGATTGCGAGAGCTGCACTGGCACCCGAACACGGACGAGTGGCAGTACTATATTAGTGGACGCGGCCGCATGACGGTGTTCGCCGACAGTGGGAAGGCACGGACCTTTGACTACCAGGCGGGCGACGTGGGTTACGTCCCGTTCGCAATGGGCCACTACGTCCAGAACACAGGCGATGAGACGCTGCGTTTCCTGGAAATGTTTCCCAGCGCGTACTTTGCCGACGTGTCGCTAAACCAGTGGATGGCGCTGACGCCACCCGAGCTTGTGCAGCAACACCTGAATCTGGACCAGCAGACGCTAGCCGTTCTGCGCAAGGACAAACCGGTCATCGTTAAATAACTATCGGCCGCAATCTTGTTCGGAGCGCCTAACAAGGCACTCCGGCAAGATGAGCCGGAACTACGAGGAACACTCTATGAGTACAAATTCTGTCACGACAGCTGTCGGAAGAGCTGAGGGCGAGATTAACTACGTCTCAGTCCGCAACAACTTACTCAATGCGCTCACGATTTCATCTGGCGCCGTGGACGCGATCAGTTTTCTTGCTTTGGGAAAGGTCTTCACCGCGTTTATGACCGGTAACTTCGCTTTTTTGGGAATGGTGATCGCGGGCACCACCGGTTCGACCATCTACGGGGTGGCCGCGCCCCGGGCTATATCGGTCCTCGCCGCAATGGCTGGCTTCGCGGTCGGCGTCTTCCTCGCCACGAAGATTGTCAGGCAATATGCGCCTAAGGACGAGCAGGCGACTGGCATCGTATGGCCGGAACGCACGACGTTAGCTCTTGGCTTCTCGCTCCTGGCCCATCTCTGCTTCGTGCTGATATGGCTTGCGACCAGCGCCCGGCCCGGCTTCAACGTTATTCCCGTTCTCCTGGCCGTCTGGGGGCTGGCGATGGGCATTCAGAGCGGTGCGGTTCGCAAGCTTGACGTAGGGGGCACATTTACAACCGCTGCCACCGCTACCTTCATCTTCGCGGCTAGCAACGTGCGCTATCTTCCCTTGATGAGTGACGAGCGCCGCCGATTGCGGAGCATACTTATCTCCCTTGTCATCGGTGCCACGGCCGGAGGGCTTCTCCTTATTCATGCGCCGATTTACGCTCCAGTGCTGCCATTAGTCATCACGGTTGGTGTCGTCGCAATAGCGGCGAGCACCTTCCGATACCGCAACGAGATGCAAGACTCGCGCGTAAAAGTCCAATTAGCAGCTGACGCTCCGGCAGCATGACCTTCTACGATTGTGAATGAGCAGACGACAATTAACGGCAACGGTGCGCGCCCGATTCGAAGCAACTTGGGCGCGCACTTTGCCTGCGTGTCGTTAAATCAATGGATGGCGCTGACGCCGCCCGAGCTTGTGCGGGCGCACCTGAACCTGGACGAGCAGACGCTGGCTGCGCTGTGCAGAGATCAACCTATCGTGGTTGCATCTCAGCAGCATTATAGAAAACGCAAGCCACTGCCCGAATGGCCGGAAACAACGATCGCGGTGCTTAGCACGCAAAACGAGGAGGTCCACGCGATCCCGATTACCGCTCCTCTTCGGATCGGAGATCGCCAAATCTTATTGAGATTGAAGCGCTGTCGTGAGTCGCTCGCGCGACTGCGCGAGCATCCAAAAGTGGCGCTCACCATTTTCGCCAAAGGCAATCTCGCGTTCACAGCCCGCGGTCCCGCGCGCGTCGTCCAGGAGCCAATGAATGATGCACCGACGTTCGTGGCAGTAGCTATCGACGTTGAAAACATTGACGATCATCGGCAGCGAGACTTGGTCGTCGATTCAGGTGTGAGCTTGGATTGGACCAATCAGCGCACGCAGCAATTCCTGCAGGAACACCTTAACGCGCTCCGGGAAGTCGCTGCCGCTAGCACCTAAACGAAACGTCTTCCTGCTTTCAGCGACGAACATTGCGAAGCCGTCGCGCTGGTACTCCGCTTAAAGCACACAAAAGAAATTTCACGTTTTGTGAAATATCGATGTTGGGCTGCTTGAGGAATTAGCATGAAGACAAATGCAATCGCTCAAGAGTCCGGCTGGCGCGTTTCCTTCTGGTTTGCCATCTCGAGTCCGTTGATCGGGGTTCTTCTGGGTTTCCTCGCGGCAGCGATTTTTTGTCGATGATGGAGGGAGCCATGAGCTTAGCACTAATCATATTCGTCTTGGTGATTTTACTCTTCGGTTTCGATTCGACCGGACAGGTCAACCCCCACCGGAAAAACAATTACGGCTAACAATCACACGCGAGATGTCAGAATTCTGAAATCTCGCTCTTCGAAAGCTTGAGAAAGGACGACGACTAATCAGACCAAGCAATCAACCAAACTAACTAATCCAACAACCAAACATATGAACCAAACAACACTACAAGGGAAGCGAGGCGTTGACGTGCTTCATGACCCAGAACTCAACAAATCAACCGCTTTTACTGAGGCTGAGAAGGAAGCGCGTGGACTCGTCGGGCTCGTCCCGGACGTAACCGAAACGGAGGACTTGCAGTTACAGCGTGTGCTGATGCAACTCAGCCATAAGACCACGGATCTCGATCGCTATATCTATCTGGTGAATCTACTCGATCACAACGAGACGCTCTTCTATCGGACTGTGATGTCCGATCCGGCGCGGTTTTTGCCGATCGTGTATGACCCGACCATTGGCGAAGCCTGCCTCAAGTTTGGCCACATCTACCGGGGACCTCGGGGCATGTATCTGTCGATAACACGCCGCGGAAAGGTCAAAGACGTTCTAAAGAACTGGCCGCAGAAGGATGTCCGCTTCATTTGCGTGACAGACGGCGGACGCATCCTTGGCCTGGGTGACCTTGGAGCGAACGGCGCTGGTATACCTATCGGCAAGTTACAGCTCTACACCGCGTGTGCGGGAGTTCCGCCGCAATACCTGCTGCCGATGTATCTCGATGCGGGGACTAATAACGAGCAATACTTGTATGACCCGCTCTACCTGGGCCTGCGTAAGACACGTCCGCCGACGGAGGAGCTTTTCTCGTTTGTCGATGAATTCATGGATGCGGTGCAGGAAGTATTCCCGAAGTGCTGCGTTCACTTTGAAGACTGGACCGGGGTTGACGCGGTGCACCTGCTCGAGCGTTACCGCGACAAGTACTGTGTCTACAACGACGACGTTCAAGGGACAGCTGGGATCACTCTCGCGGGAATGATCAACGCTACCAAGCTAAAGGGCACCAAACTGAAGGACGAAAAGTATTTGTTTCTCGGCGCGGGCTCTGCCGGTATTGGCCTCGGCGACCTGCTCTGTTCCGCGTTGGTTCAGCAAGGTTTGCCGCTGAAGGAAGCACAGGCGCGCGTCTATTTGTTCGACGTCAATGGCCTGTTGGAGTCGACACGCACAGATCTTGTCGATTTCCAACAGCCGTATGCGCACAAGCATGCGTCGACGCGGGATTTCGTCGCGGCGATCGAAAGCATCAAACCGACAACGATCATCGGCGTTAGCACGATAGGAGGAGCGTTTAACCAAAAAGTCGTCGAGGCCATGTCGCGGATTAACGAACGGCCTGTGATACTTGCCCTTTCAAATCCGACCGAGCACGCCGAGTGCACGGCGGAGCAAGCGTATACCTGGTCGAAAGGCAAAGCGATCTACGCAGCCGGTGTGCAGTTTCCGCCAGTTCACCTCAATGGGAAAACATTCCTGCCGGGACAAGCTAACAACTTCTACATATTCCCGGCGGTTGGAATGGCGATCTTCGCGACCCAAGCGAAGCGCGTTCCCGACGAGCTGTTCATTGAAGCTGGGCAAGCGGTTGCAGACCAGGTGCCGGCCGACCTACTGAATCAGGGCCTGCTGTATCCTCTGCAATCGAACATTCTGGAGACGGAGATCCAAACGGCGGCGCGCGTAGCGAAGCTCGTCTTCGATCTCGGGCTCGCTCGTGTTGAGCG
>DASSFL010000115.1:0-1118 GCA_035694525.1 Candidatus Udaeobacter sp. | reverse complement strand
GAGGGCTTTCATATCGTATGTTTGCTTTCGTTGTTAAAGTTGCTGGGGATTCCCGATCAGTTCGCTTTTGCCACGTAAGGATGAACCATCTTTGCGGGATCGACGACTTGATTAAACACTTCTTCGGTTACGAAGCCCAGTTTGAGTGCGGCTTGCTTGAGCGTTAGATCGTTATCCAAGGCGTAGTGCGCGATCTTGGAGGATTTGTCGTAACCAATAACGGGCGAAAGCGCCGTCACCAACATAAGGGAGCGGTCGACGTACTCCTTGATCTTTTTCAGGTTGGGTTTTGTGCCTTCGATCAGAAACTTCCGGAAGTTCGTGCAGCCTTCTCTCAAGATCCTGATCGAATCGGTGACGTTGGAGATGATTAGCGGCTTGTAAACATTCATTTCCAGATAACCACCGGCGCCGCCGAACCCCACCGCCACATCGTTCGCCATAACTTGCACGGAGATCATACTCAGTGCTTCAGCTTGCGTCGGATTTACCTTCCCTGGCATGATCGATGAGCCCGGCTCGTTAGCGGGGATGATCAGCTCGGCAAAACCGGCTCGCGGCCCGCACGACATCAATCGGATGTCATTGGCGATCTTGTAGAGCGACACTGCCAGCGTCCGAAGCGTGCCGGAGAGCGCCACCAGATCATCGTGCGCACCCTGCACCGCGAACTTGTTAGGTGCACTAACGAACGGCAGCTCTGTGAGCTTCGCAATTTCAGCAGCGGCCGCTTCCCCGAATCCCGGTGCGGCATTGATGCCAGTGCCAACGGCCGTGCCGCCGAGCGCGAGCCGATAGACTCCTTTCAGGCCATACTCGATGCGATCGAGATTGTCGCTGAGCATGCCGACATAACCTGACCACTCCTGCCCATACGTGAGCGGAGTCGCGTCCTGCATATGAGTGCGGCCGATCTTGACCACGTCTTTCCATTCCTCTGCCTTGGCTGCGATCGCGTCGCGCAACGCCGTTACCGGCGGTAGCAATTGTTCTTTTACGTTCACTGCCGCAGCGATATTCATCGCAGAGGGGAACGAATCGTTGGACGATTGCGACATGTTAACGTGATCGTTGGGATGGACCGGCGTCTTACTTCCAATCGGTGTGCCTGCGAGTTG
>DASSFL010000114.1:0-11529 GCA_035694525.1 Candidatus Udaeobacter sp. | reverse complement strand
GGCGGAGCAATTTGCGATGTTAACTCAAAGACCCGCGCCAACACGTGAGACCTCAGCCGCAACATCGCAACCGCAGTCGGCGTATCGGCGGTTGAAGCAGCGAACACACATCGCCGGAAACATCACCAATCGCGGTATTTCCTCCGTTAATGCCTTGGGAACGCCACTTGGCCGCTACCAAAAAATTGTAGCAGATTCAATTGGATCGCGTTGGTATGCGTTTGTGGAGCAGAAACAGGACTTGGTCAATATCGGGACTCTGCGGCTTCGATTTTATATTGATCGGAGCGGACGAGTGAAGCAGCTCAAAGTCACTGAGAACAGCTCGAACGAGGCGTTCGCAAACGTTTGCGTGCAATCGGTGCTCGAAGCACACCTTCCCCCGATTCCCGAAGATGTCGCGAACACATTGCCTCCCGAGGGCTTGGAAGTCGACGGACTCGGTTTCATTATCTTTCCGAACCGATGATCGTTGCTGCGATAACTATCGAAACTCCGGAAACCGTGAATACTGTCTTTGGATTCTTTGCGAAAGGCGGCCTTTTCATGTGGCCGCTGCTGGCGTGCTCGATTGTCTCGGTGACAATAATGATTTTGCGCGGCCTGGCTTTGCGACGGAGCAAGGTGATGCCGCCTTTGATCGAGAACGAAATGGAACGTTTGACCCCGGGAGAAAGCCCTGAGCGGCTGTCGCGCATCGTGCATCATGATGGCTCATCGCTGGCGCGGATTGCTCGCGTGGCGTTACAGTATTTGCGCAGCCCGCGCTCGGAAAACGTGGAAGCGGTTCAAACACGCGCTCGCCACGAAATGGTGCGACTGGAAAAAGGTCTTATCATTCTCGAAGTCATTGTGGGCATCGCGCCACTGCTCGGCCTAATCGGCGCAGTTTCGGGGTTGGTGCATGTCTTTTCCCAGCTCGGACTGAACTCCGGTGCATCGGACACGCGTCAGATCGCGCTTGGCATTTCCGAAGCTTTGAACGCAACCGTTTTCGGCCTTTCGATTGCTGTGCCGACGCTGATCGGATTCACCTATTTTTCGAGGAAAGTTGAAGTGATGTCGGTGGAAATGGAAACGCTGGTTGTCGAATTGATCAGTAAGTGCTACTACGGTCGCTCTTCGCGAGAATTCGCGCCGGCAAAAGCAACCGGCGCCAGCTCGATGCCAGTTTCGACACCGGTAGCGTGAAACGCGCGGCGCATTTCACACCATGAAGTTTGCAGTACGAAAACGAAGGGCGCCCGTCATCATCATCGTTTCGCTCGTCGATATTCTCATCATTCTGCTGATCTTTTTTGTCGTTTCTACAACTTTTAAGAAGGACCAGCCGGAAGTTCAGATTAATCTGCCGGAATCCAAAACAGCAAAGAAACAGCCTTCGGAGCTGGAACACGCTATCGTGAGCATCGATCAAAATGACGAGATCAAGCTCGATGGACGAACCGTGGTCGTGGACGAACTGGAGGGCGCCGTGCGCAGTCTACCGGACACCCGCAAGTCCACGCTCGCGCTGCAAGCCGACAAGAAAGCTTCCTTCGGCACGATTATCAAGGTTATGGACGCGTTGAAGCTGGCGGGCGTGCGAAATTTGCCGGCGTTTACGCGGGAAGAGAAATGATCCTGCCGATTTTGGAGTACGGCGACCCGATCCTGCGGGCCAAAGGCAAACCGATCGACATTATGGACGATCGGATTCGCGAACTGGCTGCGAACATGATCGAGACGATGCACGCGGCGAATGGTGTTGGCCTCGCAGCGCAGCAAGTCGGTGAAGCTTTACAGCTCACGGTGCTCGACGTTTCGCTAGTCGAAGATCGGCCGAGCACGTTGAAGGTGGATGGCAAAGATGTTGATCCCAAGGCTGCGATGCCGCTGGTGTTGATCAATCCGGAAATTGAGCTGCACGGTGCGCCCGAAACGGGAGTAGAAGGTTGCTTAAGTTTTCCGGAAATCACCGGTGACATCGAACGGGCGAATACGGTGATCGTCCGCGCACAAACTTTGGAAGGTGGCACAATCGAAATCGAAGCGAGCGGATTTCTTGCGCGCGCGATACAGCACGAAGGCGATCATCTAAATGGAATCCTATTTATCGATCGGATGAGTTCAGCGGCAAAGGCCGCGTTGTCGAGCCGTCTGAAACGACTCCAAAAGGAGACGAGACGCGGCATCCGACATCGGGAAGCGCTCGTAAGTGAGACGACGCTATAGCGGCTCAGGAACTGTCGGATCGAATCTGCAAATTCCCCTGATGAGCAACATTTGGGTCAACTGGGTTCGCAGGCTTCAATCAATTGCGCAAAATGGGCGAAACTACAGCAAGACCGAATTCGACCTGCAGCGATATCAACAGGTTGAGGACGTCGCTGCCGAGATCGCCGCTAGATACTCCGATGGCGAACTGCAGACCATCAAGGCGATGTTTGGACGCGAGACTGGACCGGCAACTCCAAAAATCGACGTGCGAGCGGCCGTTATCTCAGAAAACAAGATTTTGCTCGTCAGGGAGCGAGGCGATGGTTGGACATTGCCAGGTGGATGGGTAGATCCCGGAGAGTCCCCAAGCGAAGCAGCTGTCCGGGAAACAAAGGAGGAGTCTGGGTATGACGTCAATGCCGTTAGACTAATGGCGATTTACGATCGCGATAGACAGGGGCATCCTCCGTGTCCCTTTCATGTCTATAAGCTGATTTTTCTGTGTGAGGTTGCAGGAGGTTCGGCCAGGACGAGTCTTGAGACTGACGCAGTCTGCTTCTTTGGTGAGGAAGAATTACCCGCTCTTTCAGAATCTCGAATCTTATCACCGCAGGTGAAACGTGCATTCGCTTTCGCCAGAGACCCGAATTTGCCCGCTGACTTCGACTAGATTAACGCGCGCGACTTAAGAAGCGATGCCGCCGCGATCTTCAAAATTATCGAGTCAGAAATCCCGTCAACGGACTAGTCGCTTCCGCGACTTCCAGCTTTCCGGCTAACCCAATTTCGCGTGCTTCGCGACCGGCCTCAATGGCTTGTTTAAATGCTTTGGCCATGCGAACCGGGTCGGAAGCAATTGCGATTGCCGTATTAATTAGGACCGCGTCTGCACCCATCTCCATCGCTTCAGCTGCGTGACTTGGCGCGCCCAGGCCGGCGTCAACCACTACGGGCACTGTCGCTTGCTCGATGATTATCTCAATCTGAAGACGCGCCTCAATCCCGCGGTTACTACCGATCGGTGAACCGAGCGGCATCACCGTTGCGGTCCCGATGTCCTGCAATCGCTTCGCCAAAACCGGATCCGCATTGATGTAGGGCAGAACCGTGAATCCTTCTTTCACCAGCATTTCCGCGGCCGCCAGAGTCTCCACCGGATCGGGTAGCAAATAGCGCGGGTCCGGATGAATCTCGAGCTTGATCCATTTCGGCAAGCCTGCGCTCGCCGCCAGCCGTGCCAGGCGCACGGCTTCGTCCGCATTGCGCGCACCGCTCGTGTTCGGCAGGAGAAGGAACCGTTTTGGGTCGATAAAGTCGAGAATGCTGGCAAACGGATCGTGCTTGCCGGAGATATCGGCGCGCCGCAGCGCCACGGTCACCAGCTCAGTGCCGCTGGCAATGAGCGCGTCCCGCATCAATTCGTTCGACGCGAATTTCCCCGTGCCGACCAGCAGGCGTGAGGTGAACTCACGATCGGCGATCTTCAGTTTCGAGGGCTTGTCCGCCATTGGAAGAAAGTAAGCGAATTCGCGCAAATGTGCGAGCGAGCTTCTGGGAGCACAGGCTGCCAGCCTGTAGTTCACGGCGGCTTGTCGCGAACCCGTGCCGAGGTTTTTAGTGTTTGCGTTCGTTCGTAAATGCATTCGGCTAGCAGCCTGCGCTCCCCAGTAGCAGAACGCGCGCAACTTTTTGCTTGTACGACCCACGCCAAGTCACCAGATTACATCAATGACGCGTTTTGATTTTCGCTGCGAAGATTGTGTACAGGGAATGTCGCGACTGACAAATGAAAGTGTCGATCTTGTGGTGACCTCCCCGCCTTACAACCTGGGAATTGACTACAGGCAATATGCCGATCGGCAGGACCGGCAATCGTATCTGAATTGGTGCACCAAATGGTCAACACAAATTCGAAGAATTCTACGAGCGAACGGATCTTTTTTTCTGAACGTCGGCTCCGCGCCATCGAATCCGATGTTGCCCCACCAAATCGTGATCGAGCTGACGTCCGCCTCAGGCGGATTTTTCTTGCAGAACACGATTCACTGGATCAAGTCGATTGCAGTTGAAGATAGAAAGGGCGATCTGAGGTCGCACGGTCATTTCAAGCCCATCAATTCGAAGCGGTTTCTTAACGATTGTCATGAATCGGTCTTTCACTTCACGAAAACCGGGCGTGTGGACCTCGACCGCCTCGCAATCGGCGTTCCGTACCAGGACAAGAGCAACATCGTGCGCTGGTCGCACACTCGTGGCAGTGATCTACGCTGTCGCGGCAACACGTGGTTCATTCCATACGAGACGATTCAGAGCCGCGAAAAAGAACGACCGCATCCTGCGACGTTTCCGGTTCAACTGGCTGAATGGTGCATCAAATTACATGGCATTTCGCGCGTCAAAACGATGCTAGATCCGTTTTTCGGCATTGGAAATTCAGCCGTCGCCGCGCAGCGCTGCGGCGTGAAAAAGTTTATCGGATTTGAAATCGACGAGGCATATCTCGCAGAGGCGAAGCGGCGCTTCGATTGTGGTCACTAAGCGAACTGCCAGTAACGCAAGCGCTCATCGAACTGGTGTAGCCATTTCGATTTAACTGGACCGTTGACACTTTACGACTCGGCGAGAAGCTTTTATTTGATACGCAATTTTTTTGAAGAGATTAATCATAGCGAGCCAGATATTCGTAACGCTAAATGTAGTTTCGACATTAGTCGTAGCTGCAGCCGGAGATTCTTTAAAGTTCGCTGGCACGAGCTTTTCTCCGGGTTCAACCGTCCAGGCAAATGTTCCGCTGAGTGCATTGGAAAAATCATACGCCGGACAAGGTGGCAACCCCGTGCCTCCATACGCAGTAGCTGTGCTGGCAACCCCGGTAAATTTTGATCCAACGAAGAGCTGGCCTGTTTTGGTACCGTGCTCCACAAGCGATTTTAAACGTCAGAACCGAAATGATCTGACTCAGTTTTACCAGAGGGTCGGACTTTCCGAAGGCTGGGTGTTACTCGCTGGGGACGGTCCACAACATGCGAGGAATGACAACGTGGCGTGGCGTGAGGCCATGACACTCGCTGCCATCGACGCGCTTCACCGGAGCTTTCCCGGGTCGGAGAAGTGGCCGATTGCCTGCGCAGGATTCTCGGGTGGAGGCAAAGGCGTGGGTTATGTTGCCCCTTTTCTTGCGAGAAACGGTTGTCGCATCACCGGAATTTACATGACCGGCGCAAATGAAGACCACCTGAGTGACGGATATGCGAAATTGCAGCCTGGCGCAGACTTTCTTAATACGCCAATTTACGTTAGTGCCGGGCACGAGGACAGGATCGCGACACAGGAGCAGCAATACGCCGTCGTGGGTTCGATCAAGCGAACTGGCTTTAAGAGGATTCGAATCGGAACTTTTCGTGGCGGCCATGAGGTCAATGACGCGCAGACCTCGATCGCCTTGCATTGGTTCCGCGAACTGGCGAGGTAGTAACTGGTTAGATTGTGAGTGAAGGGACGAGATCCGCTAGCCTCTGTATGAATTTGGCCGATCGAATGCTCGTTAGGCGTCGCAGAGTTCCGCCCTTCATCTTGTGAGCGCTGTGGATTGATCGCGCTAAGATGCGTCCGATCAAACGCTCGACTGCAGCCACCAGTCCGTGAGGATCGTTCGTTGCGTGTGTTCGTATCGCATCACAAAAGTTCGTCTCTTGGGGCTTGCACGGCTGACTGCTGAAATTTCTCCAGCGATTTAACTAAATTTCCCGGCAATGGTCGCACGCGATCAAAAATACGCGGTGCCAGCGGTTTTGCTGTTGTGTAACCCGCGGCGAACATTTCCAGACGGGCGTCGAGATTATCAATGTAATGCAGTGCCATTGCTTCCGGTGTTTTCGGATCAACAGGCGAACCCAATTGCTTGTCACCGTGATGTGAACCAATAAGGTGTAGAAGATGTATGCGCACATCTTCCGAGGGCGGTCGATACGTTTTCCAGACATCTGCGTTTTCGGCAGCGAGCTTTTGCCACAACGAATTGACGATCTCGAGCCCGATCGAAATGTGACCGACCAATTCACCAAGCTCGTCGTAGCTCATAACGAAGCCGGTTTCAGAAAACTGGTTTTCCCAAAGCTTACCTGAGTCGTGAAAAAGAATGCCAGCGATCAAAAGATCAATGTTTAACTGCGAATAGACAGGCGCGATGGCCCTCGCCAGCCGCATCATTTGCGCCGTGTGCTCGACGAGGCCGCCGCGCCGGGCATGATGATATTTGCGAGCTGCGGCGGCGCGACGAAATCGGTCGCCCCATTTGCTGACGAATGTTTCGGACAATGCGCGAAAGCGAGGATCAACAATCGTGCCAATGGACTGCACGATAAATTCCCAGTCAGATGCTTGCTTTGCGCGCAAATCTGCCGGTCCTTCCAACAATTCCTTTTTCTCCTGGTCAGAGAGTGGCCGTACCATCCACTTTTCTGCTTCGAGTCCGTATTGCGGGTGTACACGAAAATCGCCAGTGAGTTCGATGAAACTTTCAGTGGTGAATGCGCTACATGATTTGTAAGCGGGATGATCACTCCATACCCGTAGCGTCATCCGATCGCACGCATCTGCCAAAGCCAATTCACAATATGGCTTCCCTTCGCGTTGGGTCTTTGCAGTGGCCGCTTCTACCTGCACATGTACGCGCGCAGGCACCCCGCCATTCTGTGCCGAGCGGCGAATTTCAGTCAGTGTCATCAAATCCATCGCGGCAAATCTACCACAAGCCGCAAACGTGCTACGCTTTATTGTCCCATGTTTGTCACGCGCCTTGAATGCAGCGCTTGCGGCCGTCAGCACGAGTGGTCGCGTCTGCAGAATCTCTGTTTTCCCTGCAGTAAACCGCTTTTTGCGATTGTCGATCTCGCCGCTGCGAGTCGGACACTGAAACGCGAGACGCTGCCGAGACGTGAGAAATCATTATGGCGCTATCGCGAAGTGTTGCCGCTGCCTGGCAATGTTCAGCCGGTTTCGTTAGGCGAAGGCGGAACACCGCTGTTGCGCGCGCAAAAGTTTGGCGGTGACATCGATCTCTGGATCAAGGACGAATCGCTAAACCCGACGCAGAGTTTCAAGGCGCGCGGGATGAGTGTCGCCGTGTCCATGGCAAAACACCTCGGAGCAACCAAGCTCGCCGTCCCCAGCGCCGGTAATGCTGGCGGAGCGCTTGCCGCCTACGCGGCCCGGGCCGGCCTGGAAGCGCACATCTTCATGCCGCGCGATACACCGCGCGCGAACATCATCGAGTGCCGTGAATTGGGCGCTCATGTGACGTTGATCAACGGATTAATCACGGATTGTGGCGCTGAGATCGCGCGGCGCAAAACAAAGGAAGGCTGGTTTGACGTGTCCACGCTTAAAGAACCGTATCGCGTCGAGGGAAAGAAAACGCTCGGTTATGAATTGGCGGAGCAATTCAACTGGGAATTGCCCGATTTAATTCTTTATCCCACCGGTGGCGGGACCGGGCTCATTGGAATGTGGAAAGCGTTCGATGAAATGCAGGCGCTCGGCTGGATCGGGACAATGCGTCCGCGCATGTTCGCCGTGCAGGCCACTGGTTGCGCGCCAATCGTTCGCGCGTTCGAAGCCGGAGAAAAAAGCGCTGGGGAATTTCCAAACGCGCACACAATTGCTTCTGGTCTGCGTGTTCCAAAAGCGATCGGCGATTTCCTGATTCTGAATATCCTTCATCAGTCCAACGGCGGTGCGATTGCCGTTGCTGATAAAGAAATGATCGGTATCACGCGTGAAGTGGGATCGAACGAGGGTCTCTTTGTCGCGCCCGAAGCTGCTGCCTGCTTCGCCGCTCTAAAATCGCTCCGTTCCGCAGGCAAAATTCAGCCTGGCGAACGCGTGGTCATTTTTAACACCGGATCGGGAATTAAGTACCTCGACTGCTACCAAGACCAGTAATCAGTCATTTCCGCTTACCCACAAAGACGGAGATGCGCTTGGCGAAGGCCTTCGCCGGCTCGGCGTAAAAACGGCGTCCCAGTTCGAGTGCGTTCGTGCGTAATCGTTTGCCTCGCTTACCAATCAGCTTTTCGAGTTGTGCGAGTTCGTCGCGGAGAGTTTCATCGCCGCTTTCCTTCTCCAGACGCGCCCAAAGAAAAGCCAAATCGTGCTCGCGCCCCAGGAGTTCGCCTAAAACATCCGCATCGTGAGCCATCTCCGTTAGGACCGCACGATTAAGCGGCTGCAAAATGCGTAACTGATACCAGAGGTCTTTCACCCGTTTGCGCCAGGCATGGAGTTTTTCAGGGTCCGGGTCGTTAATTGTTGTTGCGAGCCTACGCTGGCCGCGCTTGTAGATTTTACAGACCACGCCGCAAATTTGCTTCCAGGTCGAGCCCTCCAACGGCCATTTCAAAAGACGCGCTTCCACGCGTTCCAGTTGCGGGATGGCTTGTTTTTGCCACCCGGCGAACGCTGCAGAAAAACTTTCCCGTTCCAGTGACAATAATTCTTCTATGCGGGGAAAAGGACTGTCTTCCGGTACTTTTGCGGTGTCGTCGCGCAATTGAATGAGTGTTTGCAACCGCACTTGGGCATCGCGCAGATCCGAGACGAGCCGTCCGATTTTGCGCACACAGCGATCTTCGCGTGTATGTCGGTTCTTGCCGACTTCGGGAATGGCAAGGCGCATTGCCGCCCGCAGCTTTTTAAGGTGCTTGCGAACTTCGTGTACGGTGACGCCGCGTTGCTTCGCAGGGTGCCGACACAACTCCAGGGCAGACTCGATCTGCTCCCGGAAGACTCGTTTCAGCCCATCAGGCAATGGTTCGCGCAATTTCAAACGGAAGCCCATAGAACTTCCTGCTTACTCGTTAGCGAGTCGCACGTTGCTGTAGCGTTTTTCCCCAGTCACTTCCCGTCCAAACCAGGAAGGCGGCTTGAATCTTCGGCAGCTGACGCGGTCGGCGAATTCCACTTCTGCCACCACGAGACCGGCGTGTCTACCCTGATAAATATCAATCTCAACAACTATATTTTTCCAGGGAATTTCGCAGCGCACCTTGCGCAATCTTCTCCCGGCGGTTCCCGGCCAAAGCGCATCGAATTGTTTTGGGCTGAGCCTGATCTCGCGTTCTTCCCGGTGTGTACCGCGGCCCACCTTGAAAGTCAGTGTCGCGGCCGTGCCTTTTTTGCGGAGACGGACCTGTCTGCCTGCGGGCTCACTCGCCAGATAACCTTGATCAATAACGTAGCAGCGCGCGCGATTCAGCTTATCCGGCAACCGCCTAAGCAAAAATTTGCGTTCAATTTCCCGATTGTTTGCTGCTCGAGCATTTTTTTGCACAAGGTCAACATGCTAAACGCGATGAGCTTGCTGTCTAGGCTTTCGCTTTGGCAAGAAAACCAGATAGCTCGCGTTGTCCTTAACACGTTGCCAGGCTTGGAAGATAAGATTCACGCCGGCATCGCCGATGCCGGCTGCGAACGCGCACGATTAGCTTGGTGCGCGCTGAAGAAACTCGTGTAATGCGCCTGCAGCTGCGAGGATTGGCCAGGCTGAGATCGCCACGATTATCACAAAGAACAGTGCTTCGGCTGCGAACTCCAAACTGTGTTCCCTCGCAAAGTAGGTGCGGGCTAGTTCGCGGAAGGACCGGCGGATAGTCGAGGTTTTCTTCGACCTTCCGTTGATCACTGTTCTTTTCGCGGGTGCTTCTCTGGGCAGTCCGTGGAAAACTGTTCTCCTCACCGTAATCACGTTCATGTTTGAACATTCGATCGGTATTGCGCGGAGTCAGGTGACGAATTGTCAAAAGCGCGTGACGATGCGGTGACATCGCAAGATGATGTGTTGCACAAAGGGCGCTCCGCAACTGCTTGGGTGGATGACGATCGAAGGCGGACACTTGTCATCCCCGAGTGCCCGTTGCTCTGAGGTGAGTGCCCTCGATTTTGACCGCCCCTTAATGCACTTTAACGAGTAGACATTCCTTGCGGCCGCAGCGAATCGATGGTTCGGCTCGCCGCTGACGGGTTAGCCGCGAATGGATCGTAATTAACCAACGAGAGGATGCCGTCCTCGCCCTCAACAAGCGCCGAGCAACTCTCGACCCAGTCGCCACAGTTGTAGTATGTGACTTTGCCGAACTCCCGAATGGCGGGGCTATGGATGTGGCCGCATAGGACGGCATCTACTTGATAGCGCTCCGCATAATGCGCGACAGCAGCTTCGAATTTGCCGATAAAGCTGACAGCATCCTTCACCCGCCGCTTTGCATACGCGCTAAGCGACCAGTACCCGAGACCGAACCGGCGTCGCACGAAATTGATGAGCGGATTCAGCGAGAGCAAAAATTGATAGCCAACGTCGCCGGCGAACGCCAGCCACTTCACGTTTTGCACCACGGCATCCAGTTCGTGTCCGTGAATGATTAGAATGCGTTCCCCGCAGGCAGTCACGTGGATGGCGCTTTCCTTGATATCGATGTTTCCGTAGGCACCCAGAAAGCTGGTCACCAACTCGTCGTGATTTCCCGGAATATAAATGACGCGAGTGCCCTTGCGGGCCTTGCGCAAAATTTTTTGGATGACGTCGTTATGTTGCTGAGGCCAATAAATTCCGCGGCGTAGCGACCAGATATCGATAAGATCCCCTACAACGTAGAGCGTCTCGAAGTCATTCTCGCGAAGAAAATCGAGAAGCGCCGTGGCATTACAGCCGCGCGTACCCAGATGGGTGTCGGAGATCCAACCCGTGCGATAACGCCTTGGCACTAGCAGTTGCTCTGGCGATTTTCCAAACGAGAAACGCTGTTGGGCGGCGAAAATTCGCGCCGAATCCCTCGGAGGAAAGGTGGACGCCTGCATTCCCGGTCAGAAGCGAGCGTAGAAATCAACGGGCCTCAGAGCAAACGATTTACTGTTACGTTTGTGTGGCAAAGATCAGCTGTCGCAGTCGAAGGTGAAACGCTCGCCACGGCGAATCTTCAACACGTTGAGAACATGCTTGTGCCGCGGCCGCCGGATTTTTGAAGAGACAGCGCGCATCCTCCGCGTCGCTATCGTCTTTGGAAAAACCGATCCACGTCAAAAAAAGCCCGCCGAGGGAATTTCCCGCGGCGGGCTTGGATTGACCTAACCTTACTAGAATTTAAAGTTCAGATTCGCTTGGAGTAATTGATATTCGTCGAGCGGATTGATGCTTATGTCGCCAACTCCGCCTGTGCCGTAGGAGCCGTTGATACGCCAAGCATACGCGTAGGTGACGTTGAAGAGTATTGCATCAGCCAGCATGTATCCGGCTGTCAGAACGAGGCCTTGCTGATTGAGTTGGCCGTTAAACAG
>DASSFL010000113.1:0-38750 GCA_035694525.1 Candidatus Udaeobacter sp. | reverse complement strand
TTGGATCTGCTGAATCTCGAACAAACGGTTGTATTGCCGGCGCAGCAGGTGATCGATTTTTTCGTGCAGATGCCGGATCTCAAGTTGGGCTTTCAGATTAACTTTGTAATCGTTCTGCGCCCGTAAACGGTCGCGCGCTTCGGCCCGAGTGGTTTTTGAACAACGCTTCCAAAAAACTCCCCAGCTCCGCGAGGCGAGAAAGACGCAGCCGACGCCGCCAAAAAGTAAACTCACGATCCAAAACTTGCGTCTCCTCGTAAGCGCGGAGATTGGCGCAATGGCAATCGCGATCTGGAACATGGTCACGCCGCGTGCGAACACTTCGTGCTTGTGAAAATTTGATTTCGCTGCGGCTTTAATTCCGGGAAAAGATCAAATCGCAGCCGATCACCGGACAAGCCCGCGCTCGCCGAGCCACGGGAGATGACGTCGCGGGCGCGTGATGCGTTTGAGTCCGAACGGTTCGATCGCCTTGTTTTGAATATGTGCGACGGCTTCATCCACCGAATCGGTCACGTAGATCAGACTTAGGTCTTTGGTGGCGATCATTCCTCGCTGCGCCATGGTTTCGATGAAATGGAGCAGTTCCTTCCAATAATCCGTTCCCATGATGACAATGGGAAAGTTGTTGATTTTTGCCGTTTGAATCAGGGTAAGCGCTTCGAAAAGTTCGTCGAGTGTGCCCGCGCCACCAGGCATGACAACGAACGCATAGGAATATTTAACAAGTAGCGTTTTGCGGACGAAGAAATAATGCAGTCTGACGCAACGATCGAGGTATGCATTTGTGGGCTGCTCCGACGGGAGTTCGATAGTGCAACCAACTGAACGGCCACCAGCTTCCTTGGCGCCGCGGTTTGCCGCTTCCATGATGCCAGGGCCGCCGCCGGTTATCACGGTGAAACCAAGTCGCGCAATGGCTGCGCCCATTTTTCTGGCTAACTCGTAATGAGGATCACCGGGTTTGATTTTGGCTGAGCCAAAAACAGTCACGCATGGACCGACGAAATGAAGCGTGCGAAATCCGCGCAGAAAATCGCGCATCACTTTCAGGAGGGTAAAAAACTCCTCCAAACGCGAACGCGGCCCTTCCAGGAAAATTTCATCCGCAGGTTCTGAAGGAGCAGTCGACTTCGAGGCGACCAGCGGTTTAACGACGGATTCATTGTTAGCTTGCATAACCCTCACCTCAATCCTCTCCCTTCAACAAGGGAAGAGGCGGACGCTCACAAGCGCTTTGATTAATGCGGACATCGAGCCAGCGCAAAGCTAAATACGAGAATCGCGCGGCGCTGTGCGATCGCGACCCGAAACAACATTGCTCGCCATTTGACGAACTTTTTTCAGCCAGCGGCGCGCCCACGCGTATTCAGTGGCGAGGATAGCCAGGCCCAAGGGAATGACGATGAATGCAGGTCCTGGCAAAACCAAAAGCGCAATTCCGATCAGCAGAACGGTAGCTCCGACCACGGAGACGATCACTCGTCTGGCGACCTTGATATTCTCGGTGCTCCAAATACCGGAGAGACGTTTCAGCCATGAGGGCGAGCCGATTGACTGTTCACTGCGAATCGGAGGCGTCATGTAATTAAATCGTCGCTTACACTTGATTCGACCGCGGTTTGGGAAGGCAAAGCCTCCTTCAAATGCCAAGTCAACCTTTTCTACTGATTAGCCTTTGATGGCTGCCTGTAAACGGTCGAGAAGGAGCGCCTGAGCCGGCTTGATCTTGCGTCTGGCAACGTCCTCAGAAAAAAAGCGCGCCTGGTCAACTTCTGGAAACATCTCGCGCTTTCCGGAACGCGGCGGCCATTCCATTTCGAACAAGTTTGATTTCGGCTCAAAAGATTCCGGCAAATCACCTTCGAATGCCCAGGCGTGCACAGTTTTGCCGCCTTTTTGTTTTATCCATCCAAGCGCAATCCAATCCAGAACACCTTCGGGGCGGAAACCGACCTCTTCCTCAAATTCAATCTGAGCGCGTGTCAGTAAATCTTCACCGGAAGCAGCCTCGCCCTTTGGGATTGTCCAAATGCCGTCGTCTTTGCGAGCGAAGAGTGGTCCGCCGGGATGCGCCAAAAGGAACTCAAGTTCATCGTTCCTACGCCGGAACATGAGCAGACCAGCGCTGATTCGACTGCGCGGAGATTTAGGCTTTTTAGGCATATCTTACCCGGCGGCCCTTGTCATTGGCTCTCTCTAATGGGGGCGATTGATCTCAACGGCCGATGCGGCGCGGTGGCCAGCCCTTACTCCAGACATGAAAAGTATATGTGAAGACTATGTAACCGAACAGATCGTGCTTCGGACCATTGTTGACGTAGAGCGCGGGATTGAACTGGAAGTCTGGTGTGACGTTGCATGTGAAACCGATTGTCGAAGAGTTTTCAGAGCCGCTTTGGAAATCGACCTGCACGCGCCACCTCTCATTGAAGTCGTAGGCATAGCCGAGGATTGCTTCGTTCTTGTAGCCGGCATGAATCGCTCCGGCGATTACTTTGTGATGCTCGGTGTAGTAGCCAGCTTCAATATAGGGTTGCGGATCTACGTCCAAGTGAGGCGACCAATTGACGAACCCAACGGAAAGAAGATAAGGCTCTTTCGTTAACAAGCCGATTTCCGTCCCAAATATCCATTCGTCCGGTTGGAATCCGCGAAACACCGCTACCTCTGCCCATCTCGTCAGACCAAGCTCGGCTTGCAATTGGTACGGGTTTGCAATCCGCTTGTCCTGAATTTGCAAACTCAATGAGAGATCCCCGACCGGCTGCAAATCCGGCGTCACGATTTGACTCAAGCCTTTCGTCGTAGCGAATGATGAAGGAACGCTCGAAAGAATAGTGATCATTACGACGATGATCTTTACGCGGCTGATTAACTCTTTATTCGAGGTTCGTTTAAGCAAACCGTTCGACATTTCGCCGCCAGTAAAAAGGGTGTTTGCGAATTTGTCGATTCCATGTTGAACCAAGGCCGGGCGATTTTAAGATTAGCGATAATGCGCGTGCTCGCCATTGACGCTTCTCTGCGCAACACCGGTGTCGCAATTGTCGATGCAAACAATGGCAAACCACGCTCAGTCTATTTCGGAACGATCCACAACGCCACCACGCTGCGTTCTTCATCCTGTCTGGTTGCGATCCGCGATCGGTTGGTCGAACTCATTCGGGAGCACGAACCGGACTGTTGCGCGCTCGAATCGGTCATTTACGTGCAAAGCTACAAGACCGCGATTCTCCTAGGAGCCGCGCGAGGCGCCGCCATCCTGGCTGCCGCAGAGAACGGATTGCCCGTTTTTGAATATTCACCGAGGCGAATCAAACAATCCACTGTTGGGCGCGGCGGGGCGGAAAAAAATCAAGTTGCGTTTATGGTGCGTGCATTTCTCGGGTTAACGGAAACGCCGGACGCGGATGCCGCAGATGCGCTCGCGATTGGGCTGACCCACCTGCGCTCGCAGGAAGTCGCGAACTTAGGAATTCCGGGAGCAACGCGGATATGAACACAGCGGTTGCTGATCTTCGGGTGCGCTGGCTTGGGCGAATGAAATTCCAACGCGCTCTCGCGTTGCAGGAGGAAATTGTGTTGAAGAAACGTGAGGACTCTTCGGTAGAAGATCAATTGCTTTTACTCGAGCATGAACCCGTTTACACGATCGGCCGGACGCCGGATCGATCGAGTTTGTCCGCCCGCCGTACGGCGGGACAGATTCGCAGTGGCGAACTTGGCGCGGCGCATTTGCCGCATCCTCTTTTCGTCGTCAACCGCGGCGGCCAGGCCACATATCACGGGCCCGGACAGCTAATGGGTTACCCCATCATCGATCTGCGCCGACGCGGTCAGGATTTGCACAAGTACTTGCGCTGGCTCGAACATTTGCTCATTGACCTTCTCACCGAAAACGGGATCGCGGCTACGCGGCGCGAATCGCTTACCGGAGTTTGGGTTGGTGACCGCAAGATTGCTTCCATTGGGGTAGGCGTTCGTCATTGGATCACCATGCACGGCTTTGCCTTGAATGTATGCGGCGATCTTTCGCCTTTTCATCACATCGTTCCCTGCGGCATTAATAATGTTGCGATGACATCCATGGAAAAAGAAACGGGCACGGCTTTTTCCGTTGCCCGTGTTGCCACGTCGCTTGAGAAATTGGCGCTAAATCAGATTGGTGATTTGCGCGTTATTCGAGAGGCACAACCAATTAACGTTTAAGAAATAGAACTTTAGCAACAGAATATGATCCCTCTCGAAGACAACGTTGGCGATATCATCGGAAAAGCGCAACGCGGTTTGGGACTTTCCGATTCCGAACTGGCAAAAAAAGCGGGCGCGGACTTGCAGACGATCCGCAAACTACGCGAAGGAGATGTCGATGAGCAGGCACTGCTGCGCATTGCGCCCATCCTGGGCCTTGCCGGGGAGCAACTTTGCGAGCTGGCGAAGGGCGAGTGGCGTCCGCAAAGGATCGATGAGCGAGATGGATTGGAGCAATTCAGCACGCGTTATCACGACATGACCGTGAATGCTTATCTCGTTTGGGATCCGACAAGCCGGGCCGCGGCGGTCTTGGATACGGGTGCCGATTGCACCGACATGTTGCGATTTGCCAGTCGCCATAAATTGAATGTGCAATTGATTCTCCTTACCCATGCGCATCCGGATCATATCGCGGACCTGCCGCGTCTGCGTGAGGAGACGGGCGCGGATGTTTTTGCCCCTGCGCGCGAACCGGTCTCGGGCGCGGAGCCGATCGATGAAGGAAAGCACTTCCACCTGGGAAATCTGGAAATTGATACGCGACTGACCTGGGGGCATTCTCAGGGTGGAATCACATATGTCGTGACCGGCTTGGCGCGCCCCATCGCAATCGTGGGCGACTCCCTTTTTGCCGGATCTATGGGCGGCGGAAATGTGTCCTACCAGGACGCGTTACAGAATAATCTCGAGAAGATTCTCACATTGCCGGATGAAACGATCATTTGCCCAGGACACGGGCCGATGACCACGGTAGGCGAAGAGAAAAGGCACAACCCGTTTTTCGCCGCAAAGTAACCTCATCGTTATGAACATTGGTTTTGTTGGGGTCGGTCGCATGGGCGCGAACATGGCGCGTAGATTGAAGGATCGACAATTTCACATCACGGCTGTTTACGATGCGAACCGCGCAGCCGCTACGTCGCTTGCCGCTGAACTCAGTTGCGCCGCCGCTCAAGACTTGTCGGAAGTAACGGCAGAATCTGACGTGATTTTTACTGTTGTGACTGATGACAGCGCGATGCGAAACATCTTCTCAGGGAGCGGCGACAATCTGCTAATTAACGCGCGCGGCAAGCTTTTCATTAATTGCGCGACGATCTCGCCCCAGGTGCATATCGAGATTGAAAAGCTGGCGCACCAAGCCGGGGCACAGACGCTCGAAGCGTGCATGGCCTCGAGTATTCCCCAGGCGCGCGAAGGCAGGCTCTATTTGATGTGCGGCGGACGAGAAGATGCATTTCGGAAGGCCGAACCTATTTTGAAGGAGCTTGGTTCAGAAATGCGTTTTATCGGCAAGGCTGGCGAAGCCGCAAAGGTGAAAGCGCTCGTCAACATGGTAATGAACATCAACACAGCGGGGTTGGCCGAGGGACTCGCTCTCGGTGCGGCGCTCGGTATGGATTTGGAAATGTTGAGAAAGGTGTTTTCGCAGACCGGCGCGTCCTCCCGCGTGCTCGAAACTGACGGCGAAGATATGCAGAATCGCGAGCACAGCTGCTTTTTCTCCGCTGCGCATGCGGCCAAAGACAGCGGGATCGCTCTCGAGCTCGGGCGCAGTCTCGGCCTCGATTTACCACTCGCGCGTGCGACCAAGGAACAGTACGACCGCATGGTTGCGCAAGGCTTGGGCGAGCTCGATAAATCGGGGATCGCCGAACTTACGTTTAAAGATCGATCCGCTTCGCGCCGAAAGGCAGCCGATTGAAGACAATCGGCTGGATAGCCCAGCTCCTTCCTTTCACACGCAGACGAAAGTTCGACGCTAGGATGGGAAGGAGCTGCCCGGCTTAGCCGACTTCGGCGACATAAACACTCTGGGGATCGCGTCTGATTCGGTCCGAGCCGAGATGTGCTCGCATCTGTGACCGAGATCGGTGATCCCGGCGGGCGGTAGTTGCTAAATCTCTCGACTTTCTACGTTTTAGAAAGAACTACGGACCCCAGTCAGTCCAGGCGCTGGGTGTCCGCCAAATTGGCAAGGTCGGAAAATCTTACACTTTCCTGAGAACTCTGTATCGCCTTTTCCGGAGAACGAGGTGACAAGATACCAAAGGGTAGCAGGAACTCAGGCCCCCCAGTGAACTAATCAAGCACCGGCTAAACTTCGGTGAGGAAAGTTCGCACGCCTAAGACGGGACGATTCTGCCTTGGTGGATTTGAGCAAACTACAATCAAAAACAATGAAACCTAAGAATATAATTATACTGACGATTTTAACCCTTGGTGGGTTGATGACGAACCCGGCTGCTTTTTCGGGACAACTGCCTAGTCGGCCTCACCCGATGCCGGCGGTCAGGTCAACACCGGTGCCGCGTCCCGGCCAGCCACCCAGCCCTACGCCAGCTCCCAGCGTCCAGCCTGTCACAATTTCCTACGAAACATCAGCCTCCTCGAATATCGCGATAAGCGTTACTGCTGGAGAATCGGGCTCGCCAACCGGCTTTTCGATCCAATGGATGACACTGGCCGACTACGTCGCCATGGGAAACCAATGGCCTGTCACCTCAGAGGTTCCCAACGCGCAGGCTCCCAGCTTCTGCAAGGCAAACTTTAGTGGCATCGTGCCATCATCGGGTTGCATCCCCTACAACCTGCATCCAGAACAAAGTGTTACTGTCGTCATCGGCGATGACAGCCTGTATGACAACTGCGCCGTATCCAGTCCTTGTTCGGGAGCTCCGCTACTCTGCAATACGGCATACGTATTTCGTGCCTCCGCGCTTGACGCCACAGGCCAGCTTAGGGTTAGTGACACCATTACGTGCGTGACCCTGCCGTGTGTTGGCGGAAGCTCATGCACCTATTCGCAAGGCTACTGGCGTAACCATGCAAATGCATGGCCGGTAACCAGTCTCACCCTCGGAACAGTGACTTATCAGGCTGCGGAACTCATGGCTATCCTGGATGACCCCGCGCGGGGAAACGGCCTCGTGATATTGGTCCACCAATTGATCGCAACCAAGCTAAACATAGCCAACGGAGCGGAACCGTCAGCAGCTCAGCAAGCCATAACTGATGCCGACAACATGATCGGGGCCTTGGTGGTACCGCCCATTGGCAATGGCTACTTGCCACCGGTGCAGACCGGCGATCTAACTGAAACTCTCACAGAATACAACGAGGGCACCATTGGCCCTGGCCACTGCAATGATTAACATGGCGTGATAATATAAGGCACAGGCAATAAGCCGGCGTGCTGATTTTCCGGCCCGAAGAAGGCGACTGGTTGAATGCCAGTCGCCTTTTTTATTTATCCGTCCGGCGGTCCATTGATGCCTTCCACGTCAGATGCTCGCGCAACAGAGCCATCGCGTCTCGGCGAGGCCGAGAAATCTGGCAGTATTGTTGGCAAGCAGCGTTTTCCCGGAAACTTCTCCCCGCCGTTTCCGGATAAAGACTTAGGATATGGTCCACCTGCGACTTCGGACTTCTAAGTCTGCGCAGTAGACCCTATGCCTACAAGCCTAGCTTGGACAACTCTAACATCGGTTAAGTATCCAGGGCCAGTGTTTCAAAAGACAGCGGCAGTCGCTCTAGCTTCAGCATAGGCTAAGTAATCAGGGGGATAGGAGACAACCGCTTAGAAACAGCAGTCGTCGTTCTCGATTGAGAGCCCTGATGGGGCAAATAACATGTCGGCGAAAGTTACATAACAAAGACCGACACCGAAAAGATCTTTTCCAAGAACCTAGTAGCGCCGTTTCCGGATAAAGACCTAAGCAGTGAAAACATCAGGTGCCTTGGTTTGATGCAGTAAGGCCTCTCCCAGGACAAGAAAATGAAAAATAGTCTTCTAAAACAGATGGCAGCAATATTAGCCATCCTAGTGGTTTTAGCTCCGTTCGCGCCGCTCGAGGCAGCGAAACATCGCAGGCATCGCAGCAAAGGCCACATTTCCGCAGCAAAAATAGATGCGCTGATTGCCAAGTTTACACACGACGAGCTGGCGGCCTTTCCAAGGGGAGCGCTAGGCGCGAACATTATCCTTTCCGAAGAACAATTCAGAGGCAACGGGTTAAAAACTGCACTAAAGAAGGCAGCGAATAACGCGCAGAACGCGATTACCCGCTGGCCGCAAGCCAGTCGGTTACCACAAGCAATGGCGCATCTGCCTAACGAAATCCCGGGTTTGACGATTACCAAGCGCAAACAGAACGACGGTTCATCTTATTTTGTCGGAACCTTTACTACTCCGGAAGGCTGTGTGTTTTGCTGGACGCGGACGGTCGTATTCGTAAAAGACCCGTGGTATGTCGTTCGGTTCACAATCGAAAAATGCAAGGATTGTCCAACACCGCCACCGCCAACTCCCACACCCCTTCATCCGAGCCCTACGCCGACTCCGACACCACCCCCTCCAACACCTACGCCAACAGTACATCCTCCGACGCCTACGCCGACTCCGCCTCCTCCAACGCCTACGCCAACAGCATATCCTCCAACGCCGACACCAACTGTGCATCCACGGAAGCCGACTCCTACCCCTAGACCGGATCCAACTCCCACTCCAACTGCAACGCCCACAGCGACCCCAACAGCTACCGTTACGCCTACTCCGACTGCGACGCCAACAGCTACTCCTACGGCAACACCGACGGTAACCCCTACGTCCACACCAACTCCAGATCCGACACCAACAGCCACGCCCACGGCTACTCCTACGACGACACCAACGGTAACTCCTAGTCCGACCCCGACAGCCACACCGACAGCCACACCAACAGTCACGCCCACGCCGACGGCTACCGCTACGCCTACTCCGACTGCGACGCCAACGCCAAGTGTGACGCCTACGACGACACCAACTCCGTCGCCTACGCCAACAGCGACGCCGACAGCCACACCAACTGCAACCCCAACGTGTACTCCAGGTGCAAAGTGCGTTTATACACGCAATGAGTGGGCTGCAATTCCAAATTGGCCAGTACAGGAACTGCAATTAGGAAATGTAATTTACGACCGGGCAGAACTGCAATCGATCATGGACGAGTCAATCGGCAATAACGGATTGATAGCAGTAGCGAAACAGCAAATTGCAGCAAAGCTAAATATTGCAAATGGTGCAGGCTTTGACTGTATTGTACAAACAGTTACCGACGTCGACCTGCTAATCGGGAATTTGGTAATACCACCTATGGGTAGCGGGTTTATTCCACTTGGTAATGTGCAAGGATATGTAAATCAACTTGCTCATTACAACAAGGGAGATCTCTGTTGCGCAACGCATTGCTCAGCGATTCCTAGTCCGACCCCCACAGCAACCGCAACACCAACACCGACCCCTGACCAGACGCCAACGCCAACAGCTACGCCTACCGCTACGGCTACTCCAACTGCAACGCCTACCTCGACACCTACAGCAACTGCGACACCTACAGCTACGGCAACGCCAACACCATGTCAGTTAGACAAACCAGCTATCGCGTGTTGTACGTCTGCAGCTTCGAACATAGCCATTGATGTCAGCGCTGGAGAGTCCGGCGCTCCGACTGGATTTGTCATTGAATGGATGACGGTGGCTGACTTTATCGCTAACGGCAATCAATGGCCTGATAATCCAGACGAGGTTTGCCGGGCCAGCTTTTCCAACAATCTGGCACCAAATCAAACCTTCGAGGTGGTGATCGGCGATGATCGACTGTTCGACTCCTTGGGTGTGCGAAGTGCTTGCTCGGGCGACCCGCTCCTGTGCGACACCGCTTATGTCTTCCGCAGCCGCATGAACGAAACAGACTCTTGTGATGCAAGCCCGTGGGGTAATACCATTGCCTGCGCAACGCTGCCCTGCAATCCGGGACAAAATTGCACGTATTCGCAAGGTTATTGGAAAAACCATTCCGACATTTGGCCGTTGCAAAGCCTGACCCTCGGTGCCGTCGGCTACAGTGAATCACAACTACTTCAAGTCCTGAATCGTCCTGCGCAGGGCAACGGGCTCGTGATCCTGGCGCACCAGCTCATTGCTGCAAAATTGAATATAGCCAACGGAGCGGATCCAACGGTGGTTCAGCAAACCGTAATTGACGCGGACAGCATGATCGGAGGGTTGATCGTACCGCCGGTTGGCACCGGTTATTTGTCACCGAGCCAGACTAGCGCCCTGACTGATACCCTTACGGAATACAACGAGGGAACGATCGGCCCTGGGCACTGCGACGACTGACGAGATGGCGCAGTGTCAGGAACTTGATGGCGCAGGGAATCCTGTCCCGGAATCCCTGTGCCAATTTCCATAACAGCGTTTTTGTCACGATATCCGACGTCGGACCTGCACCCTGGCTTCTGTGGTCGGCATCGCCTCCAGCGCAGGATCGATCTCCCGCAGCGCGCAGTATTCCAGTAGCGGGCGGAAAATTCCGAGCTTGCCTAACAATCGTACAAATGAGATGATCCGCGGCTGTGAAACCCGAAGCATCCTCGGCCACCGCCCGCCGCCCCGACCGTTTCATGACGACCCGGTGGAGCATCGTCCTATCGTGCACGGATTCTCAAGGCGACGAAGAGAAGGCGCACGCCGCCCTTGCCGAGCTTTGCAAAATCTATTGGCGGCCAGTCTTTGCGTTCATCTGCCGCCAGGGGCACTCCGTCCCCGACGCGCAGGACCTGACGCAGGATTTTTTCGCCATGGTACTGAAAGGTCGGCTCTTGCAGCGGGCCGACCGGAGCCGGGGACGGTTCCGTTCGCTGGTGCTCAAGGCATTACAGAATTTCTTGCACGACGCCGTGGACAAACGTCATGCTCGGAAACGCGGCGGCGACGTGCAATTCGTTTCGTGGGACGATTGGATGGCTGAGGCGCCATCTCACTTGTCGATCCCGGAGCAGGAATCGGACAAATGGTCGCCGGAAAGAATTTTCGATGTCCGCTGGGCGGCGACGGTGGTCGAGCGCGCCTTGCGGCGGTTGGGCGATGAATGCGAAAAGCGTGGTCGTCGACGTGTGTTTGATGTATTGAACAATTGCCTCGCAGCTGAGCGGGAAGATGTTTCCTACGCCAAGTTCGCAAAAACGCTGGGCCTCCAGGAGGCGGCGGTGAAGCGCCTTGTGCACAGGTTACGCGAACGCTATCGCGCGCTGCTCCGGGAAGAAGTTGCTCAAACCGTCGAAGGACCGGCCGAGATCGACGACGAACTCCGTTATCTCTGTGCGGCGTTGAGCGCGGCAGAATAGTTCGAGATCCGATCGGAATATCGAAATCAGGGCGTTCAGGAGGCTGCGAATCGCCCGGGACGCAGCCCGTAAAGGTCGCTACTCGCGATTTTAGGCAACGGCTTCTGATTTCCGAAAGCGCGCCTCCTGCGTTGCGCATTCGAGGGCGTGCTCTTCTGCAGAGCAACGTGGAGCCGCATTGAATTTCTGACGCATTTTTCGCAAAAGACCTCGCGCGCTAACTCTGTTCATCCTGCGACAGTTTGGTTTGGCGTTCGATTTGGATCTCGGATGTTCGTCGGGTCCTGATTCGAGGAGCCATTTTCCGTCCGAATGCGGTCCATTCGTATTAATTTGCGATTGCATTTTTTTTCCAGAACTCCGCTTCGCCAATTCCGGAGAAAGCATAGAGGAGGCGTCGGAGCCGACAGCCGATACTCGACTCTCGTCCTCGCTCCCTCCCATTTGCAGTCCTTTTCAAGGTTTTTCAGATGAGCGGCATTCCTGTTTCAATTCGTCTGCAAAAGGAGCCGCTGACCTGCCCACAGTGTGGATCGGCATCGCGCATAGGACGCAGTCTTTGTCTGAGTTGTTTGCTTGCTCAGGGTCTGCGCGCTCGAGTCCCTGCGCCTCAGTCGGAGGAAACGCTCGAGGACGTGCTCGGAGAACTCGATGTGCGGGATGCCGAGTGGCGAGTAGGCGACTATCAAATTCTGGAAGAAATCGGACGCGGTGGAATAGGCGTCGTTTATCGGGCGCGACATAGGCGCCGGATCGTGGCGCTGAAACGAATTTTGCCTTATCACGCCGACTCACGGGAGACGCTGATGCGTTTTCGGCGTGAGGCGGAGACTGCGGCGAGTCTAGTTCATCCGAACATTCTGCCAATCTATGAAGTGAGCGAGGGCGACGACGGGCTGCCGTTTTTCAGCATGAAGTTTGCTGGTGGGGGCAGTTTGCTGGATGCGGCCCCGGCATTGCGTGGTGAGCCGCGTCGAGCGGTGGCATTGATGGCGAAGGTAGCGCGGGCGATACAATACGCCCATGGGCAAGGGATCCTGCATCGAGATCTGAAGCCCGGGAACATTTTACTGGATGGACGATGCGAACCCCAGGTGAGCGACTTCGGTCTCGCCAAATACCTGGAACCCACGAGCAATCTGACGCGCACGCTTACTAGTTTTGGGGCGCCTGATTACGTGGCACCCGAGCAAGTCGTTCCAGCAGGCCCCGGACCGGGCAAACTTGGTCCTACGGTCGATGTGTACAGTTTAGGTGCGATTTTGTTCGATTTGCTGGCGGGTCGTCCACCATTTATGGCTGAGCACGCGCTGAAGGTGATCCAGCAAGCGAGCGAGAAACCGGCGCCGAAGTTGCGCACTCTGATGCCTAGGTTGGACAGGGATCTGGAAACAATCTGCGCGAAATGTTTGGAACGGGAACCAGGTGCGCGTTATCGCTCGGCAGGCGATCTTGCCGAAGACCTCGAACGCTGGCTGGAAGGGCAGCCTATCGCAGCGCGGCCCCTTTCGCCGGTTGCGCGCGCGTGGTTCTCGACGCGACGGAATTCAGTTATTGCGGGAATCGCGGCGCTTCTGATGACGTTGGGATTGGTTCCAGGGGTGATGATGTGGAAGGGTACTGCGATAAGGCCCGCAGCAACAACCGGCATTGCTGTTCTGCCCTTCGAAAGTTTGAGCGACGATAAAGATGACGCCATTTTCGCCGATGGCATTCAGGATGACATTTTGACCAAGCTCGCCAGCATCCGCGATCTCAAGGTGATCAGCCACACCAGCGTGATGAAGTATCGCGGAGAGCGGAACATTCGTGAAATTGGTAAAGCCCTTGGGGTTTCTCATATTTTGGAGGGTACTGTGTCCCGCGGTCGCGAAAGCGCCCGTTTTCATCTGAAGGCTCGATTGATAGACGCTGGCACTGGTGCGCTCGTCGGGTCGGAGGAATATGACCGCGATTTGAATGACCTGTTTGCGGTCCAAAGCGAGCTTGCGCGAAAAGTTGCTCAGCGGCTTCGAGCGAAAATTTCCACTGCGGAGAAACTGGCCGTTGAACAGCCGCCGACAACCGACCTTGTCGCATTCGACCTCTACAATCGCGCCAAGAATTTTCTTGCGCTTCGACTTAGCAGCGGCCTGAAAGCAAGTTTGCTGCAGGCGGTCGACTTGTTGAATCAGGCCGTCGCACGCGATCCCTCTTTTTTTCAGGCGTACTGCCAACTCGCCTACGCACATGAGCAGCTCTATTTTCTCGGGTTCGACCATACGCCGACACGGCTGAGGTTGGCTGAAGCGACTATCGAGCAGGCATTTCGCCTTCGTCCAGATGCAGGTGAAACCCATTTGGCAAATGCGCGAAATCTTTATCATGGGCACCTCGATTACGGTGGCGCTCTGGCTGAATTGGATGTTGCTCGGCAGACCTTGCCTAATGATGCGCGGATATTTCGGATGACGGGATATATCCAAAGGCGCCAGGGACGCTGGCGGGAGTCTACGCAAAACCTGGAGCGATCAGGCGACCTCGACCCACGCAACACCGAAACGCTCCAGCAGATTGCGCTTAGTTATGGACTTCTCCGGCGCTACGCTGAAGAAAAATCAGTGCTGGATCGCGCGCTGGCGATCGAGCCAAATGATGTTAGCACGAAAGTCGCGCTTGCGGCCATTCAATTTCATTGGAAAGCAGATACACGCTCATTGCATCAGGCAATTGATTCCATAGGGCCTGCAAGGGCTGGCGCCTTGTCGAGCGCAGCTGACGAGGGCTTGAGTTGTGCTCTGGCCGAGCGCGATGTCGCCGGCGCAAAGAACGTCCTGAACACGATCGGCGACACGCCTCTAACGGACTATTCGGTTCACCTGAATCGCCCCATAATCGAAGGCGTTATCGCTCGCATGACGAGAAATGATGGCGATGCCCGCGCTTTGTTCACAGCCGCCCGTGTTCAACAGGAGAAAACTGTTCGAGCGGAACCAAATTACGGCCCGGCGCTATGCGTCCTTGGTCTGATCGATGCAGGTCTCGGCCGGAAGGAAGAAGCGTTGCGTGAAGGCCGGCGTGCGGTCGAGCTCGTTCCGGTAGAAAAAGATGCACTTGTTGGCCCGACCATGATCAAGTACCTCGCCTTGATTGCTGCGTGGGTAGGCGACACGGATCTGGCCTGTGAACAGCTGGCCATCGCCGTTCGTCCACCGAGCACCGTCAGTTATGGTCAACTAAAACTCTTGCCGTTTTGGGATCCACTTCGCGGCGATCCACGCTTTGAAAAAATTGTCGCATCGCTCGCGCCGAAAGAGAAAGCAAATAAATGACAAAGAGATTCACGCGTTTCCATGCGAAAAAATGCTCAAATCAAGTGAATAATTTTGAAAAAAAAATTTCCATTTTTTAGTTGGCAACTCACTAAAGTTCATCTAGCATCCTGACCTCTTCATGCGCGAGCCCTCCAGTTCTGACCCGGTGGACCTTCAAAAGGAGGCGGGATCTTGCCCCGAGTGCGGATCGGCATCGCGCGTCGGACGAAGTCTTTGTCTTAACTGTATGCTCTCCGCAGGCATGGGTGCCAGTGGACGTAACGGCGACTCGTCTGCCGAAGCCTCGGCCAGGGCGGAAACGCTTGATGACCTCCTCGGTGAACTCGATGTGTGTGACGCCGATTGGCGCATAGGCAATTATCAAGTTCTGGAAGAAATCGGCCGCGGCGGGATGGGCGTGATTTATCGGGCGCGACAGCGACACTCGCGCCGCATCGTGGCGCTAAAACGAATTTTGTCTTATCACGCCGATTCACAGGAAACGCTGGCGCGTTTCCGGCGCGAGTCCCAGGCTGCGGCGAGTCTCGATCATCCGAACATTCTGCCCATCTATGAAGTGAGCGAATGCGACGATGGACTGCCGTTTTTCAGCATGAAGTTTGCCGGTGGCGGCAGTTTGCTGGATGCGGCCACGGCATTGCGCAGTGAGCCGCGTCGCTCGGTGGCGTTGCTGGCCAAGGTGGCGCGGGCGGTGCAATATGCGCATGCGCAGGGGATTCTGCACCGGGATCTGAAGCCTGGGAACATTTTGCTGGATGGACGAGGCGAACCGCTGGTGAGCGACTTCGGTCTCGCCAAATGGCTGGACACTAGCAGTCACTTGACGCGCACACTTACTATTTTTGGCACGCCCGGGTATATTGCGCCCGAGCAGGTGAACGGGTCGGCGGGCAAACTTGGTCCGGCGTCCGATGTTTATAGTTTGGGTGCGATTTTGTTTGATTTGCTGACGGGTCGTCCGCCATTTTTAGGTGAGAACGCGCTGAAGGTGATTCAGCAAGCGAGCGAGAAGCCGGCGCCGAAGCTGCGCACATTGGTACCAGGGCTGGATCGGGATTTGGAGACGATCTGCTCGAAATGTTTGGAGCGGGAACCGGGTGCGCGTTATCGCTCTGCTGGCGATCTTGCCGAAGACCTCGAACGCTGGCTCGAAGGCCGCCACATTATCGCGCGTCCTGTTTCGCCGGCTGCGCGCGCGTGGCGCTGGACGCGGCGGAATCCAGTTATTGCGGGAATGGCGGCGCTCCTGCTGGCGTTGGGATCGACAGTTGGTGTAATGATTTGGAACGGCGAAATGGCGAGTCCGCCGGCTGCAAGTGGCATCGCGGTCCTGCCTTTCTCGAGTTTAAGTTCAGACAAAGAAAATGCATTTTTCGCCGATGGCGTTTACGACGGTGTTTCCACCAAGCTGGCGAAAGTGGCCAATCTAAAGGTGATCAGCCACAACAGCGTGGCAAAATATCGCGGCGCGCGGAATACACAGGAAATTGGCCGTGCGTTGAACGTGACGTACGTGCTCGAGGGAAGCGTGCGTAGAGAAGCCGGCAGGATTCATTTGAATGCCCAATTAATCGATACGCGCACGGATGCTCACGTGTGGGCGCAAGAATACGATCGGGATTTGAATGACGTGTTCACCCTCCAAAGCGAGATCGCGCAAAAAGTCGCGGACCAACTGGGAGCAGAACCTTCGTCGACAGAGAAAGCTGCCATCCAGGAGCCGCCGACCACCGATCTTGTTGCCTATGATGCCTACCTTCGCGGCAAAGATCTGATCAATGGTATTGCGTTTAGCACGCGGGCAAAAGAAGATTTGTTCCAAGCGATGCAACTGCTCGACCACGCAGTCGCCCGCGACCCATTATTCTTTCTGGCCTACGGCGAGCTCGCCGGCGCGCACGACCGAATTTATTTCCTCGGTTTCGACCATAGCCAAGCCCGCCTTAAATTGGCCGAAACGGCGATTCAATCGGTTCGCCGCCTGCGTCCCGACTCCGGAGAGACACACCTCGCCCTCGCACAGCATCTGTATTGGGCGTATGAAGATTACGACCGAGCCAAAGAGGAGCTGAATGCTGCCCAACACACATTGCCAAACGAATCTCGAATTCCCCTTCTTGCTGGCTACATTGACCGGCGCCAAGGGCGCTGGGAGAAATCCCTGGAGCAAATGAACCGAGCGTTGGAATTAGACCCGCGCAATTCTTCAATCCTCCAGCAAATCTCGGCTAATTACGAAGCCTTGCACCGCTACAAAGAAATGGCGGCGACGCTTGACACCGTGCTGGCCGCAGCACCGAAAGACATTCCGGCCCGCCTAAGGCGTGCTTCCGTTGACCTTCAATGGCGCGCAGATCCAAGACCGCTGCATGAGACAGTTGAGACGATCCTAGCCGAGGACCCGAGTGCGGCGCCTATCCTAGTTGATCAATGGCTCGTCCTTGCCTTACGCGAGCGCGATCCCGCTGCGGCTGAGCGCGCGATGGCCGCCATGCCAGCTGACGGCTGCTACGATGAAAACATTCCGTTTCCAAATGAATGGTGCGAGGGTCTCGCCGCCCGGCTCCGCGGCGATGACACGGCCGCCCGCGCCAGATTTACCAGCGCGCGGAAAGAACTTGAGCAAACGGTGCGCGATCAACCAAACTATGCGGCGGCCCTTTGCGCGCTCGGTGTGATTGACGCTGCATTAGGAAATAAGGAAAGCGCCGTTCGCGAAGGTGAGCGCGCTGTCGAGTTGATGCCCGTCAGCAAGAGCGCCGTTGAAGGCCCGACGCTAATCCAGTACCTGGCGGTCATCTATGCTTGGACGGGCGACAAGAATCGCGCAATCGAACGACTGGTAGAAGCAGTAAAGCTACCAGGTAGGCTGAGCTACGGCCATTTACGTCAGGACCCCCTTTGGGACCCGCTGCGGAGCGACCCGCGTTTTGAGGCAATCGTTGCTTCGCTCGCGCCGAAATAACAATTTAAACGTAAGATCCTTAGGATCTGGGCCGGTCTCCAGCCGTTTTTTTGCCGCCCGCGCGAGGACATGCCGCCTTCGGTGATTGTTTTTTACCTTAAGGGATCCCTTTAACAGTTAGACAGCAGAAAGAAACTGAAGAGGTCACATGTTTCCAATTACGACGAGACTCTTTGTTTTCCAGTTTGGCTTCTTATAGATGTTCTACGGTGTTCCAAGACGCGTTGATTCTCTCAACGCGTCGACGGGAGGCAAGCATTTCAGCTGATGCAAACTGGTAAATTGCCTTCTTTGGAGACAACCGAATAGAGACCACAGCTTTCACGGAAACGGATCGTTCAAAATCAAATCTTGGCGGCGATGGTGTTGTTAATGGATTGTCGCTGCTTACTTTTCAAACGCTCAACAGCAGGCACCTTGCGCCTTAAGAGATAGGAGAAAACCGCACAAATATTTCAGGCATGCCGCCAACTTGACCATCAGCGCCTGAAGTGCCAGTATATCAGTTTTTTGATTTTTATAGTTGACACTCATTAACTTCGACTGTAACCGTGCGAACTTATGAAAAAGCTCCAAGCCCAAACCAACAAACGTTTGGTCGCGGCAATGCTGGTTACTGTGGCTGTTATCGGTCTTAGTGCCATTGCAATGTATGCGCCCACTCAGAACCAAGACTCGCAAGCACGTTCCTTGAAGAGTATCCAAACCGACAAGGCCACGCTGTTTTATGCGGACCAGAAGATGGATCGGTGTATGTTCGTGGAGCGAGTCATGCTCGGAACCAGTGAAAGCCAGGCGGCGACCGAGAACTTGAAGTTGGTGGCGGCGACACTCTAAACCTGTTCTTTACCTAACGAATCAACGTGTCAGTTCCGAAAAGGCTTCGGGACTGGCTGCGTTGTGTACCGGCCCCGCTGCGAGCGATGCATTCAGAAAACACAAGGGGCGGCGTGACTCTCTTGCTTTTCCGACCAAACGGTGTTTGACGATCTGTTACCGGTTCTTGTTGGCACGACCGGCTAATGGCTGACCTGAGTTTTCAAGCTGCCCTGACGCGAATAATCCGAACGAATGAGAGGCGACCTGACGATCCGTCGTTATTCCTAGGGGCTTGGTCATTTCGGATTTCGTCATTTCAGCACACCTTAATTTGCGTGAATTCGCGTGATTCGCTGGCTGAAAAATAATCGCCGAAGAGGCAAAATGCCCCTACGATTCATCGGATGATTTCCAAGCGCATCTACGCGGCCTGGTTCGTCGTACATTTCTCGCTCATAACGGCTGTTTGTTTCGTTGGCATATTCTCGTTGGTCGCGGAGGGCGCGACCATCTTGCCATCAGCGCTCGAGAGTTACGCACGCAAAGCCGAACTGATTGCGGCATTCGTCCTCGGAAAGGAAGCGACTGCGTCGAGTGGGGTGAGGCGAGGTATCGCGACCTATCTGCATGCCGCCGGTATTCAGGCTGGATACAGTTTTTTTGCGCCGAATATTCCAGGTTACCACAGGTTAACGTTCGAACTCTATTACGAAGACGGACGTGTAGAGTATGAGTCACCGCACGTAAGCGGCAGAGCGGCGGCGCTTCGTCTGGACAGTTTATTAGACCGTTTGGCCGATCAGCGTTACGAGCCGATACGGGAAGTAGTGATTAAGATGCTCGCGTTGTCCGTTTGGCGACTCCACCCTGACGTGAAAAGAATTCGAGCCACTTTCGGGGGAGTTAATCCACCTGGCATCAGGGACTTTGAGCATGGAAAAGGTGAATCGTTCCAACCCATGTTCAGCTACGATTTAAGTCTGCGCCAGGAGGAGGACAAACAGTAACAGCAAAACGAAAGTAACGAGGAGCGAAGAGGCCTGCGAATCTCACCACAAACCTTTGTCTCCTTCGTTCCCTTCTGTAAGGATCCTCGCATGGCTCCGCTGCGACCTTGGTGGACTAGATTCCTGGATTTTCTGTTCCCCCGAGAAACAAACAAGTGGCTTGGCGCTTTGCGTATCGGTCTGGGGCTGCTGGTAACCGTTTATGCGCTGTTCTTAAGGAGTGACTGGCACTACTTGTTCGCCAGTACCGGCAGGGGACTTGTGAGCCGCCAACTGGGAGAGGCCATTACGTCTTTCGACAGTCCACTCATTCCCAAGCTTGGCTGGCTTGTGGCTCTTGGCGGTTACGCTCACATCGGCGAGGACGCCGTGCTTTCAATTGCCTGGGCCTGTTTGCTTTGTATGGGACTATTTTTATTACTCGGCCTTTTCTCTCGCCCGGCTGCAATCATTGCCTGGTTTCTTCACCTCTGCGCAGCTGAAAGCGGCGGGTTGTTCGCATATGGCGCCGATGACTTCATGACCACAGGCCTGTTTTATTTAATGTTGTCGCCGTTGCCAGACCGATACTCGCTTGATCATCAGTTGCTACAGGCGGAACTAAAAGATCCACAACTTTTAGGTTTTTGGCGGCGGGTGTTACAGGTGCAGATGTGCTTCGTCTACTTTATCGGCGGCTTGGCAAAATGTCTGGGCAGCGGTTGGTGGGATGGCTCCAATCTCTGGCGATCGCTGACCCGGCCGCCTTTTAACCTTATTTCTCCGGACATTCTTGTTCGATTCAAGTACGCGCTGCCGATCCTCGGAATTTCGATCTGCCTGATCGAAGTTGGTTACCCATTTTTCATTTGGATCAAGAAGACCCGCCTATTTTGGTTGGTTTGCATCTTGGCAATGCATGCCGCTATCGGACTTGCAATGGGATTATATCTTTTCGCGCTTGTAATGATCGTTTTGAATCTTGCCGCTTTTGGTATCGGAATGAAGAAAGAGCGACCGGTCTCTGCAGGTTCGATGACGGACGGAAGCAGAGAGCAACATCCAAACGTGTCAAGATTAGCCTCCGGCGGTTCTCCGCTTGACGGTTAAATTCAACCGACGCGAAAGCGCACGTCGCGAATCGTCCTGGCGCCGAAACGCTGTTTAAGTTTTCGTAAAATTTCGGACTTGGAAATTTGTTCGAGCTCGTAGTGCAATGCTGGCTGGAGCACGCGAACATAGAGAACGCCTCCGCGCAATGCTACCGGCGCCGAATGCGCAGCGATAAATTCGCCGACGATTTTTCCCCAGGCGTCAATCACTTCCGTCTCATGCAAACGCTCGCGCAACCCGAGGCGTTGCATCAATTTTGGAACCAACTCGGCTGGCGAGTGCCACCGATCGCCGCGCGGTTTTCTCTCGGGGAGACCTCGCCATTCGGCGATCACCGCAGCACGGAGAGAGGGATTCATGGTGAGGTGTGAATCGTGATTCGTAGTTCGTGATTCGGTTTAAGGATGTCGCGTTTTAGCGAATTACGCGAGGCGCAGTCTCAATACTTTCGCCGCATGTGGCTTGGCAGAATATTCAGCTCCGTGCGGTACTTGGCCACGGTGCGCCGCGCGATCGGAATACCGCGTTCACTCAGGATCTCAACGATCTCATTGTCGCTCAACGGTTCATTGCCATCCTCGCGCTTCACCAAGTCGAGGATAGCTTCCTTCACGCTGGTGTTGCTCAGCGATTCGCCGGCCGCGGTCTGGTAGCCAGGCGTAAAAAAATATTTCATCTCAAATATGCCTTGCGGCGTGGCCATGTATTTGCCTGAAACGGCACGGCTGACCGTAGTCTCATGCACGCCTACCGCATCGGCGACCTCTGCCATGGTCATCGGCTTCAAGTGCGACGGTCCGTGCTCGAGAAAATCGCGCTGTCTCGCGACGATCTGCTGCGCAATGTTAGAAATCGTTTGCTGGCGCTGGTGGATCGAGCGGATAAGGAATTTCCCGCTCCGGATTTTGTCGCGGATATAATCTTTGACTTCGCCGCTCTGGGTGTCGCCTGAGGCAATGATATCTTTGTAAAGATTGCTGATCCGCAGATGCGGAATCTGCTCGTCGTTTAAACTGATTTGATACTCGCCGTTCACCTTTTCCACCGTCACGTCCGGCAGCACGTAGTTTTGCGGTGCGGCTGCAAACACCTGGCCGGGACGCGGATTGAGCCGTCCAATATTGTCGGCTGCGCTTTGCACATCCTCCACACTGATCCCCATCCGACGCGCGATCTCGGGAAAGCGTCGCCTGCCCAAATCCTCCATATGTTCGGACACAATTTTGTACTCCAGGCTGTCTTCTTTTCCCTCTCGCTTTAGTTGAATGAGCAAACACTCGCGTAAATCGCGCGCCCCAACTCCTGGCGGATAAAAACTCTGGGTTAACGCCAGCATTCTCTCGAAATCTTCCTTGGGGAATCCCGAGTTCAGCGCCATTTCTTCCGGCGTGCTTTGGAGAAATCCATTGTCATCGATGTTGCCAGTGATTAGCTCCGCGGCTTTGCGGTCGCTGGCGTTGAGGGCGCTCTGATTCAATTGTCCCAGCAGATTTTGCTGAAGCGTTTCTTGCACGGCGATGGAATCGAAAAAGAACTGCCGCTTATCTTGCGCTTCCCGTGACCTCTGAAAGCCGTCCGTGCCGGTGTTGGCCGACTGCGCCATGTAATCGCGCCATTCCTGATCCAAGCTTGCCAGCTTCTCGAATTCGCTCTTGAAATTATCGTCAACGGAAGCCTCGCTTTCGCCCTGCGCGTCGGGGCCAGGCTCATCCGGCAGTTCTTCGAGAACGGGATTTGTCTCCATTTCCTGCTGAACAAGGTTTCGCAGCTCGAGCAGGGGCGTCTGCAGGACGAGGAGGCTCTGTTGGAGTTGAGGCGAGAGAACTTGCTGTAAGGCAAGGCTCTGCCCGGGAAGCAATCGGGTCTGCATGCCTTGTCCGGCCATTACGCCGAGTTTACTGGCGCAGCAGATGGCGAGCAAGCATTGCCTTCGCCATGTTAAATTGCTGAAACGTTAAAAAGCTGCCGGGCGCGTTGGTGTGACAATGTAACGTTTTTAACGAATCACGTCGTTGATTCGTGCTTGTCATTCCCGATTCTCTGCGTCTTTCCATTGATCAGCATCCAATTAATCTGCCGATCGAACGCCACGATTTCTCCGAATAGATCCCGGTCTTCGCCGCAGGGAATGGCTATAAGATCGGCTCGAAATCCGGGCCGAATCCGGCCGAGCGTGTTCTGCTGATGTAGCGCCGACGCCGGATTCACCGTTATCATCTCAAGAATCTTCTCCGGTGACCTCTCCGGTTCACTACGCTGGAATGCTCGCATCTCTGCAAATAAGTTCAGGCTTTTATTGCTGGCGAGGCTGTCGGTGCCCAAGGAAACATTCAGCCCGAGTGTAAGCAGCTGTTTGAATGGAAATCGGCTGTGATCGAAATACTGGTGACTTCGCGGCGAATGCACGACATGAAATTTAGTCCGCATTTTTTCCAGCAACTGGAAGTCGCTTTGCGTCAATTCGTTTACGTGCGCAACGATCCATTGTGATAGGACGCGACTGGTCCGAACCGGACTGGCGTTAGGCGCGCTGACGAACAGCTCCAGGGGTGTCTCATTCCCACAATCGCCCATGTCACGCCCAATGCTTTTCATAAATTCGTAAAGCGGGCCTGATGCATCGCGAAACATTTCCATTTCCTCTCGCGATTCCGCCAGATGCGTTGTCAGCAAAACATTCGCGCCAGCTTCCTCACACCGTTGATACAAATTTTTGGACGCCGTAAACAGTGCATGCGGTGCTAATCCGTAGTTTTGCCCGAACTTCAATGATTCGACTGCAGAATCGACAAGTTCATTTACTCGCTCAGGCGAGCGAACATCAATTAATTCCGCGAACCACCACGTGCGAAGCGGCGCATCCGGGAGCTGCCGGACCAATTCCGGAAACGCAGTCAGATTCGCGACGGTTGTCGTGCCGAATCGTTTTGCCTCCGCGAATCCTTCGTTGATCGAGGCGATGTAATCGTCTGGCGAGAGTTTGGATTTCTCCGCGTTAATGGCACGGATCCAGTCGGTGAACGATTTTTGTCGGGGAATCTTACCGCGTAAACATGTGTAATCGAGATGACAATGGGCGTTGATCAGACCGGGCAGCAGCGCTTGCTCGCCAAGATCGACCACGGCGCCGGAGTTGCGCGTTTTGATTTGGTCGAATTTTCCAACATCGACAATTCGGTCTCCGGAAATTGCAACCGCGCCATTCTCAATAGGCGCTCGATCCATCGTCACGACGTCCCGCGCGCGAATGATCATTCGGCTTTCACTACTTTCCGGCAGGCCGCTACCAAAAGGTTGCACGCCTCCTGGCAAACCAGCGGGACTGTAGCCGGGGTCGCTGTGTCCGCCGTAGCTTTAGCGAAGGCGGATGACCCCGGCCTACGCGCCGCTTGGACCTGATCCCAAGTCGGATCAAACTTTTCTTTTGGCAACTTTGTTGACGCAATCACGCCGGACTGGTCGCGCTTCCACAAGATTGTCCGCAAACAGCCACCATTGGATCGACAAAAATCCGCCATCAGATCATCAATCTGCGCATCCGAAATTTTGGCGGCGACACGATACATCCCCGATTGCCGATCCAGTGTTTCGCGGAGCGGCGTGGTGCGCATTTGGCCACTCTGCCAGGCGACGAAGACGGCCAACCTGCCTGGATAAAAATTATCGAGAGCGCGTTTCAATTCCTCCATTGTCCCAAGTTCCATGCGCCAGCCGTGCCGCAGGTTCGGCGCGGTTTTTAGTGGACGATAGTTTCCGTCGTCGTCATATCTTGCGATCTCGATCGCGCCTCCTGCGTTTCGAAACATTTCCAACTGATCGTGTGCCTCGTCATCGCGATGACATAGCACAAAACTCTTGCTGGTTTTTCGAACCGAGATTTGGCCGAAACAAAAAGGAGCAATCAGCATTGCTTCTACGCCGCTCTCGATGAAGCCTGACACCGGTGGAGCGCGACGGTCGGAGCGCGCCACACTAGTGCAAACAGTGCGCGATCAGACCGCCGGCGCGCTCCAGAAATTGCCGATCTTCTTCGCTAAAGGCGTTCAACTTGTCGCTCTCCACGTCCAACATACCGAGAATGCGGTGGTGGTCGTTGTTCCTCATTGGGACAACGATTTCCGAGCGCGTCGTATGAAACGCGGGCAGATGCCGCGGATCCTTGTGCACGTCGCCGACAACGATCGACTTTCCCGACTCTAGCGCAGCGCCGCACAGCCCTTGCGAAGTAGGAAAGCGAGGATAAGCGGGTGGCTCGTTACCTGTGCCGGCGAGAATCACGAATTCGTCTTTGACGATTTTGTAAACCGCCAGCCAGCGGTAATCGCGCGCCGCGCGAATCATTTCCACTAGTTGCTTCACTCGTTTTCGGGTGCAGCCGCCAGCCAGCGCAAATGCCCCGATCTCCTGCAGCTTCTTGCAAGTGGTTTCCTTCATTCGCGGGAAAGCAATCTTGCGCAAAAAGAAACGAAGCGCGAGCGCGATTTCAACTTTTTGTGATGCCTGCCTGCTCGACGATGATATCGGCAAAACCGGGATCGGTGCCGATCGATGGCGCATAGAACAGGGAACGACCGTCGAGGCGGTACGGATTACCCCGGAAAATCTCACCGCGCACCGTGCGCGAAGTAGTCGATGTCCCTTGGGCGATCCCGATCAATCGCGGTATGTCCTCGTAACTATGAAGCCCGTCTGAGATAAAGAACGGCACCACCACTACGTTTCGAGTCTTGGTCAATTTCCGCCAATCCGATACCAGCGGCGGTTCTTCCATGTAACCGTTGAGGACTTCCGCGAATTTTCCGAGCGCACGGATCCTTTCCGCTTCGCGTTTTGCGGCGATCGCGCTGTTTTCGTTCAAATCTGTGCCGTGCGCGACAATCAGCAACGTGGTCTCGGCGGGATCTACGCCGGGCGCAATCTCAAAGGCGCGTTTGAGCAGCAATTCAGTCATAGCAGGATGATTCCCAACCGGCTCGCAATATCTCCAGACCTGACCATTCGATCGTTCGGTGGTCGGGCCATCCAGCTCCAGCTCGCGCGGGATCACCGTCTGAGTGAAGTAGCCTTCACTGATGAAATTCGGCACGACGTAAACCTCACGAATCGATTCCGGATCGAACAAAAACTGTGCATCGCGCAAGCTCGGTTCCTCTTTCCAAAACGCACATTCGACATCTGCAAAAATTTTGCGGCGCCGAATCTCCGCGGTGTGTGCCAGCGTCGGCGCACTCGAGTCTGGATTCACCGTAGAGCCGTGTGCGACGATTAGCAGAGCGCCGTGACCGCTAGAAGTCATTCGAACTAAGAAAACGTCGAATGCCCAACGCCGAACGTCCAACGCTTAATTTCAGGATCCGTCTTCCTTGGGCGTTGGATGTTGAGCGTTGGCCGCTGAGCGTTTAACTTTTAGCTCTATGCGTTTTCGGACTTACAAGAACACTGATCTAACGGTTAGCGAGGTCGGCTTTGGTTTGTGGACGATTTCCACCGGCTGGTGGGGGAACTTTACCGAAGGCGAAGCGATCGCGCTCATGCACAGGGCGTCCGACCTCGGCGTCACCTTGTTCGATGCGGCTGATACCTATGGGAACGGTCTAAGTGAAGAGCTGATCGCCAAAGCGTTCCCGAATCAGCGGGACGAAATCGTGATCGCAACCAAGGTCGGCTACGATTTTGTTCATTACGGCGAAGCGCGCGGGCGCGGACAGCGGGAAATTCCGCAGGATTTTTCGCCAGAGGCAGTGACTCGTGCGACGGATGCGGCGCTGAAGCGTTTAAAGAGTGATCGGATAGATCTTTTACAACTGCACAACATCCGGATGGAACAGATCTATGAGGACGCGCTTTGGACGACTCTTGAGAAATTAAAATCCGCCGGGAAGATTCGCTATTACGGCATCGCGCTTGGACCCGCCATTGGCTGGCTTTATGAGGGAACAAATTGTATTCGCGAACGAGACGCCACAAGTGTGCAACACATCTACAACATGCTCGAGCAGCATCCCGGACGCGCCATTCACGATGCGGCTACGAACGCACGTAAGGACACGATGTTCCTTGTTCGCGTGACGCATTCGTCTGGAATGCTGGAAGGAAAATACACTGCCGAAACAACCTTTGCGCCGACCGACCATCGCAGTCATCGGCCGCGCAGTTGGCTGCTGAATGGAATTAAGAAGGTTGATCATCTGCGATTCCTCGAAAATTCTGAACGCACGCTCGGGCAAGCGGCATTGCAGTGGTTGCTCGTCGACGATCGCGTGGCTTCGACGTTGCCGAATATTTACAACGAAGAACAGCTCGTTGAGTTCGCCAAGGCACCCGAATGCCCAGCGTTGACTACCGACGACATGGCGAAGATTGAGGAGCTCTATTCCGGGAATTTCGGCGTCGAAGAAGCGCCGGCAAAGTTTAAAGGAACCATGGAGCTGTCGAAAGAAACTGCGGCCGCATAGAATCCTATTTGTAGGGCAGGCGCTCCGCCTGCCAAGCGTCATGGAGCGGCAACCGAAGCGGTTGCCCTACAGTTTCCGAGCGAATCAATCAGACTCGTCTTCTTCCTCTACCCGTTCGGCGCGGCGAATCTCAGGTTGTTCGCGAGCGCGGCGCTGCTTCTGGCCGTTCGGCTGGCTGACAACCTTTTCACCCTTGTAAATCTCTTTGAAAATATCGGCAATCATTGGGGCCGCCGCGGAGCCGCCATGGACCTTGCTGCCGACGTCGCCCTCGTAAATGGCTGCGAAGGCGTACCTCGGTTGGTCGGCTGGCAGGAACCCGGCAAACCATGCCGCCGTGCGCTCTTTATTTTTTGGTCCCCATTGCGCCGTACCAGTTTTACCGGCGACCTCAGCATTATCGAGGCTGGCCTGGTGCGCGGTGCCGCCTGCGCCATTCACAACGTCAACCATTCCCGTGTGCAATTCGTCCAGCGTCTCGGATGACAGGTTAAGGGTTCTCTTCGCTCGCACCTGATAGGCAGTAACAATTTGATTATCGAAAGTCTGCACCTGTTGAACCAGCCGTGTTTGATACAATGTCCCGCCGTTTGCCACGACGCCCATGGCCTGGGCCATTTGCAGCGGAGTGACCTGCGTGTCTCCCTGGCCAATCGACATGTTAGCAATGTCGCCGTTGAGCAACCTGCGACCGTGCGTTGCCTTCATGTATTCATCATTGGGAACACGACCTTCCGCTTCGCCGCGCAAAGGGATGCCGCACTTCGCGCCGAAGCCTAGTTGCAAGGCCCAATCGATGATGGGTTGCGCGCCGGTTTTGATCCCAACCTGATAAAACCATGTGTCGCACGATTCGGTAAGCGCCTGCACAAAATTCAACGCGCCGCGATTGCCTTTTTTCCAATTGTGGAAGGTGACGTTGCCAATTTGGATTGCCGGAACGCATTCATATCGATCATCCGGTTGGACGGCATCACTCTCGAGCGCGGCAATTCCAACGGCAATTTTGAAGGTCGATCCCGGCGGATAAGACGAACGATACGCTCGCGGCAAAAGCGGAATGTCTGGATCGTTCTGTAAAATTTTGAGTTGTTCAGCCGAAATTGACGGAACAAACAGATTTGGATCGTACGTAGGCCAGGAAGCCAACGCCAGGATGTCGCCGTTGTTTGGATCGCTAATCACGATGGCGCCGCGTTTCGCTTTTGCTTCCAGCGCTTTTTCGGCGAGTTGTTGAAGACGCAGGTCAAGCGTGGTGACTACGTTGTAACCCGGCTCAGGCGGAGTGATCAGTTTCTCGGAAGTCTTCCGACCATCTTTATCAAAGGTGAGTTTGTATTCGCCATGCTTGCCTGTGAGCATGTCGTTGAACGTTTGCTCGAGTCCCTCGCGTCCCTCGGTTTCAGGCCAGAGCGTTTCGTGATTGTCAACAATGCCGTCGGGATTTCGCCCGGTCTTGCCGGTGTAACCGATAATTTGACCGGCCACTTTTCCGTTCGGATAAACCCGCACGTAGATTGGGCGCGCAATCACCCCGGGCGGCGGATCATTTTTGATCTGTTCGTACTCCAACTGGCTGAGATTCTGCGCGATCTCCATAGGCATGATTCCTCGGTTATGGTAGTGGCGAAGAATCGCTTCGTCGGAAATCTTGATTTTGCGACCAATTAGCCTGGCCGTCCTGTCGATCTTTTCCCTGGCGAAGCTGAGCGTCTGCGCATCGGAAAAATCAAGCGGCGTTGGAAAATTGATGGCGAGATTGTAGCTAAGCCGATTTTGCGCGAGCGGTTCGCCGTTGCGGTCTGTAATCTGGCCGCGCGGCGCTGGAACATCGAGGATGTATGTGCGCGCGAGTTTTTGCGTCTCGAATGTAGGCACAATTGTTTCTTCGTCGGCTTGTGGAGGCGTGCTTGTGCTGGGCACAGCAGATGGCGCCAGCACCTGGGCGAATGATCCGGTCGGCGTTGCCTGGATCGAGAAGGCGAGCCACAAACCGCCCAAAGTTCCCCAAAGTGATTTCATTCGAAAAAGCGAATCTGCAAAATCTATCGATAATCAATGCTTTTGCAGGAATTGATGCACTTCTTCGGCCAGCTTTCGACCTATTCCTTCCGTGGAGGCGATTTCGTCGACCGGGGCCTTACGTAGGCGATTCACCGAGCCGAACTTTCGCAGCAACAAATTCTTGCGGTTCTGACTCACGCCAGGGCAATCGTCAAGGATGCTTTCGCCGACCCGTTTTTTCATGAGCAATTGGTGATACGCGTTGGCGAAGCGATGCGCCTCGTCGCGAATGCGTTGGAGCAATCGCAAGGCGCCGGAGTCCATTGGAAGCTGCAGCGGCAGGGCCCGGCCGGGCCGGTAAATCTCTTCCCGTTCCTTGGCAAGGCCGATAATGGGAAGATCGTGCAAGCCCAATCGCTGCAATTCACGGCACGCGGCGGAGAGTTGGCCCTTCCCGCCATCGACGATAATCAGATCCGGAAGACGAACTGCTACAAAACTTTCGTCATTCCGAGCCCCGAAAGTTTTCGGAATCGAGAAATCCCGTGAAGTTACCGATGCGTTTTGCAGCGGGGTCCCTGGACTTCGCTCGGGATGACCCGAAATTCGCGTCAACGCATCCGCGGCACTCTCCTGCGAAAACTCCGCTACCTCGGAGTTTGCATCGCGCGCCTCCAGCAGAACACGCGAATACCTGCGCCGAACGACCTCGGCCATGCTGGCGAAATCGTCCTGGCCGTCGACCGTTCGCACCCGATAACGGCGGTAATTGTCCTTGTCCGGCACGCCATCCCGAAAACAAACCATCGAAGCAACAACGTGCGTTGTTGAAATATTTGAGATATCGAAACATTCCATCACACGCGGCACCTGTGGCAGCTGTAGCGCATCAGCCAAGGCGCGCACGTCCGCCATTGGATCGATTGTGCTCGGCAGACTACCGCGGGTAAATCGACGCATTGGCCTTGTCGTGCTGCGCAAATCGTCAATCATATTGCGCAGTTCCGCTGCTTTCTCGAAGTCCATTTTCTTCGCCGCTTTCAGCATTTCCTCTTCCAACGTCGCGATCATTTCCCTCGATTTTCCTTCCAAAAATTCACAGGCTTGAAGTACGCGCTCGCCATATTGCTCGGCGCTGATTTCGCTCAAACGCACCGGCACCTGATAGGTCGCTGATTTCAATTCGCGCTCGGTAGGCGAGCCTCGTCCAAATGTGAGCACCCCAAATTTTTTCCGCATGAAATTCAATGTCTGCCGCAGTGCCCCGGCATGCGCGTACGGACCGAAGTAGCGGCTACCATCGTCCTTTTTGAACCGGGCGAGCCGAAAACGCGGCCATTCCTCCGAAAGATCGACCCTGACCAGAAGGAACCGTTTATCGTCGCGAAAGGAAACATTATAACGCGGCCGGTATTCCTTGATTAGTTTGCCTTCGAGCAAAACGGATTCCGCTTCGCTGCGAACGGTGTGCGTCTCAAAATTCCATGTCGCGTCGAGCATGGCGCGCGTTTTCAAATCAGCTTGCGCCAGCTTGGATGGCAGGAAATATGAACCCACTCGTTTGCGCAGGTCCCGGGCCTTTCCGACGTAAATCACGCGATTAAACCGGTCGCGCATCAAGTACACGCCAGGTTTGTGTGGGACTTCGTGCACCTGCTTCTGCAAATCCGGCTTCTCTTTGGTCGATACAACCATCCGGCCGTGAATCTACGCGAGAAGCGGAGATCTGGAAATCGCTATCACCCGCCTCCACCCGTCGCGAGCAGCAACGTGCGTACGGCAAAGCGCCCGCGAAATTTCTCGCAGGCGCCTTTGATTTAGTTCGCTACGACTTTCCGTTAAGGTCTTGTCGTTGTCGTAGTAGTTGTTTCCTCGTGTTTGATAACCCTGGGTGGTTGGCTCAACACGACCTTGCGCACGAGTACCCTGTCGCCGACCTTCGTGTAATAGATGGTTGCCGGCATATCTGGTCGAATGGCCGACAAACTAACGGTGCGCCCCGCAGGATCTACCACGGTGGTGTCCCGAGTATAATAATAACGGGCTGGCGCCACCTCAGGCGTTGTCCGGAACATGAAGTAATCCGAATCCGGCGTGTAAGTAACAATTGTGCCAGCACTGGTGGTTGTTGTCTGCTGAGTTGTCGTCGTGCCCGTTACCGGATCATTCGTGGTCGTAGTAGTCGTGGTCTGTGCCAGCGCTATCCCTAACCCCGCCACGCAAACAAATCCTGCTGCCAATATTTTTACTAATCTCGTTTGTTTCATATTTGTCCCTCTGCTTTGATTGAATCGATGTTCTTCATTGCCTATCTCTCCGGTCACTTCGTGCCGGAGCTTCTTCAGTTACGCCCTGATATCGTAAATTCCGCCTCGCGTGGTCGCATTCGTGGGCGTAAGCCCTTTTGTTTCAACAAGGTAAGATAAAGTGGATTTTATGCAGGCTTTACCCGGTTTTCGCGATTTCCTTCCCGACGACTGTGCAGTGCGCAATTACATCTTTGCGCAATGGCGCGACGTCGCGCGTCGCCACGCCTTTATTGAATGGGAGGGTCCCGTTCTCGAGTCCACCGAGCTCTACAAAAAAAAGAGCGGCGCGGAAATCGTCGATCAACTTTTTAACTTTACCGATAAAGGCGAGCGCGAAGTCGCCATGCGCCCCGAGCTGACGCCGACCCTTGCTCGCGTGGTTGCCGCGCACGAGCGCGAGTTCAAGAAGCCGCTCAAATGGTTCTCGATTGGCCAATTTTTCCGTTACGAAAAACAACAGCGCGGAAGATTGCGCGAACATTTTCAACTCAACTGCGACATTATTGGCGAAGCGAGTCTTGCCGCCGACATCGAGTTGGTGGCGCTCTGCATCGATATCCTGCGGGCGTTTGGGTTCACCGAAAAAGATTTTGTCGTCCGGATCAGCGACCGCGATTTCTGGACCGATTTCCTGCGCGAAAGAGATGTACCAGCGGACCGATGGGACGAATTGTTGCAGGCGATTGATAAATCTGGACGTGAACCACGCGAGAAAACGGCCGAGAAACTTGGCAAACTCGCCGACCCAATCTTTTCAATTCTAAAGACCGGCGGGAAGAGCCCGAAACTCGACCAGCTTGTTGATGGCCTCAGCGACCGAGGGCTTGCCGATTACATGGCGATCGATGTCGGCATTGTGCGCGGATTGGCTTATTACACTGGCATTGTATTTGAAGTGTTCGACCGTGGCGGAAAACTCCGCGCCATCGCCGGTGGCGGCCGTTACGACAACCTAGTCGCGCAACTGAGCGATAGCGCCGTCTCAATGCCGGCCCTCGGTTTCGCTATGGGAGACGTGGTGCTGGGAGAGCTAATGAATGAAACGGCTCATGCGCGTGAGAAACTGGAGAATGCAATCGCGCAGGGCAGGAAGATCGACATCTATGTCGTTATCGCAAAGGAACAACGCCGCGGAGACGCTCTCGCGCAAATCCAACAATTTCGCGACCGCGGCTATCGTGTGGATTATCCGCTCACCGGCGAAAAGGTCGGCAAACAATTTCAAAACGCCGAGCAACTTGGCGCGCGCGTGGCAGTCTTGTTCGGTGACGAGTGGCCGCAGGTGAAAGTAAAGAACTTGGCTACCCGCGAAGAATCTTTAGTTCACCACGGTGAGTTACTTGCGCACTTGCAAGCGTAATCCAGCTTGTCATCCTGAGCGCAGTAAAGCGGAGCCGAAGTATCCCGTCGCATTGTTCAGGGTTTCGCAACGGGGGTTGCTCGACTTAGCTCGGAATAACAAGAAACATGTATCGCACACACGACTGCAATTCACTTCGCAAGAGCGACATCGGCAAGCAAGCGGCGCTGGCTGGGTGGGTCAATGCCACACGCGATCATGGAGGGGTAATTTTCATTGATCTCCGTGATCGCGAAGGCCTGACGCAAATCGTGTTTCGACCGGAGGAAAACGCGCAACTTGCGAAGCAGGCGCATACATTGCGCAGCGAAGACGTCATTCAGGTGTCCGGTCACGTCGCAGCGCGACTGCACGGCACAGAAAATCCAAACCTCGCCACCGGCGATATCGAAATCATCCCAAACGAACTGAAGATTCTGAATCGAGCGGACGATCTGCCGTTTCCCATCGACGCCGAACCGCAGAACGAAGATTTGCGGATGACCCATCGATACTATGATTTGCGACGCCCCCGGTTCGCGCGCAATCTGCGGCTGCGACACATCGCGGCGAAGGCAACGCGCGATTATCTCGACAGCCGGGGGTATGTTGAGGTTGAAACCCCGATTCTTTCGAAAAGCACACCCGAAGGAGCGCGAGATTTTTTGGTGCCGAGTCGAATCGCACCAGGGAAATTTTATGCGCTGCCGCAGGCGCCGCAGCAATACAAACAGCTGCTAATGGTCGCCGGCGTGGAAAAGTATTTTCAGATCGCGAAATGCTTTCGGGACGAAGATTTGCGCTCGGATCGACAACCGGAATTTACCCAGATCGACGTCGAAGCATCGTTCGTCACACCGGAGGACATTTTCGTGCTCACTGAAGGAATGCTCGCGGCAACCTTCAAAGCAACCCGGAACGTCGAGATCAAAATTCCGTTTGACCGGCTTACCTACCGCGAAGCCGTTGATCGCTACGGAAGCGATAAACCCGATCGCCGTTTTGGGATGGAGCTTGTCGATCTCGGAGAAGTTTTTCGCGAGAGCAGTTTCAAAGTTTTTCGTAACGCGATTGAATCCGGCGGTGTAGTAAAAGCCATTAACGCAAAAGGGTTTGCTGGCGTCACCATCGGGCAGGCGGACGAATTAACCGACATTGCGAAGTTGCACGGCGCAAAAGGCCTCGCTTTTATCAAGATTGAGAATGGCGAATGGAAATCGCCCATTGTGAAGTTTTTTTCAACGGCTGAAAAGGCAGCGCTGCAATCGAAACTGAAAATCGAGGAAGGCGACTGCGTTTTCTTCGGTGCCGATAAATGGGAAATCGCCTGCGAAGTGCTTGGACGATTGCGTCTGCGCATCGCAGAGATGGAAAAGGTTACGCCGATTGCCGAGATCTGGGATTTTCTCTGGGTCACGGATTTTCCGCTGTTTGAATGGAGCCCGGAAGAGAACAAATGGAACGCCATGCATCATCCGTTTACGCGGCCGAAAGCGGAGGACATGCCGCTGTTTAACGAAAGGAAGTTTCCCGATGTTCGCGCCGATGCATACGACGTCGTTTTGAATGGTGTCGAAATCGGTGGCGGCAGTATGCGAATTTACGAACCGGAGTTGCAGGACAAAATGTTTGAGGCTCTCGGGATCAGCCCGGAAAATCGGCAAACGCAGTTTGGGCATTTGCTGCGTGCGCTGCATCTTGGCGCCCCGCCGCACGGCGGAATCGCACTCGGACTCGATCGCCTGGTCATGCTGATCGCCGGCGAACAAAGTATTCGCGACGTAATCGCCTTCCCAAAAAACAATCGAGGCATGGATTTGATGTCGAATTCACCAGCCGAAGTTGATCCCCGCCAACTGAGAGACCTGGGGATCAAACTGACAAAAGAGAAAAAGCTGTAGCGGCGGCTGTGTCAGCCGCACTGTCTTTGGAACTACTAAAGAAAGTCCCTGATCGCGGCTGCATCGCTCAATAGCCCAACGCCTTCTTTCGCTCCGTCGCGGTGGGCAGAGGATCCTTGCGGGCGGTGATTGCCTCTGCACCCGAGTCCTTCAGCTGGTGAGCCTGGGTCGCGTTGAATTCAATATCTTTCGTGAACTCCGGCGGAAGGTCCGCCTCCTCATAGATGGCATGCACGGGGCATACGTCCACACATGCCATGCAATCAATGCAGTCCTCCGGGTGAATGACCACCTGCTTGTCCATCTCGTAGAAGCACGCGACGGGACACACTTCGACGCAGTCGGTGAACTTGCATTCGTTACATTTATCGGTGACGACGTGAGGCATGGGATTTCAATGGTTGAATGTTGCGTATAAAGGATCGCCGTTACGCGTCAAGTAATTAGCGACCTACGGCCAAGTCAATTCCTGCTTTGATATTGGATTTAGGCGACGGCAGGCGGGTGATGCTCGCGGCCGGTCCGGAACAAAATCGCGATGAAGAAAGTGACGATCGTGCCGAAGCAGATCCACCAGGGAAATTCCATTACGGGCAGCCATGAGGGTTGGGTGTAAACTTTCCCTCCGAAGATTCCAGCAATGTTGTTAGGCAAACCGCTCAAAATCGCGACGACGATGAAACCGATAATCATCGCGATAAGATTGCCGGAATCGTTACCGCGCGATTTGGTTAGCATGCCGGCGAGAAAAATGCCCAGCACCGAGCCATAGGTATAACCGTAAATGCTGAGTACAATCGGAATGATTCGCACTTTTGGGTAAACGATGACGAGGTAGGCTGTGGTAGAAGCGACTACGATCATCAGGAGCGAGAACCAGACCGTGGCCCAGCGCACGGCGCGAAGACTTTGTTCGCTCGTCGATGCTGGATTGATGTAAGGCTCGTACCAGTCCCGGGTAAAACTCGTGGCCAGCGCATTAATCGCTGTGCTGAGTGAGCCCATTGCGGTTGCGAAAATGCCGGCGATGAGCAGACCGCGCAGGCCGACCGGCATTTCGTAAAGAATATAATGGCAGAAGATCTCGTTTGGAGTTTTCGGTAATGCCGGGTCCTGATGAGTCTGGTAAAAAACCCAGAGAAGCACACCGATGCTCAGAAATGTGAACGCGATCGGAATATCGGCCAGACCTGACATGATCAGCGAGCGCCGGCTCCGGCGAATGTCAGGCGCGGTCAACATGCGCTGGACCATGTCCTGATCGGTGCCGTGCGTCGCCATGGTCATAAAGGTTGAGCCAATCAAGCCTGCAAAAATCGTGTACTCGATCGCGAACATCCCTTTCCATTTCGACCATCCATGTTTGGCTGGATCCAAACCGGTGGTGAAGAAATCGGAAACGCCGAACCCGCCGTGAAGTTGCACTATTTGATGAAAACCACCGGGTATGGCGAAATAAAGTAACCCGAGGGCAATGAGCGCACTGCCGATCATTATCGACGCTTGAATGAAGTCGGTCCAGATCACGGCTTTGATTCCACCAAGCGTTGTGTAGATGGCGGTCAAAATGACGATGGCAACAGTTGAGCCGATGTAGATGAAAAGCGTTTCTTTTTGACCTGGCTGAACGCCGCGAATCATTTCATAGGCGAGCGCTAGCGCGATGGCGGCGACATACAGTCGCGTACCGGACGCGAGCAGCCGTGTAAACAGGAACACGGCTGAGGCCGCGTTCTTTGTCGGCACTCCGAAGCGGGCGGTAAGATATTCGTAGATCGAGTAAACCTTGTAATCGTAGTACGGTTTGATGAAAATGTAACTGACTAGGATTCGCGCGATAATCGTGCCGAGCGCCAGCTGCAAATAGGTGTAGTTCCGCAGCGTGAATCCCTCGCCCGGTGTCCCGAAAAAGGTGCCGGCACTTGTTTCCGCAGCGATAAGGGAAGCGAGCACGGCCCACCAGGGAATTCTTCGGCCACCCAGTGCGAAATCTTTGAGATCTTCCTCCTTTCGGCCCATGTAAAGGCCGATGGAGATGATGAGAACGAAATAGAGGAGCAAAACCGCACCGTCGATCGCGAGCCGGCTGTCCATGTCGATGCTATTTATCGATGACGAATGCCGAATGTCGAATGCAGGAAAATGACGAAATCCGACTGTTTAAATGACGAAGCATCCGATCTTCATTAGAAGGTGGATCGGCTTCTGCTGAAGACGATGCTAAAATAACTGCGCCTTCGGCGCCTGGATTGACATCGCGTTGAGGACAACGCGATCCACCTTATGAAGTTCATCGAAATTCCTGCACCCAACCTTGATCTCGCGATGACACTGGACTCCGGCCAGGTGTTTCATTGGGAAAAGGCTGGCAATGGATTTGTGGGAACGATCGGCGATTGTCCCGTTTACATCGAGCAGGATGGAAATGCCTTACGCGCAAAAGTGGCATCGGCTTCGAGTCGATGCCGTCTAAACCGTGGGCAGGATGCCCGTGCCACGATTGCCAATTATTTCGCGCTCGATCATCCGCTCGCGGACATTTGCGCTTCGTTTCCAGAGGATCCGATCATGAATGAGGCGCGCGAGTTTTGTCGCGGCTTACGAATCATTCGGCAACCGAAATGGGAATGTCTGGCTACGTTCATCTGTTCGTCGATGAAACAGGTGGCGCATATTCGTCAGATTTCACTCGCGCTCCGGCGACGCTTTGGTGAAAGACGAAAGATTGGTAACCGTTTCGCTTACACCTTTCCACCGGCGCGGAGGATTGCCTGCGCTTCGGAGAATGATTTGCGCGAATGCGCACTAGGCTATCGCGCCAGGAACCTTCTTATGACGGCGCGACTCGTCAGTTCAGGCAAGGCCGCCTTGCAAGTGTGGTCGGCTCTGCCTGATGCCGATCTCAGACAGAAACTTTGTGCGTTGCCCGGTGTGGGAATGAAGGTTGCCAATTGTGTAATGCTTTTTGCCTACGAACGACTACGCGCATTTCCAATCGACGTCTGGATCGAGAGGGTCTTGAAACAACAGTATTTTTCGCGGAAGAAAAAAGTCACTGAACTGCGGTTGCGCGAATTTGCGGAAACGTATTTTGGCGAACATGGCGGTTACGCGCAGCAATATCTGTTTCATCATGCGCGAATCGCTTCTCGAAGATCCAGAATGGCAAGAGATTCCTCGACTCCGCTTCGCTTCGCTCGGAATGACAAAAAGGAGTGTGCGCGCCTGACATCGCGAACAGTAGGATTACACCGAGATTCCTCGACCTCGAAAGCTTTCGGGGCTCGCAATGACAAGGAGAGGAGTGCCCGGACGGGCAAAAGCAAGCGCCGAGCGAGAGCACGAGACGGATCAGGAAAGCGAACGGGCCGGTCAGTCAAGTTGTCAGCACCCCTGGGCTGCGATAATGTTCCAGCCTTAAGCTGAGAAAGCCCCAAGCCTTATTTTCCTTACCACTGAGAAACCGCTCTGATGACGACGGCTGACATTATGTTCGCCCAGCCGGGCAACTCCGAAAGCCTTCGGGATCACGAATACGAGAAGCGAACGGTTTTGTTGGCGCTACTCGCGGCGATTCTCATCCACCTGCTTGTGGCGTTTTTCCTTGCTGCCTTTGGCGGCGTTTTCTCGCCGACGACTCCCGTTGAGGACAAGCCGTCTGAACTAACGTTCATGGATCTGGCGCCAACAGCCCCAAAGAATTCCGCATTCGTAGAGACAGACGAATCAAAAAAAGCCCCCGAACCCAAAGAGAAAACATTTGAATCGAACGCCAATTCGATTGGAGCAAGCGAGCTAGCTGTCGCCGGGGAAATGCCGTTACCGTCGCAGACCGGCAAGGATCAGCCATTTATGGATTTGGAGACACATCAGCATTCGCTCGACGCGAAAGGCGTGCAGCCACAACCGAGTGCCGCGCCGCAGGAAAGTCCGAACCCGTCGAAGGCGCCTCAAAGCCAACCGGCTCCGGTTACTGCGGCGGAGCAATTTGCGATGTTAACTCAAAGACCCGCGCCAACACGTGAGACCTCAGCCGCAACATCGCAACCGCAGTCGGCGTATCGGCGGTTGAAGCAGCGAACACACATCGCCGGAAACATCACCAATCGCGGTATTTC
>DASSFL010000112.1:0-6570 GCA_035694525.1 Candidatus Udaeobacter sp. | reverse complement strand
CCGGCGAGGAATGCCTGAATCATATGATTGTCCCGCACTCTTTCGATGTAATGAACGCCGACGATTACGAAGAAGAACGAAGGCAAAAACACAAAGAACGTAGCTAAAACGGCTCCAGTAACTCCGCCGGCGAGGTAACCCACGAATGTAGTGAACAACATGAATGGCCCGGGCGTCGCCACACTAAGCGCCACCCCATCCAGCAATTGCCCATGGGACAGCCAGTGATATTGCGCAACTGCTCCGCGGTCCACGAAAACAAGCGACGCATAGGCGCCCCCAAAGCTCAACAGCCCTGTTTTGAAAAACAACCAGGCGATCTGGAACAAACGCGAATCGCCAAACGGAACCAGCAGACCGATTCCGCCGATCAGTGCCGGCAACGTCGGCGCAGTTTTTTTGAGCAGCGGCCAGCCTTGATCAACGATTAGGTTCAAAACGCCGGCTATTAAAAGAATCAGCAGGAAGTTAATTCCGGCGAAACGCATTCCTGCGAATGCGCCGATGAGTAGGATTGCCAGAAAAAAATTCCGAATTGAGGCGCGACCGAGTTTGATGATTCCGGCGGCGATGATGCCGAGTACGGCAGGTTTAAGTACGTACAGCGCATTATTGACCTGAGGCAGTTGTCCATATTTTACGTAAAGCCAGCTCAGTATGATCATCACTCCTGCGCCAGGCAGAATGAAAGTCAGGCCGGCCAAAATTCCGCCCCAAAGCCTCCTTTTTAGGTACCCGACATAGATCGCAAGTTGCAGGGCCTCAGGACCAGGAAGCATGTGGCAAAAAGCCATGATCTTGACGAACCGATCCTTGGACAACCACCGGCGCTTCTCGACCATGTGATTGAACATCATTGTGATCTGCGCCACTGGACCGCCGATATTGACGAAACCGAGAAAGAGAAAATAAAGAAACACTTCGCGCCACGACGGCATCTGATGATCCGTGTTGGACTCTTTCTGTCGATCGCGGTTCATCGGCGTTGCAGAAACGCGTAGAGCGCATCGAAGCATTCAAAGCCGCGTCGCAAAATCTCTTGGTCAGATAACCCCTGTTTTGCCCAACCTTTGAGGACGCGATCAATTCCTACGGCTTCGATGCGCTGGAATCGTGCGTCGTCCAAGTCTGCGTCGTGGATCATCTCCCCAATCTTGACCAGCGATTTGTCTGAAATCGAAAACCTCTTGATGAGCGTCTCGAAGGTGCAGCAATTCCCGTGATGCGAGAACTCCGCGTCAAGCATGTCGAATGGGATCGCGTTTGGAAAAGCGTCTGCACTGGATGCAAAGACAAATTTAGGTTTGCGATCGATGAATCGTGCGATCAGCCACGCTGACCCGACCCGATCGATTTCAGGACGCGGACGCGTCAGCCATGTTTTCCCTTGATATTGCTTTGCGTCCAATGTTTCCAGTTGTCGCGACCGCTTTGGTCCTTCCGCTCGCCGAAGGAGCATCGATACATCGTGTCCACGCGGACTGTCGAAAAAATCGACTGCACGAACTTCCCTGAACTGCCGGGTGAGCCGCTCAAGTTCCGCGACTGCCTCTTCGGCATCCATTTTCTTTCGGCGCGCGATGAAACTCTGAAGAGCTTTTCGTAACTGACCGTAGTCCTTTGCACGGACGTCATTGAACATCGCCACGACCTTCTCCTTGTTCAGGCCCTCGATTTCTTGTGCCCGAACGAGGGTAGAATCGCCGCCATAATCTCGGATCTGTTTCGCGAGCCATTGAAACTGCTCATATTGGGCCGGTTCATCTGGCAGCAGATAAGTTGAGGTCTTTATCTGAATGGCGCCGATCTTCTTGAACCTCCGCCAAACCGCAACACGCTCAGTTTTTTGCCGGGTCGGAAGACTGTAGAGAAGAAGAAGCCAAGAAGTTGCGTGCATAAATTAGCTGCCTATAAATGAAATATGTATAGCATGTCATCCTGCATCTTACATCTAACCTCGCATTTCGCCTCTCGCCCGAAGGAGGTGCCGTGCGCTCCCTCTGCTGCCGGGATTAAAAACCCTGCTATTGCTTCGTGGCCGCTTCCGGGCTTTCCGGAATCATTATCAAATGAAAAAGATAATCGCAGTACTATCAATCGCAGTGATCACGAGCCTGGCCTGTCCGGCTCTTCTATCCGCTGAGGAAGAAGACGAACAGACCGTTCAATTGTCCGATTTGCCCGCCGCGGTGCAGACGACAATCAAAGATAAAGCTGGTACCGACGCGATCGAGAAGATCGAGAAAAAGATGGAGGACGGCGAAATCGTCTATGAAGCCGTGGTGAATAGAAACGGCGAGGAATGGGGTATTGAAGTCAACGAACGGGGCCAGTTCCTGAAGGAGTACGAGGAAAGCAAGGAGAAGGAAGATGAAGGCGAGAACTATTAATGGAGAGATGGATATGGCCGCGAGTTTTGCCATCGAGCAGCCGGCGGTGATGTGCTCGCTTCACAACAAAATCATGAAACAAATTTTTATCGTTGGCTTAATATTCGCGGCGTTCACTTGCGCATCGTTGGCGGCCAATCTCGATACCGCGAAGATCGACAATCTCACCGGCCTCAAAGGTAAAATGAACGAGAAGGAAGGCGTTTATAAAGTCACCTTTCCGCGCAATGACGTGAAGATCGTTGTCGATGGATGGACCATGCCGCCCTTCATGGGACTCGGGACTTGGGCGGCATTCATAAAAGGCGTGCACACGGAAGCGATGGTAATGGGCGACACCGTTCTCTTTGAAGACGAAGTGAACGCGGCGATGTCCGCTGCGCTCGACAATGGGCTCAGCGTGACCGCCCTGCATAATCATTTCTTCTTCGATCAACCCAAGGTTTATTTCATGCACATCGAAGGTGAAGGCACGACTGACAAGTTGGCTGGGGCAGTGAGAAAAGTCTACGACGCCATTAAACAAACTCGCGCAGCCAATCCACAGCCAAAGGATTCTTTCGGCGATAAACCGTTGCCGGATAAAAATTCGATCAGCACGGCGCCTCTAAACGAGATCTTCGGGACGCAAGGTGAATCCAAAGACGGAATGGTAAAATTCACATTCGGTCGTCCTGCGAAAATGCATGGCGTTACGCTCGGCAATGCCATGGGGGTCAACACATGGGCGGCGTTCGCCGGCAGTGACGACAATGCAATCGTCGATGGAGATTTCGCAGTCACAGAAGATGAATTGGAGCCTGTTCTGAAGTCGCTGCTCAAGGAGAAGATCAACATCGTGGCCATCCATCAACACATGACGCACGAGGAACCGCGCATCATGTTCTTTCACTATTGGGGACGCGGCTCCGCCAAAGATTTGGCGAATGCTGTTAAAGGCGGGTTTTTGGTGGGTGGACTGCTTGGGGTTAGCTCACCATTGCAAAATTGAGAGCGTCTTTGTCCAACAAGACAGCTTACGTCGCCGTAGTGCTTTGTTGCACCGGCATCGCTACGATGGCGGCACAGAGCGCTGCGCCGCTTAAATTGAAACAAACGATCCCATTATCAGGCGTCGAAGGACGCATCGACCACTTTGCGATCGATCCCGCTGGCGACAGATTGTTTGTTTGTGCACTCGGCAATAACACGGTCGAAGTCCTCGATTTGCGTAAGGGCGAACGCGTGCGCTCGATCACCGGTCTCGGCGCACCGCAGGGAGTCGCCTATGTCCCGGAATTCGATCGCCTCTTTGTTGCAAATGACAAAGGCGGTATTTGCAGGATCTACGACGGAAAATCATTCCAGGCTGTGGGCGAAGTGAATTTTGAAGATGACGCCGACAATGTCCGTTACGATGAAGCGACGAAAAAAATCTATGTCGGATTTGGCAGTGGAGGCATTGCGGCTGTTAATGCGCCCGATGGAAAACAGGTCGGCTCGATCAAACTCAACGCACACCCCGAAGCTTTTCAGCTGGAGAAAAACGGTAGCCGAATTTTCGTCAATGTTCCCAATTCTCGTCATGTAGCTGTAATCGATCGCGACAAAGGCGAAGTCATTGCAACATGGAAAACAGACCTGGCCTTTGGCAACTTCCCGATGGCGCTCGACGAAGCGAATCATCGATTGTTTGTCGGCTGCCGCCTTCCCTCCAGGCTTGTCGTGCTCAACACCGATTCGGGCGATGTCGTTACGAAGATCGAGATCTCCGGCGATTCCGACGATGTCTTCTACGACGCCAAACGCCATCGCATTTACGCGATATGCGGCGCTGGTAAGATCGATATCATCGAGCAGACCGATCCAAAGACCTATAAAGCCTTAACTAAGGTCGACACAGCGAATGGTGCTCGCACTGGGCTCTTTGTTCCAGAACGCGACACTTTGTTCGTCGCTGTTCCGCAGCGGGGCCCACAACAAGCGGAAATTCGCTCTTATCAGGTCGAATAGCTTACCACTACAATATGGAGCTACATAACAGAGTGTTGCTCATCAGCAATTCGACCGTGTACGGCCGCGGCTATCTCGATCATGCCGAATCCGAGATCAAGAGCTTCCTTGGTAGCGCGCAACGCGTACTATTTTTTCCCTTCGCCTTACATGATCGGGACGCTTACACCGCCACCGTTAGGAAGCGATTTGGCGCCATGGGTTACTCTATCGAATCAGCGCACGAAGCAGCTGTTCCACAGAAGGCTGTCGAGGAAACCGACGCAATTTTTATCGGCGGAGGCAACACCTTTCGACTGCTCAAGGCTCTTCAGGACCTTGACTTCATTGAAGCTATTCGCCGGAAAGTAATCAGCGGAGCGCCTTACATCGGTAGCAGCGCTGGTTCGAATGTTGCGGGACCGACGATCAAAACGACGAAGGACATGCCAATCGTTCAGCCGCGCTCGTTCGATTCCCTGGGCCTTGTACCATTTCAAATCAGCCCTCACTATCTCGATCCCGACCCGAATTCCACCCACATGGGCGAAACGCAGGAAGAACGAATTCTGCAGTTCCTCGAGGAAAATGACACACCTGTCGTCGGCACTCGCGAAGGAGCGTGGTTGTTGTGCAACGATGGTAACGTCACTCTGAAAGGCCAAACGGGAGCGAGGATTTTCCGTCGCGGCCAGGCTCCAGTCGAGGTAACGCCCGGCACCGAAATCTCCAAGTTAATCGAAGTACACAATGCAAACTGAAGGGACGCGTTTACTGCGTCGCAGCGATGTCGAAGACCTATTGAGTCTCCGCGATTGCATCGACGCGGTAGACGAAATCTTTCGTCTGCAAGGCCAGGGAAAAGTTCCGGCGCCTGGAATCCTTGGAGTAAGGGCCACGGGCGGTGGCCTGCATGTCAAAGCAGGCCTGCTGCCGGGCGACAGGAACTATCTTGTTGCGAAGCTCAATGCCAACTTCCCAGACAACAACGGGCGCTTCGGTTTGCCGACTATTCAAGGCGTGATTGTCGTATTCGATGCCGAAAACGGTGCCCCTCTCGCGATTCTCGATTCCATCGACATTACACTTAAGCGCACCGCCGCCGCTTCAGCTGTCGCAGCAAAATATCTCGCTCGAAAGGACTCATCTGTCGCAACGATCTGCGGCTGTGGACAGCAGGGTCGGGCACAACTTCGCGCCGTCCTTCTGGTCTTACCGTTAACGAAAATATATGCGTTCGATGTAAACGAACACGCAGCGATTAATCTCAGAAACGAACTTTCGCCCGAACTGAAGATCGATATCGAACTTGTTCGTGATTTGGCAGGTGCAATTCAGCAAAGTAATGTTTGTATCACGTGCACAACTGCGAATGAGTCCTTCGTGTGCAAAGAAGATGCTAGGCCGGGCACTTTTATCGCAGCAGTTGGCGCGGACAATGAACACAAACAGGAAATCGATCCGGCTTTGATCGCTTCGGCAAAAGTTGTTGCCGACAGTTTGGAGCAATCTTGCGCGATCGGAGACGTGCATCATGCGATCGCTAAAGGCTTGATGCGGAAAGAAGATGTTTATGCGGAGCTATGCGAAATCGTCGCCGGTCAAAAAATCGGCCGCGTCGCCGACGATGAAATCATCGTTTTCGACAGCACCGGCATCGCGATTGAAGACGCTGTGGCCGCGGCTGCAGTTTATGAAAGAGCGCTCGCGGACGGCATCGGCACTGATTTCGACTTTGCGACCTGAGCTCATGAAATGGATTACCCGCGAGAAAGTCAAAGTCGACCGGGTGGCTTGTCCCTGGCTCATCAAAAAGTTCGTCGACCGAGAGGCCGATTTTGTATTTCTGCCGCACGACACTAATTGGACAAAGATCAGCGATGGAATCGTGTTTGATGTGCCGAACTGCGAGCTAGGGCATCACGGTGAAGATGTTTCGTTCAATTCGATTCTGAAAAAATATAGGCTCACCGATCCAGCGCTGGTTTTACTCGGCGAAATCGTTCGAGCCGCTGACTCGCAACCCTGCAATCCGCATCCGGCTGGAGAGGGTTTGCGCTGGATCGCCGGTGGCTTCGGCGCGCTTGAATTAAGCGATCTTGAAATCCTCGAACGCGAATTTGTCGTTTACGACGCGCTTTACGCAGAATGCAAACGCCGAGTCAGCCGCCGGTAAATCGCTTCCGCAGGCTAGCTGATTTTTTCGGGC
>DASSFL010000111.1:0-18816 GCA_035694525.1 Candidatus Udaeobacter sp. | reverse complement strand
CGAAGTGCGTCCACCGATCCAATCGTGCATCGGGAACCGGGCGAGCCAACTGTTCTTTTCTGCGTACTTGTCCAAATCGCTGCCCACGCCGGTTACAGCCACTGCATGCTTGTTAAACTGCAGCCCCTCTTCTTTGAATCTCACTTCCGCCTCGAGCATTCCGTTTCGTGTTTCCGTTGTTCCGCCAGATTTTGAAACTACTACGACCAGTGTCTGCGCCAGTTCATCACTCATCTTCTCGAAGACGCGGTCGAAGCCGTCTGGATCTGTGTTATCGAAAAAGAAGATGTCCATTGGATCACGACGTGATCCGAGAGCGTCTGAGACGAATTGCGGTCCGAGCGCCGAGCCGCCAATGCCAATGAGCAACACGTGCTTAAACGGTTTTCCATTTTCAGCCGCAATTTTTCCGGAGTGGATATCCGCTGCGAATGTCTTGATGCGTTTGATCGTCTGTTCGATCTCGGTGCGAATTTCCGGAGTGGTGGCTAGTGCGGTATTCCGAAGCCAATAATGTCCAACCATTCGCTTCTCGCTGGGGTTAGCGATCGCCCCGGTCTCCAGCGCTCGCATTCGCTTAAACGCTTCATCGATCTTGGGTTGCATTTTTTCGAAGAAATCGTCCGGGAATTTCATCCGACTGATGTCGAGGGAAAAACCAAGGTCGCGGTAATGCAAGAAGTACCGCTGAAAACGCTGCCAGAGTGAGGAGGACGACATAAGAATGCGAAAATACCCAATATAAGCGACATTGAGTATCGAACCTTCGAGTCTGCAAATCCAAATAAAACCAGATGGGCGAAGCGGACGTCTCATAGCGTCTGCGGGTTCCCTTCAAACGGTTCTCCCAATCGTCGAGCTGCGTCGTAAATGAAATTCAATTGCGGCGTCAGGTCGCGGGAATAGCTTCGCGGTATCATGGTCAGTGCTCACCCCAGGCAAGGCATGCCACATTTGTTTGCAGGACTGCTCGCTTCCGGCTTGGTGGCGGCCGTTTTGCTTGGCGCAGAAATGGCAGCGGTTCATCTCGAACACACCACCATTCGCGCGAGCGCTCCCCAGTTGTTCCCGCTTAAAAACCAGGGCTTGGCGTTTCAACGCGCGGCCGCGCGTGCTCCCTACGTATTACCGCTTTATGGGAGCTCGGAATTGACGGCCGTTCAGGTGCCGGAGAGGGCGCATACTTTCTTTCGCACTGCGCCAACAGGTTTCCAAGTTTCGCCCGTCGGCGCTGGAGGTTCGAACTCTCTGATCATATTGCAAAAAATTGGGGCGCTAGGTTCGGACCTGCGCGGCAAAAAGGTTGCCATCTCGCTTTCACCAGGTTGGCTTTTAAGCGGCAGTCCGGGTTGGTTGCAGGGGTACAAAGGAAATTTTTCGCTGATGGCAGCCAGCGAAATGGTATTTGGGACCGCACTCGATTTTGACCTAAAGCGGGACATCGCTTCACGCATGCTGAAGTGTCCGGGTACGCTCCAAAATAGTCCATTCCTTGAATTCGCGTTAAAGCGGCTGGCTTCTGGCCGTTGGCTCGATCGCGTTGTTTTCTGCGTGCTCTGGCCGGTCGGAAAAGCAGAGACCACCATACTGGAGTTGCAGGATCATTTTGCGGCGTCCAATTACATTCGGCATAAGATCAAGCCAGACGCGCCGTTTCATCCAGAAATACCCGATTGGTCCAAGCTTATTGCAAGCGCCGAGGCAACCAAGCCCGCCGATACGGACAAGATCGCAAAAGCTTCGAGCTCAGGCGAAGGAAAACCCGTTGATCGTCGTGACGTGGCATTTCGGAATGACATGAACGCGTCTCCGGGCTGGATCGATTTGGAATTGCTCTTGCGCACGCTCGCAAGGGTTCACGCTTCACCACTGCTGCTTAGTATGCCAATCGCCGGCGACCTTTACGATCGCAACGGCGTGTCGCATTCGGCTCGCGAAGATTATTACATAAAGCTTCGCGCCCTCGTGCAACGATACCATTTTCGGTTAGTCGAATTTGAGGGCCATGACGAGGACCCGGCTTTTCTTTACCTTCACAAGAGTCACCTCACCGCGAAAGGCTGGATCTATTACGACCGCGCCCTTGACGATTTCTTTCATGGGCGCGCTCCCCGGAGTTGATCACGGCGACGCCTTGATGCGCTTGCCAGATGCCCTGTGTGCACGCGTAGGGTAGTATCCGACACGATCTTCATACTTCAGCTCACATGCGAGGCGCTACTCGCGGGCATAGTCTGCAGTCGTCATGGGACCCGCTCGAACCCGCACACCGCATTTGTTGTCAGCTGTTATCGCCGTCGGCGTTGCTGCGACGATCTTATGAATACCAACTTTCCCGAAAAAGTATTGCACCTTGTGGCCTCGGTTGCCGAAACCGACGAGGTCCGCACAAACCTCGAGCTACCTCTTTATGAGTGCCAGCTTTTGGACTCTATCAAGACGGTGGAGTTGATGATAGGAATCGAGGAGGAATTCGGTCTCAAAATCTCTCCGGCGGAATTTGAGCGCGAAAATTGGGAGACGCCTCGTAAGATTATCGCTGACCTTGAGAGCCGGATGCAGGTGAACGTGTGAGCTGGAGCAGGGCACATCCAGCGGTCTGGCGAGCGCTGCTGATTCTGTATTACCTCGCGATTATTGTGGGCCTGATCGCGATGTACGGTCGTGGCGACTTTTCGACGCCGCCATTTGTTTATCAGGGTTTTTGAGTGGATCTCATCGAACAAATCGATCATTGGGCGCTTGCGGCTCCGAATGCGATCGCACACATCAGCGGAGATCAGAGGCTGACCTATGGCGAGCTGCGCCAGCGTTCAGATGCCCTCGCAGCGTACCTGGCGAAACGCTTCGGCGACGATCGCGCGCCTGTCGCGGCGCTGGGGCATCGAGAGCCGGAGATGCTCATCGCGTTTCTGGGAGCGATAAAATCCCACAGGCCATATGTCCCGCTGGACACGGTATTGCCACAGCAACGCATCGACAAAATTCTCGCAATCTCGCGCCCTGCGTTGGTTCTCGCGCCGGAAGACGTCGCAAAACTTTCCGGCGCTGACGCGCCCGCTCCGGCTACCCGCGCGAAGCGCGATGACCCGTTTTACATATTGTTCACCAGCGGCAGCACCGGAGAGCCGAAAGGAGTTATCATTACGCTTGGGTGCCTGGAGCATTTCGTTGGATGGATGCTTGAGGAACAGAAGTTCGTCCCTCTAGGGGAGACCTTCCTGAATACGGCGCCTTTCTCATTCGATCTTTCGGTGATGGATCTGTATTGCAGCCTTGCTACGGGAGGCACTCTTTTCAGCATAGACCGCGAGCTGGTGGCAAATCCGAAAATGCTTTATCGCGCGTTAGGAAATTCCGGCGCGACCACGTGGGTCTCTACGCCATCGTTTGCACAAATGTGCCTGGTCGAAGAGAAATTTGCGGAAGGAATGCTTCCATCCATTCGGCGTTTTCTTTTCTGCGGCGAAACACTCGCCGCGCAAACTGCGGCTCGTCTGCTTGAGCGCTTTCCGCGAGCGCAAGTATGGAACATGTATGGACCGACCGAGGCGACGGTGGCGACCACCTCGGTACGGATAGACCTTTCAATTTTGGAAAAGTATTCGGTGTTACCAGTGGGACGCGCGACGCCTGGCACCGATGTTCTCGTTGTGAACGAAGCTGGCGAAACTTTACCGGCAAATGAGCAAGGCGAGATTGTTATCGCGGGACCAAATGTTAGCCCAGGATACCTTCGGCGGCCTGAGCTTACGGCAGCCGCCTTCTTTAAGCATTGCGATCAGCGTGCCTATCGGACCGGCGACCAGGGGCGATTTCGTGATGGCTTGCTTTTTTTTGAGGGCCGCATGGATTCGCAGCTCAAGCTCAGCGGCTACCGCATCGAAGTTGGCGATGTCGAAGCAAACCTTCTGGCGTTGCCCTCGGTAAGGGACGCAGTAGTAACCCCGGTGATTAAGAATGGCTCGGCGCAGTCGCTCGCCGCTTTTGTAGTGCTCAGCAGCCGAATTGAGGCATCGCATTTCGAGCTAACACAGTCGCTACGACGGCAGTTGGCCGGGCGGCTGCCAGTGTACATGTTGCCGCGCAAATTCGTTTTTCTCGATGCGTTTCCGCTGACGGCGAATGGCAAGGCCGACCGAGCCCGCCTGGCTCAGTCTCTGTGATTCCCTACGCCGATTTCACGTATTTCGGGCTGCTGCTTTACGCAGTAGTTCCAACGCTCATTCTGGGTCTATTTGGCAAAGCTGGCTGGCGCTGGGCGACCCTAGTGACCGCCGCGATGCTCATCGTGCAGTATCACGGCGCATTAGACATTCGACCACATTTTGCAGTTCGCGAAATCTGGATCGTCATCGGTTTTGCCGTCTGGCAATGGGCAATGGTGTGCGTATTTGCAAAAAGCGGGGCACGGGCCGGCTGGCCGTTCTATGTTGCGGTCGCGGCAAGCGTGCTTCCGCTTGCAGCGTCCAAATTTTTTCCGATCGTGTCGCCGGCGAGCGAGTTTGGTTTTCTCGGAATTTCGTACATCACGTTTCGGGCGTTGGATGTCGTATTTTGCCTGCGAGACAAAGTCATCGCTCTGCCTGGGACGCTCGATTTCACGATGTTCCTTTTTTTCTTCCCAACCATTTCAGCGGGCCCAATTGACCGGTTCCAACGGTTCGCAGGTGAATGGAGAAAGAGTCGAACGCGCGCTGAATTCCTTATCGATCTCGACGGCGCAGTGCATCGCATTTTTCGGGGGTTCTTTTACAAATTCATCCTTGCCGCGCTGATTAAGCAATACTGGCTGGACCGAGCCGCCAGCAGTGGGAGCTTCGCGGCGTTGGTCAGCTACATGTATGCCTACAGCTTCTATTTGTTTTTTGATTTTGCCGGCTACAGCGCTTTCGCCATTGCTCTGAGTTATCTTTTCGGTGTCCATACTCCGGAAAACTTCGACCGACCGTTTCTCGCCCGGAACATCCGCGATTTCTGGAATCGCTGGCATATCACTCTTTCATTTTGGTTTCGCGACCATGTCTACATGCGCTTTCTCTACGCGGCGATGCGCGGCAAATGGTTTGCACACAAGGAAGTCGCCCCGATCGCAGGCTATTTTCTAGCCTTTGGACTTATGGGACTTTGGCACGGGCCTGAGCTGCACTACATTGTCTACGGATTTTATCAGGCGGTGTTGCTCTCCGCGTTCCACATTTTTTCCCGCTGGAGCAAGGCGCACCGCTATTGGCGCGACGGTCTTGTCTCGCGGGTCGTAGCTACCTTCATCACGTTCCAGTTTGTTTGCTTCGGTTTGCTGATTTTTTCGGGACGCATTGGCGCTGCGCCGCTGCCGCATTTTGCCAGCAAAATCGAGCACGCGGACTGCGCGGCAATTTCTGGCTGGATTTGGGACAAAAACGATGGGGACGCTGAGGTCCATATTGAACTTTGGGATCGTGACGAGTATGTCATGGCGTTCCCGGCGAATCAGTTCCGGGAGGATCTGGTGGACGCCGGTTACGGAAACGGCCGGCACGCCTTCAAGATTTCGACTCCGCCTCAGCTCAGGGACCAGCGCCCACACGTGATCCACCTTCGTGTTGCTGGGACAAAGCAGGAGCTAACTAATTCGCCCAGCGTAATTCAATGCCCGTGAGACGAGTTAAAGCGTTACAAAGTTAAAAGGTTAAAGCCAGATTTGCATCAGAAGAGAGTGGCGGTAGGTGACGTTGTAACATTTTTAACTGTTCTAACTTTTTAACCTTTTGCTCGGACGGCCGGGCCTATTTGGCCGGCATGCTGCCTTTCTTAGCTGGCGCTTCCTCTGGTGCTGCGACCTCGTATTCTGGCTTGGGCGCACCCAGTAGCCAGTGGTCGAACCAACCCACGATATGCTGTAGACGCTCGACCCGGTGCCACGGCTGTCCGGAGCGAGAAAGTTCGTGTGATTCGTTGGGGAATCGAACCATTACGGTCGGAATCTTGCGGAATTTTAGCGCGCGAAACATTTGTTCTCCGCCCGAGCCCGGCGGCGTCCGGTAATCCGCTTCGCCAAGGATAAACATCATCGGCGTCGTTACATTTTTGATGAAATTGATTGGTGAACGCGCTCGATACTCCTGGGTATCTTCGAATGGCGGCGCTTTGAACCAGGTGGGCTGGAAGAGCGTGAAGTCCCCCGAATACCACCAATCCTCCCAGCTGGCGATATCGCGCTGCGCGACGGCTGCGGCAAAGCGGTCGGTCTGGCCCACGACCCAGTTCGTCAGCAATCCGCCGCCGCTGCCGCCGGTCACACCGAGCTTCTTATCATCGATCGAACCGAGCTTGATCGCCTCATCCACGCCAGCCATCAGGTCTTTGTAGTCGTCCCCTGGGTAATGATACTGAATGATGTTTCCAAATTCCTGACCGTAAGTGGTACTGCCGCGCGGATTGGGATATAGGACCACATAACCCTTGGCCGCCATCCACTGGAATTCGTGATCGAAGATATGACCGTACGCAACGTGCGGTCCGCCATGAATGTTCAGGATCAACGGATATTTCTTGTGTGGATCGAAGTTCGGCGGTTTCTGCAACCATGCTTGAATATGCTTGCCGTCAAAGCTGTCGTACCAAATTTCTTCCGGCTCAGTTAACTTCAGTTGAGAGAAGAGTTGATCATTGACGTGCGTCAATTGTTTGGGCTGCGCATCCCCCGTCGCGCGATCCAGGACAAAAAGATCGTTGATGCGCGTTGGTGTCGAAATTACGTAAATCAACTTCGAGGCGTCAGGCAACGCGCGAAAACTCATCACTCCCTGGTTTCCAGAAGTTAGATCGTGCACTCCGGCCCTGCCGAGATCGGCGTCCTGGGCCACAGGCAGATCGAAGAGGGCGAGAGTCGCTTTCCCTTCCTTCGTGTAAACGGCTATGAGGCCATTGCCATCTGGCGTCCAGATCGGCTTGTTTTGTCCACCTGCCCGCGGGGGTGAGCTATCCCCAATCACGAACCCGGGCACATCGAAATCAAAGTTCGCCGTCAAATTGCGCGGCTTTGCATTTGGCAAAAGATCGAGGACCCAGAGATCGGGCTGCGCGTATGAGGTAATCGGACGTGTGGTTGATGCGGTAAACGCGACCTGTTTCCCATCGGGGCTGAGCGACAGCGCGCCTCCGCCGGGGCCAAAACCCCCGATCTGTAAATCAATCGTTGTGATTTTTACTGGTTCGCCGCCGGCTGCCGCTACCGAATAAAGATCAGTCTTTGGCAGCTCGTAGTACGGTTCGTCATTCCGGTCCGATGTGAAATAAATCTGCGAACCGTCCTTGGACCAGGTGGCGCTATCTTCATCGAATCGGCCCGTAGTGAGCTGGCGCGGTTTTACTTTTTCGTCCGCACTGCGTGGCGCGCTAACGAGCCAGATGTGTGTGGGATGCTTAGGGTCGACGTAGCCTTCATTGTCCTGCCGATAAACGGCGCGCGTGATCACGCGAACATCGCTCTCGCGTTCAGCTGCGCCTGCGGGAGCATTCCCGCCGCCCGTTTTTTTTGCCTCTTCTTCTTTTGCTTTTTTCTTTTCCTGTTTGGCCAGGTCTTCCGCGTTTGTCTCGCTTGTGAACGCGATTGTTTTTCCATCCGGCGCCCAGCTCGGACTCCCCGTTCCTTTCGGCAGATCGGTAAAGACGAATGAGTCGCCGCCAGCCATTGGCAGGATCGCCAGTTGTGGCGGCTCGGGCTTGCCGTTCTTCTCGGTCGCGCGAAGAAACAGCAAGTAACTCCCGTCCGGCGACCATCGAGGCGTGGAATCGTGATCGCCTTTTGTTATTTGACGGGGCGCTTCGCCGCCCGCGATCGGCACGGTCCAGATGGACGTGTTGTACCCTTCCTTCTTCTCATTAACCGTAATGCGGACAAACGCCACCCTCGATCCGTCCGGCGAAACTTGCGGGTCTCCTATCCAGACGAAATCGAACAGATCTTTTTCGGTGATGTTGCGCTTTTCTGCCAGCGCGCTGCCGGCTCCTGCCAACAAACCTAGTAGCAAACAAATGACGAAGAGCTTCGCCATGCGAAATCGTGGAATTGCTGACTCGTTAAGCGTTAAAGGCGATGTAAGGGTGTAACGATCTAACGAATCGCGCCGGTGCTTCTTCATTCCTTCGAGCTTCGACATGCGGGCTTCGTATTCTCCTCACATGTGCTCGATGACGTTATCGCCGAATTGCGAACACTTGATCTCGGTAGCTCCTTCCATCAAACGCGCGAAATCGTAAGTAACGCGTTTGCTCGCAATCGCGCCCCTTAGACCTTTCAGAATCAAATCGGCGGCTTCCGTCCACCCCATGTAACGGAACATCATTTCGCCCGACAGAATCACCGAGCCGGGATTGACCTTGTCCTGGTTGGTATATTTCGGCGCCGTGCCGTGGGTCGCTTCGAATACTGCGTGGCCAGTGATGTAATTGATGTTTCCTCCGGGTGCGATTCCAATTCCGCCCACCTCCGCGGCCAGCGCGTCGCTCATATAATCGCCATTCAGATTAAGCGTGGCGATCACGTCATAATCTGCCGGGCGCAACAGGAATTGCTGCAGCGCGTTATCGGCAATGGCGTCCTTGATCACAATACCGGCACCCGGTTGGCCCATGGGAATCTCGCACCAGGGGCCGCCATCGATCTCCTTCGCGCCGAAATATCGCTTTGCGACCTCGTAGCCCCAGTCGCGGAACGCGCCTTCGGTGAATTTCATGATGTTGCCCTTGTGGACCAGCGTCACGCTCTTGCGACGGTTCGCTATCGCATACGAGATCGCGCTATGCACCAGGCGGACGGTGCCGGACCGACTGACCGGTTTGATTCCGATTCCTACACAAACGTCGTCCTTTTCCGGTGCACCAACTTTTTTCCAAAACTCCGCCGCTTTCTGTTTTGTCCCGAACCGAATCTTCTCATACTGCTGCGGAAAGTCTTTCTTAAGAAAATCGAGAACCTTTTCCGCGTCCGGCGTGCCGGCAGCGAATTCGATGCCTGCGTAAATGTCCTCCGTGTTTTCGCGGAAGATCACCATGTTAACTTTCTCGGGATGCTTCAGGGGCGAGGGGACGCCACTGAAGTACTGCACCGGGCGCAGGCACACGAAAAGATCAAGAAGCTGCCGCAACGCAACGTTGAGCGAACGAATGCCACCGCCTACCGGCGTGGTCAGCGGGCCTTTGATCCCCACGTGATACTCGCGAAACGCCTCTACCGTATCGTCCGGGAGCCATTCACCGAATTTGTCCTTTGCTGCCTGGCCGGCGTATACCTCAAACCACGCGATTTTTTTTCTCCCTCCGTACGCTTTTTCGACTGCGGCATCGAACACGCGCACGCTCGCGGCCCAGATGTCCGGCCCGGTGCCGTCTCCGCGGATAAATGGAATGACCGGTTGATCCGGAACATTCAGTTTATCGGTTCTGGTAATCTTTTCACCTGCAGGCGGAGCGACATCTTTGTACGGCATAAGTCCGTCACTGTAGCGCCAAGCTTGCTCTCAGCAACGGCGAACGAATGCCCGCCGCGGTCATGTAGAAAACTGACTCTTTCAAATAATATTTGTATCGACAACGATCGCGGTTGCCCACGTTGGATCCAGGCTTTGATCTCGGCGGGCTAACCGGACGCCTAATTTTTTGCGACCGCGCGCGTCTCACGGATCAATGCACCTGGTTCAAGACGAAGACTCGGGTTGGTTGCACTCCGAAGGGCCGCAAGAATTTCGCGGTTCAAGCTGCGGCGGCGCTCTTTGGCACGTTTTTTTGGCTCACGACGCAAATCCTCTAGAATCGCACGCCTAGACTTGACGGCTTAAAGCCGTCAAGTCTAAACTGAAGTGTGTTGAAGCCCGAGCGTATGGTGTTGGATGTTTTATTTCCCGAGGTGAGAGCCAAGTTGTTGCGCTTGTTCTTCACCACGCCGCGGAAGGAGCGTTACGTGCGTGAGCTGATGAATATCAGCGGGCTCGCGCTTCACACTGTTCAAGACGAGCTGCGTAAGCTCAGCGCGATTGGTCTCCTCACCAGCTGGTCAAATGGCTATCACCGTTTTTATCGAACCAATCGTGATCACGCGATGTATCCGCAACTGCTTCGCATTGTCCAACTGAGCGAAACACTTCCGCGCACAAGATCTTCAGCGTTGCATCGTCCCCGGCGTCGGCACGCTCCGAAAAGGCAGAGGGGCCAAAAATCACGGTCGCTGCCCGTTGATCAGCCAGTGAACTGGAACCTGTTCTCGCGGCAAGTCAAGACTCGACGGCTTTAAGCCGTCGAGTTCAACGGGTCGTGCTACCTGCAAATCATAGGCTGGCAATACCCCCGCAGCCTAACGGTTTTTGCCTTTTCGAATCGCTATCTGACAGGCAATGAATAGCATTTATTAAATTAACTCTTATGAAAATCACTGCCGTTTTTGCATTAACATTTCTCGCCGGTTTGCCGCTTGTGTTTGCGCAAGAAAATGACGTGGCGAATGCAGTTCTCCGGACGGAGCGCGACCTGGCCACCGCTTATCTCAAGAGTGACGCCGACGGCATCGCGCAGGGCGTGATGGAAGATTACACGCTGACAAATTCAATGGGCAAAATCACCACTCAGCCGACGACATTGATGAGGCCAGGAAAAACGATCCGAAATACGAAATCTTCGAGAATTACGACATGAAAGTGCGCCTCCATGGCGACACCGCAGTTGTGACCGGGAAGACGCACACGAAAGGAGTCTCCGGTGGCAAACCTTTTGATTTCCAGTTTCAATTTACCGATACATTGGTGAAAGACGGCGGCCGCTGGCGCTTGCTCGCCGGCCATGTTTCAAAGTTGCCGGCGAAAGAAAGTACGGCGCGATAAGCTAGACCCGAATCCGGCCGCGCCTGCGACCTGGTTTTGTACAAACGCGGACTCTCCGCGCCATGGTTTTGCTGGTCGTCCCGAACTCCGCAATACCAGTGCAACGGACGGGGGAAGGATTGCGCATATGCGGCTTGCGTGAAGACGGGCCCCTGTTATACTGCGCGCTCCTCCTCCATCATTCTCATGTTTCCCCGGGAAGCCAGCAAACGGCTTTGCGCCGGCGGCTGTTTCAGCCGCCGCGTTCTACGATCTCTACAACGTGAGCGCGACACCGCTTTTACGTTGCTCGAACTTCTAATCGTCATCGGCATCATTGCCCTCTTGCTGGTGTTAATTGCTCCGGCGTTTACAACGATCAAGAGTGGCGGCGACGTAACGAGTGCCGCCTACACCATCAAAGGCGTGCTCGAAACTGCGCGCACTTACGCCAAGGCGAATAACACATATACCTGGGTTGGCTTTTCAGGATCGATTGGATCAAACGTCACAGGAACTGTTGCGCTTTCGGTCGTTGCGTCTAAGGACGGAACCGACCTCGGAACCAGCGTAAACCAAGTCGGCACTCGCGTTGACATCACAGCAGGCGTCACGCCCGTCGGGAAGGTGATGAGATTAGAGAACGCGCACGTTGGAGACACCGGTACACCGACCAACAACGGAACTGACTTCGAAAGCCGCGCAAATGTGATCGTGAATTACCGGATTGGAGTTACAGGTGCCCAATACAATTCCGACTACTACTTTATCGAGCAGGGAACGCAGTTTGATCGCTGGATTCGGTTTAGCCCGCGCGGTGAAGCCGTCGTCAAAGGCGGAGACACGCAAATCGCCCCATACGCTGAAGTGGGGCTTCTGCCCACTCACGGTATAGCCGTTGCCGCTACGATAAATCCGGCCTCAGGAAATCTTGTCGCGATCCAGATCAGCGGCTTTGGCGGCAACGTGAGAATCTACAGACGGTGAAGCAGCGAAGCTGGTCAGCATTTTCTCTCGTCGAAGTTACTCTCGCATTAGGTGTCGCCGCCTTTTGTCTTATTGCAGTTTTCGGTTTGATGCCTATTGGTGTGCAAACAAATCGCAACGCCAACTCTCAAACGGCCGCAACGTCGATCCTGGCCAGCGTCGTGTCTGACCTTCGAACAACTGGGAAAACGACGGCCGGCTCTGCGCCCTCTGTACTATACAGAATCATAATTCCAGCCCGTGGCTCGATTGGCAATCCGCAGACGCGGTATTTTGATGGCGAAGGGCGATGCTCTACAGACCTGGCGGGCTCAATTCGGCCCGACGGCTCGTCATGGGCTCCTCCTATCCGAACTCGCTATCAGTTGAACATAACATTTCCGTTGGGCGCGACGGGCGTAACCTACACCGATCTTAAGGTAATCTGGCCTGCTGCAGCGACGCCGGCTAACGCCAGCGGCTCGGTGGAAACGTTTGCCGCATTTGATAGGAAGTGAGCCGTGATGATCCATAAGATCAAGACACTGCGAGATAACATGTCTGAGGAGCAGAGGCTGCTAGCCTCTAGCCTTCGGCAGTTTGCCGAAAGTGGGGAGAATAGGAATACAATCCAGCGAGACTATAAGGCCGAGGCATCCCACGACGTGTCTAACTCTCAACTCTCAACTCGCGACACTTCAGGCGGCTTTACCCTGGCAGAGCTACTAGTCAGTGTCGCAGTGCTCGGGCTACTCGTGGCTCTAGCCACTCAGCTTCTTAATACAAGTGCAACTGTTACGACCTTAGGCCACAAACAAATGGACGCAGACTCACAGGCGCGGCAGCTGCTTGATCGAATAGCCCTCGATTTTGCGCAGATGGTGAAGCGCTCCGACGTCGATTACTATGTTAAGTCTTCGTGGTTTGCTTCTGGATCGCCCCCGGCACCGTTAGGAGTGACAGGTGTGCGGACTCTGCTGCAACCCGGAAACGATGTAATCGCATTCTATAGCAATGTGCCCGGTTATTATCCAACCCCGAGCTATCAAAGCCCGATCTCGCTTGTTGCCTACCGAGTGTTTAATCCTTCCACCACGCCTTCTCCGTGCCCAAACTGCAACAAACTTGAGCGAATGGGCAAAGGGTTGCTATGGAACGCGGCGCCGGCGCCGCCGGTTACGCCAAGTCCCGCGCCGGTCGTCTTTATGCCCATACCTCTTGCTTCGCCCATCCCGATCGCGGAACTTCCGGATCCAACCCCCAGCCCAGCTGCAACTCCCACTTGGCCGGAAGTCGCCAGCAAAACCAGTAGTTGGTCAGATTCCGAGGTAATCGGGCCGCAGGTGTTCCGGTTTGAGTATTACTACCTGCTAAGAGGTCAGACCAATCCAGCGACCGGGGACGTCTGGAGCCCGATATTTAGCGATGCGCCATGGGACACGCGGATTTGCTCATGCCCAGCCGCAAGCCCAGCCCCAACTGCAACTCCAACCGGAACCCCAATCCCGAGCCCAACTCCGGAAGCGCTATGCTGCCACACTGCTCCGGAAGGTATGCAGGACGTGGCCGCAGTTGTGGTAGTTATCGCCGTCATTGATGCCAAGAGCAAAGTGCTACTTTCGGACTCAACGACTCCGCCCCAAATTGCCCAAGTGGCGTCGCAACTGATTGACTGGGGGAACACCACCTGTCCCGGTTGTCCCAGTCAGATACAGTGGCAAACAACTCCGGGTTTGCTGCGTGCACAGTGGCAGAACACACTAAATGGAATTACGAACTTGCCGCGCCCGGCCATTTCCGGTATCCGCGTGTACGAACGTTATCTTTATCTCTCTCCGCCCACACTCCTTACCCCGTGAGGACCTTCTTACGTTATCGAGATCCCGCGTCAAAAGGCGCCGCTTTGATGATTGTGCTCGCGCTCGTCGTGCTTGTGACCGGTCTAGCGCTGGCTTACTTCACACGGACAACCACTGATCGGCAACTGGCGCAATCCAGCTATAACGATACCTCGGCCGATCTGCTCGCCCGGAGCGCGCTGGACATTGTGGTTGGCGATTTCAAGCAAGAGATTATCAATGATCCCCGTGTCGCAACGAGAAATGATATTCAGCCACAGCGGTACGGCGATGCGTCCATTCCAAATCTAATCAGGCGCAGCTTCTCGGGCGACCCGACGGGGCGCACATCAAGTCTGCACTCCGATACTGCTGTCTCCGCAAACGGGCGTTCGATCAATACGACGCGCTGGAACAGTCATTACTTGGTGCCAAAGGGCAATACGAGCACGGCCGATTCCTCGCCTGTTCCGGGTTTTACTGCGCCTGATTGGGTGCTGGTAACTGCTGGCGGGCCAAATCCGGTGCCCTCTCCTAGCGCTGTAATCGGGAGGTATGCATTGGCGGCTTACGACGAAGGCGGCTTGCTGGACATGAGCGTGGCTGGATATCCTGGCTGGACAGGTAATCCGACTGGAACCTGTGATCCGGCTCCGACGCCGTGGCTGGTCAATGTTGGACGGAAGGGAACGGTCGGTTTTGCCGATCTCACTGCTTTGGGAACGTACGCGCCACCGCAAACCCAGGTCGATAACATCGTAGGCTGGCGGAATTATGCCATGACGCAGCGGACAGGTGCTAGCTTCGGCAGTTTTAACTATTCCGGAGAGACAGACTGCGCGAAACAGAATTGGTATGGCAGTTATCTGCTCTATTTCGGCGATCCCCCATTCCTAATTGATAGCCTTTCAGACCAGCTGCTCGCTTCAACTTATCCGTTCACTTCCGTCGCGAATTACGCTTACCCAACTCCAGGACCAGGCGCCACTCCGCGGACCGACCAGGCACTCACGACCCGGCAAGAGTTACTGAGGCTTCGAAGCTCGCTCGGTTTTAGCCAAAACGTCCTTCAGTACATGGGAACTTTCTCCCGGGAACGCAACAGACCTGCACCCGATTGGCCGAATCTGCAAAACAACTTAAGCGAAGGCCGATTCAACCTGAATAATCTTGCCTTGCTCGTACCAAATCCATCTGAGTGCATAATCGCGCATGGCAAAAAGAAAGGTTGGCAGAACGGCAAAAACAAGAATCACCTTTGCGGGACCACACCGGAGATCATCAGCTTATTTGGCCTTTTCTGGGTAAAGGCCTCGACGATAGATCCAGGCTTAACGACCCCGGGTCACTGGAAGTACATCGGCAGAGTCGTGCCGCCTCCTGACCCCAATGACAACCCGAATGCGCATCATGGTATCTCCTGCTTCAGAGGACCAAACCAACAGAACGATTTCTTTCAGATCCTGAATTTTGCGTTCAATCAATCTCAGTGCGCCACCGAAGCCGCCCTTGCCAAGGTTTTCGGCGTAGGGGCGTCACTGATCGATCAATACGACTCCGGCGACGCTTGTCCGCCCTCGGGGAACAACCCCTTTCAACCCGAAGGCTGTGATCTTGATTACAAGGTGGTTGGCACCAACGGCAATGGCAACAACTGGAGCAAGCAAGCGTACGCGACTCATACCACAGTTATAGAGTACGGGCACAACAGTGGAGCCGCTGCATTTGCCTTTGGCATGGAACCTGATTACGACTCCAGTGGTGACCACGTTAACGGCGACCAGGCCACCAACAGAAATTCGAATAATCCACATCGGCCGTGTGGAGGACAGGGTGGGAATTGCGCACCTGGAGAACCGAGTGCCCCTGCTCCGGGAGCAAATACCCAGGTAGTTAACCATTTTTACAGCAATGTAGGGGAGCTGGGCTATGGGATCGACACCTCCACCGCGGGTCTGCCAACGCTGAATTTTAGCTCTCCTGGCTTTCCCGACGCTCCAGTGCTCGATTTCTTTACCTACAATCCTGTCAGCAGCGTCTATCCGCGCGCGGGAATTGTCAATCTTTATACGAGGAACGCTCCTGTGCTTGCCGCAATGTTGTCGGGGACGTTGAAAACCAACGCTGCGGCTGCTAATCCTGCTCCAACGCCCGTCGTTACTGCGTCTCAAGCTATGGACGCAGCGACCCGAATCGTTCAAGAGACACAGAACGTCCTCGCTGGTAGTCCCGGTTACGGCCCTGTGACGCAGACTGACATGACAAGGGCCATTGCTGCCCGACTTGTTGCGGCTGGTGCGGCGGCTCCCAGTTGGACTGGCTCGACCACAGAACAAAAGCAATCGATCGCTCGCGCTCTTGCGGAAATGGGACAAACGCGGACTTGGAACGTGTTTATCGACGTCATTGCGCAGACTGGGCGCTATACGCCGGATGCCACCAGCATTACTCAGGCCAATAAATTCGTCGTGGAAGGCGAAAAACGGTATTGGCTTCATATCGCACTGGGTCGCGATCTTGTTCATACAGATGGTACCCCGTGTCTGCCTGGCGATACGGGGTGTCAGGTGGACGTGCTCGGGAGTCAGCTTGAGGAAGTGATTGAGTAATCGAAGAGCGGATAGCGGATAGCTGATAGCTGATAGTTGATCCAGCCTCCGCGCGTCACTGACGACCAGGAGAGACGTGCGTCCCTGTCAGCGTGGATTTCTTTTTGCTGGTGGTGGCGTTGGCGCGGCCGAATGGTCCTCCCACGCTGGCGCATGAATTCTAGAGGTTGCCATTGCGCGCCCCTGAGCAGCCCATTCTTTGAAAGGCCTATTCCAGCCAAGATAAATCAAGGCAGCAACAATTACTATTTCGAGCAGCAGTCGCATACGACAGCGCGAGATTCGCAAAGGACCGTCGGCAAAAGCAATCTTTAATTTTTGTGGGAGCTACCGAGGTCAGCGACCTCGGCTACAATGTTCAATTTTGCGCGGTGCTATGACGGGCCATGCCCTTCGACAAGGATCATGTTTGTCCGGGCGGTGCGGTGGCGCATCTTGCGCGGTTCGCGGTACTCTTCGCAATTGAGCCATCCCCTGGCACGGTCAGCTGATTCGAATTCGAGCACCACGATGCGCTTCGGTTTCCAGTCGCCTTCGAGCACTTCCGTTTTGCCGCCACGGACGATGTATTTTCCGCCGTACTTCTCTACGGTCGCACCGGCGAGCTTCTTGTATTCTTCGTACCCAACAGGATCGACGACGTCGATTTCGACGATGATGTAAGCAGGCATAACTGGAGTTAAAACGTTGAAATGTTAAGGCGTTGAAATGTAGGTAGCCGGTGCTCCAATAAGCTAATGGCCATTGTGGCTGCGGTCTTTCGCGGCCAGCTCGGGGATTTTTTTCCGGCGTCGCAGTCGGAGCCAGTTGTTCCAGGTTTTGCGGAGGCTGTCGCGCGGCGTCTGGTATTTTTGAGTCAATTCGTTGCTCTTTACAATCTGCGCGAGAATTCCTTTTACTGAAAAATCGTCGGTATTGACGATCGTGTACGCCGTTCCAACGGCCGCCGCATGGTGCGCGTCGCTGGCTGCAGTCATGGGCAAACCGCGAATCTGCGCGTACTTGAAAGCGTAACGGTTATAGCGGCGAAGCGTGGTCGCGGCGTTGAACACCTCGATGGCATCGACTGGCAGCGTTTCCAGAATGGAAAAACGGATCCCTGCGCGGAACAAGTCATACGGGTGCGGAGGAATGGCTAGCCCGCCGCGCTGGTGGATTATTTCGCAGACTTCGCGCGCTGGTTTTCCCTTCAGGTAAGGAAGCTCCGCACCGATGCAGAGAAGATGGCCATCGGCGGTTGTCACTTCTACTCCCGGAAGAATGAGAAAATCATCCACCGGCAGTCCGTCCAGTCGCATCAAGCCTTTTTGGAGCAGGTAATTGACCGCATCGCACGTGTTGTGATCGGTAATCGCGAAGCCATGCAAGCCTTTGGCGCGAGCGGCTGCAATCATGTCTTCCGGACTAGAGACACCGTCCCCGGAAAAAAAAGAATGCGTATGCAGGTCGATGTTAAATGGCATGGCTGAACTGCAGGTTAAAAGTTAAAAAATTACAAAGTTAAAAAGGGAAAGGGGACCGAACAAAGCGACCTTGTAACCATCTAACTTTTCAACTCCTAAACAAGCTCCTCAATGGCAAAGGCTGGCTCAGTGGTCACTTCCTCCGGAAGACGATTGAACTGGTGATCGTACAACCGCCGATAATAGCCGGATTTTTCGAGGAGCTCGGCGTGCGTGCCAATCTCCTTGATGCGGCCGCCGTCCATCACGATGATTTGATCGGCGGATAAGACAGTGGATAACCGATGGGCGATTGCGATTACCGTGCGTCCCGTCGCCAGCTCAGCCAGAGCTCTTTGAATTTGTTGTTCCGATTCGGAATCGAGCGATGAGGTGGCTTCATCCAGTAAAAGAATTGGCGCGTTCTTGAGCACCGCGCGAGCGATGGCGAGACGCTGCTGTTGGCCGCCGGAAAGAAGACATCCTTTATCGCCAATCACTGTTTGGTAGCCCTTCGGTTGGGCCGTGATGAAGTCATGCGCGTAGGCCGCTCGCGCTGCTTCGCGAACCTCTTCCGGCGTGGCCTCCAGCCGTCCGAACTGGATATTGCTGAAGATCGTATCGTGAAACAGAAAGGTCTCCTGAGTAACGAGCCCGATCCGTCCGCGCAACGATTTTTGCGTCACCGAGCGCAGATCGCGACCATCGATTTTTACAGCGCCGGAAGTCGGATCGTATAAACGCAGGATGAGCGAGAGAATCGTGCTTTTTCCCGCGCCGCTGGCGCCGACCAGGGCATAGGTTTTGCCGGGCTCGATATGCAAAGTCAGATTGCTGATCGCATCCGTAACAGTGTTGGCATAACGGAATGTCACATCTTCAAAATCAATCCGGCCCTGCGACGAACTAAGCGCAACAGCATTTGGCGCGTCCTGGACAGTTGGCTCCGAATCGAGAAGGGAGAAAATTGAACTCGTAGCGGCAATTGAGCGCTGCATCACGAGATGGATCCTGCTAAGTGTCTTGATCGGATCGTACAGGATAAAAATTCCTGAGATCAGTCCAAAAAATCGCCCGACGCTCAGGTTCGCGCTGTAAACATAAAGCAACGCAATCCCCACGCCTA
>DASSFL010000110.1:0-7275 GCA_035694525.1 Candidatus Udaeobacter sp. | reverse complement strand
CGTTTTTTAGGATGATTTACAGCGTTGCGGCCCACTGAAAGGCTCGAACGAACCGTAAGGGAGAAAGAAATTCAATCTTTCGCCAGATCTCAGCGTTGGGTTGCTGCAATTCTCACTGTTGACTCCGCTATCCGAGCAATATTTCGGAAGCCGGAACCGAGTCCTGTTAATTACGACGGCTTTTCCGAGGCTCCTATTTGAATCGAATTTAGCGATCGCAGCTGGCCAGACCGTTCGCCCGTTGGAACAATCGCAGAGACACAACCCCAACTTCCACCGGCTTTAGGGATTGTTGACCACTTCCGGCGCGGTTTGGTTAATCCAGTAGCTGCGGTGTCGGTTCAGTTTGATGCCTGCTCTAGGACGCGATGAACAGCAGCAATAGATTCGTTGGATGCACTTGGCGTCAATGCGTCCAGCAATTCCATTAGGCGCATGGAGGATTCGCCATTTGGCTCGACCCATTCAGGATGTTGGATCCGCAGGTCGTTGTGAATCTGTTTCCGGAGCTCGGCGGCGTTGGTATGAATTTGGTGAGACATGGCAATTGGCTGTAGTAATAGATTCATGTGTGGCGCGGAACACTTTCTTCAAAGCCTCGGCGGAATAATCGACCAGCGATGCCGCCGTGACCCAACAGCCGGTTGAGGATACTCCGAAGGGCCGCACGCGTCAGCTCGCGGTGTGCTCGACGCCGGGCCGACTCAATCACTTTGTAGCGCTGGCGTTGCAACAATACGGCGAGCAGTCCGCTTTGCGTAAGGGTCCCCGCTGATGTCATAACGTATTTCTTTTTGTTTTTCATAAGCCTCCTTATTGGAGATTTGACAGTGCTCCCGACAGATTCCGCTGTGGGACCTTCGTCCTATCCCTTTAGGGGGATATCAGACTTTCTTATGACCATGACCTTTACGAAGTCCGACCTCACAAAGTTTATCGCGGGGCGGCGGCACCAGCTTCGATGTTGTGGGCCGCGAGGTGTTGAAGGGTGAAGCTGAAAAAGGTGATTAAGCGATAGCTGAATTACCGATTCCAGAAACGCAGTCAGTTTTGCAACGGCGCGCGCAACGAAACGCAATTGGTCAAGGCCTGCCAACCGGTTAGTGTCTATCGCGTGCGCTTGGCTGCACCGGAGTCACAACCGTTTCTCCGGTCGCCCGCACGCGCTGCAAACGTTGCTCGGTTTTTTGGACGGGACCCTCGGCACTGCCTCGCACCTTAAGAGGCACCGAGCGTTCAGCTGCTTCCGGCGTTGTCGCGAGCCGAAAAAGGGCCGCCATCAAATCGCGCGATTCACCTTCAAAGATCGGACTATGTCCCGGAATGATCTGTTTCGGAACACGCAGCACCCAGTAATTCGTTTGGTTCGGTCCCTGCCTCTCGATGCGCCACTGCGTCCAGTCGCGGCGCGTGCCTGTATAAAGAGTCACGTTTTCGTAAGAGCCGGGCCGGTTCTTTAAATTTAAGTCGAACGGATCTCCTCCCAAATCCGACTTCCCTTTCGCTACCGGAACGAGTCGATGACTTTGGAGCGAATCGTTATGGCCGGGCGTTTGAGTGAAATAGTTAAACTGCGAGGTGTCGCGTCCCTCCTCGTGGTACTTGCGGAAACTTCCGGAGAGCAGCTTGGGAGTATTGGAGAGCTTCGTTCCGATTGGAAAGGCCACCCCGGTTGCCGTGTCTGCATCGGAGCTAATCATGATAACGTGCGGCCCGCCGCGAAGCGGTGTCGTATCGCGGTACATATCAATCATTTCTTTCGAATAGATCGATTCCGCCGCGGAATTCACGAGCAGGATGAGATCGGCCGGCTTGAAGACTCGGTCCGCGCGCGATTTTTCGACTCCGGGCGCGAACGGCTCCTCGTACAAAAGCGTCCCAACCAACGCCTGCGCCAGTGCCTTTTCCAACACTAGCGCACCGAACGAATGACCGATTACGACGCAACGTGAATTCCCCGGCGTGTCGCGACGGGCCGTTTTGATCAAAGTGAAGATCGCTTCGGTGATGGGTGTGCTGGAGGAAATCCGCGTGGCGGCATTCTTGCGCGAATAAAAACTGGCTTCTTTTCCCACCCAGGTGAGCGCGTCCACCACCGGATTGACCTTGTGCACGACACGGCCGCGCCACCCCAGATAAACGCCGAAGACCTGTAGGCCGGACAGTTGCACGGTTTGATCTGCGGTAAGGAGCGCGAGTAAACTGCGGAACTGACCGACGTCCGCAGCGTCCGTCGAGTTGGAATTATTTTGCCATCCGTGGATGTAGGTAACGAGCAAGATTCCCCGACCAGTATCACGAATCGCCTGCACGGTTTTGCGCAATTGATCCCGATCCCAGAAGTCGCCTTGTTCGTCGAACTCGATAAAACCCAGCCGATAAATATCTTTCACTGAGCCGCTCCCGGCGGGCGTGACTGCTGTTTCGGTCGGTGCTTCCCCCAAATGATAAGGCTGATTCGCGGCGCAACCCGCGAGAAGAAAGGCGAGGGCACAGCGGACAATCTCAACTGACCCCGTTCGTGATAGAAAATTCATTCGCAGCGCGCGCTCTGCCGAATCATTAACTTCAGCGCGCGCGTATCCAGAATTAGACGGCGTTTTGCAATCTATTTCTTGGCGCACAGAGGCAGTTTGCGTTAAGACGCTCCACGATGGCAAGCTCGCTTTCGGCCTCGCCATCTCCCATGCAATCAGTCTATTCTTTTCAGGACATTGTTCCCGTATTTCAACGGATAGAACAAGGGTTTCCTAATTTCACTGATTTTCGCTCGCACGAGGAAAGCAAAGGCGAGGTGAAACTGTCAGAAAGCGCCAATTTCTGCCTCAAACCGACATTTATCTGGTAGCACTTTGTTATTGCCGTGTGGAGCGCAAAGAGACAAAATCTGCCGATGTGAAACGGCACTTGGAAATAATCACGCAAAATATCAGCAAAGCCGGTTGGAGTTTGGGGGGCTGTGTGTCAGGCTGTGGATTCACGCGGGCGAACAATCTTCGTCCCCGGTTTACCCCAAATCTTGTGCCTACTCGGCGGTCGCCTAGTGTAAGTGGTTGAGAAGCCTGGCGTATGATTTGATGTTACCAACGAAGAGACGCCCGACGCCATCTCCAACGCGAACAGGTCATGCGTAAGCACATCATCAGTCACTCCACAAAGCAGATTGAAGCCAGTGATCAACCTTGGTTGGACGTGGAACATCTGGCGCGGGTTGAGATCACATCGGAAGATCCAGCATATCCTATCGAAGCAGCACTGCTTAGTAGCAAGGGATCGGGTTGGCGTGCTGCAGAAGCCGGACAGCAAATGCTTCAATTGCTATTTGATCAACCGCAGCGGGTAAGGCGTGTTCGTTTAGCGTTCCAGGAACACAAATACGAACGCACACAGGAGTTTGTGCTGTCCTGGTCAGCTGGTAGTGGACAAGCGGACCGTGAAATTGTGCGTCAGCAATATCATTTCAGTCCGCCCGGAACGACTACTGAGCTTGAAGAATATACTGTTGATCTAAAGGATATGACGGCGCTCAGGCTAAATATTGTTCCCGATATCAATACCGGTGTCGCGCGCGCCTCGCTTTCGGAATTGCGTCTGGCATGATGACATCTTCTAATGACATCTAATCCGCTTCTGCTAACGGCTCCACCGCGCCAACGTTCGATGTCGATTCGTAGCTAGTGCCTGCCAGCTAAGCCTGTCGGAGCCGTAGCTGACCTTGTGGTAGTCAGGCGCAAGTGCTGATGAATTTATCGCTCATCACTGGCAGGGTAGCAGAAAGAGACAGAAGCCACCGCGTAAAGTACTGGGAAATCATCGCTAAGAATCTCAGCAAAGTCGGTTGGAGTTGCGGCTGCGTTGTCGCTGTGGAATCGTGTCCGCCGCCGGACGGAATCGCCGTCGCGAGCTCGTGTCGATAATCGTAATCGGAACGGCAATGTAATGCCTTTCCATGAAAGCCGTTGCTGGTAATTTCACGAACATGTACTTCCGAATCTTCCTTTTGCTTCTTTGGTTTCCCGTGGTCGTGCAGGCGGGAGACGTCAATTTTTCAAACTATGACACGCCGCTCTACGTTCAGATCGTCGATCGGATTAAAGCCAAAATCGCGCCTCGGCTCGGCAAAGGCCCTCTGAAGCACGATCGTTATTTCGTCATTCCTTTTGCTTATCAGGACAAAGGCAACCATCCGGAATTTTCGCACTCGTTCATCTCCGTTATTCGAGTGTTCGCGACTAACAAGGAGCCCAAGCTAACCCCGGGTTTCCCAACGCGGAGATACAAGGGTTGGGAATTTGAAGCGTTTACTATCAGCTGGCTGCCGGCCGATTTCCTAACCAATCCACATCTGTGTGTGTTTGACGGTCCGGGCAGCCGGCTTTTTCCGAAAAACAATAAGTGTCCCATATCGCCCGGTCGCAACTTTACTCTCGCAGAAACGATCAAGCTCGCGGTGGACGCGAAGAATGCCGTGGCGATGTGGGGCCCGTACGAAATGCGTAAGAAAGCTTTTGATCTAGGCGTCGCACGCAAACGCTTACTCGATAGAGGAACGATCAAATACCGCGCCGACGACCGGCTTTACCGAAAAGACAAGGTCGCCATTAGTTGCTTTCATGCTATGGCCGGTTTGGACGAGCTTTTCCCGAATGGCGGGCTGTTCGGCACGGGATTCATGATGTGGGGGTTCAATGGAACTGCGCGAGTCTTGATCGAATACACCGAGAAGGCGAGTAACAAAGGCTTACTTCTTGACCCAGTGGATGTAAAAAAGGACCGGTCTGTCTTCGTTTATGCTCCTACCGCCGGTGGCCCAGTACCATACAACCCGGCCAAATTCGCGTCCGCGTATCACAGATAAGGCCGCGGCTGGCGGCCGTTGTTAGCTACCGAACCGATTCCTTGTGTTGTTTAAGGCGCATCATGTCCGGATTATTCAGCCTCTGTCTTCGGATCGCGACGTTTAAGTCCGCGGTTATTCAAACGATTGTACCCGCGATCTTCGTCGTGACCTGGCTAGGCGGCTGCGCAATTCCGAACGCGCGGCCGGAAAGTTCGACACGCGATAAGGCCTTCATCGAATACTGGCCACCTTCAAACGACAGCAAGAAATTGCGGCTGGCGGTGAAGGATTTGATCGACATGAAAGGCGTGGTGACCACGGCCGGTTCCGAATTCCTCGCCAAGCACGCCTCGGCTGCAAAACGCGATGCAAAATGTTTGGCAATCGCGCGCCAAAGGGGAGTGCAATTTGTGGGAAAGACGAATTTGTCGGAGCTAGCGGTCGCGGTTTCCGGCATGAATGCGTACTACGGCACGCCGCGAAATCCATTAGGTCGCGGGCGCATTCCAGGTGGTTCCTCGAGCGGATCGGCGGTGGCAGTAGCAAACGATGAGGCCGATGTTGCGTTCGGCACCGACACTGCGGGTTCGATTCGAGTGCCGGCCGCCTGCTGCGGAGTTGTTGGTTTGAAGACAACCTTTGGGTTGATCCCGATTGACGGCGTGTACCCGATTGCTCCGACCCGGCTAGACACAATTGGACCACTGGCCAAAGACATCGCCGGCACAGTCCGAGGCATGGACTTGCTGCAGGCGGGATTCTCAGGGCACTATCGACAAGCGGTAGCCGCCAAACCTTTAGCCAACGGGCTTCGAATCGGTCGCGTCTATATAGAAGGAACGAACCCCAACGTGGATCGCGCAGTGGATGACGCCCTGGCAGCGACTGGATTCAAGGTCGTAAACTTGAGTTCCGAATTTACCGAAAAGTGGATTCAGGCTCAAAAGGACGCAGCGACGGTGGCTGCGGTGGGTGCTTGGCTTTACGACCAAAAATTCAAAAACGAGTCTCAAGTGACTATTCGGACAAAGGCAGTCATCGCCCTCGGTGGGGTTCAATATAAGACCGGTTATCCTGAAGCCCTGCGGAAACAGGCTGCCTGGAAATCAGAATTGCGGCGCGCCTTCGAACATGTGGATTTCATCGCGCTGCCGACGTTGAAAAATGTGCCCCCCCATGTTCCGCTCTTTGGTGGCACCGTGGCGTTTGAGGCGCGAGCGCTGGCTTTGCAGAATACGCAAGCCGTGAATTTCGGGGGCGTTCCCGCACTGGCAATCCCGATTCCTATCGCCCACCAATCCGTTCCGCTCACCAGTTTGCAACTGGTCGGTCCGCGATTCGCCGAAGCGGATCTGCTGAATGCCGGGAGATTAGTCGAAGCCGCCGTGAAAAACCGTTAAACCGGGCCGCGGGGATTTGCTTGCGCCGCGACATCGGAATAACGGAGAGGCTACGGTTAATCGTGATCGTCGAGTTTATCCTTCGCTTTGTCCAGCGCGTCCTTTTGACGCTCGATCTCTTCTTTCGCAGCTTTCTTCTGATGCTCTCGCTCCTCCTTGAGGGCGTGCTTTTCATCGTGCGTCATAGGACGGGTTGTCGTCGTAGTGGTATTGGTTTGCTGTCCGGCCACGGGCACGCTTGTCACCGCAGTAGTCGCCGCTGCCGCCCGTCGCACAACAACTCGGGACGCCACCAGCCGGTCGCCCGAACCCGTGTACTGGATTGAGAGCGGACTACCAGGCGAAATGCGGTCGATTGCGACTGGGGCGCCAGTCTCGTCAACAATCGTCGTCTGTTTGGTCACGGAATACCGCAAGGGGCTGGTGCCAGCTTCACTTCTGACAACCATTGTCTCCGAGCCGGGAACGTATTCAGTGAATGCGCCGTTTGTGGTGGTTACGGTCGTAGTGGTCTGTGCAAGAGCCTGGCTCGACCAGAAGCAGCCAACGGCGAGCAAAGCTGCGCCAAGTGTTATCATTTTTATATTCATAATACTGGATTCGTGGCTGAGAGCAGCCGCGGTCTCGCTTTGGAAGCACTAGCCGAGAGTTCGGGCAAGAAAGTTTCTTAAGGCCGGCGCCAAGACCGCGTCGATGCGTTCAATCGATGTTAGCATAGTGTCCCTCCACGACTTTCTGATGAAATCCCCGATCTACCGGCTCTTTGCCGTAGCAACGGCAGCATTGCTGTTGGTTGACGTTGGTTCAGCCGTTGAATCAGTCGACATCCTCGTGGAAAAAGGAAAAACCTTTGAGCGAAAATTTCAGGCTAAGGATGCGTTACCGCTCTATCTTTCGGCGGAGAAAGTGGAGCCGAAGAATCCGGAACTGCTTGTCCGGATCGCTCGGCAGTATCGCTACCTCATGACGGACGCGTCAGACACGCAAGAAAAATTGCGACTGGGCCACATCGCACTGGACTATTCCACGCGCGCC
>DASSFL010000109.1:0-1624 GCA_035694525.1 Candidatus Udaeobacter sp. | reverse complement strand
ACGCCACAGGGTGTGTTGGCTATGAACCAAGCACGGAAAGAAAGTTCTAGGTTGCAGGGTATACCTTTCTCTCCTGTAACGTTGGCAGAAGCACCGAAACCAGCAGAGACTCCTCTCGTAGCTGGTGGCGGAGCTTTTGGTGGGAAGGGAGCAGGTTCAGCGTGGGAGGGTCCAGGACTTGCAACTGGTGGTGGGGAGTTTGGTGGAAAAGGTGCTGGTTCTGCTTGGGAAGGACCATCAAGTCCTGGACAGTTAGCTACTGGACCTAAACCGACTCTCGGACCTACACCAAGTGAACCTACACTAGGACCCTTTAGTGGTAGTATCGGTAACATAACTCAAGGTCCATTACCAAAACCAGCAGGTACTCCAGCAGCGGTTCCGACACCAATACCACAGGTGCAAGACGAAGAGTTGAAGCGTAGACTAGCACAACAGCAAAGAGAACAGTAATGGATTTTTCTGACATAGTTCAGACACCAGAACAGGAACCGGAACAGCAGCCACCGGAGCAGCAGAAGAAACCGTATTGGCAGGTTCTGGACGAACACGCCCGTGCGGGAGTGGAGGAACCTGAACTTGGTAAATTGTCCCTACCCGAGTTCTCGGCTAAGATGAATGAGGTTACGGGGACAAATACCTATGATGAAGGTTTAAATGACTGGTGGGTTCGTAGGGCGGGTGCAAATATTGAGAGAGGTTTGAGGCACTTTGGTGGAGCGGAACCTGGTACGTGGCCAGCAGGCGTTCCGTCGTTGGCGGAGACACTTGGTGGAACACGAGAGGGATTCGATGTACCAGCGGCTGCAAAAGAGTTGGGTAAGTCAACAGCCACAGCGTTAGGCGCAGGTCCTGAACTAGCGGAGAAAATTGGTGGAGCTACAGAGACGCTACCTAAGACCGCGGTGACGGTTGGAGCTGGTGCAGCTCTAGGTGGTATACCTACAATCGCTGGTTTGTCAGCCTTAGAAACCTATGGAGAAACTGGTCGAGTACTTCCATCACTGGTCAGTGGTGCTACAGCTTACGCTATACCCAAACTCGCAGAGGTAGGTGGTCAAGCTGCATTAAAGGCACTTGGAGCAAAAACAGTCGGAGAGCTGAAACCTGAACTGGCTGCGTTGATGGACAAGACGTTACCATCAACGACAGAGTTGTTAGCTAAACGTGCTCCTGCACTTGGATGGGGTCCAACAGCATTGACACAAAGGGTGAGCAGATTAGGCGGTGCACAGATTGGCATGTTGGGTGGAGGACTGGCTGGTGAAGTGGCACAGACTGCTATCAACCCCGACCTCACGTGGCAAGAGAAGTTGCAACAGGTTGGTGAGACCTTTAGCCCATCAAGTCTAATAGCTACAGGTGTTGCTCAACTACCCTTCACAGCGTTCGATATATTCAACGAACGTACGCATCCGCTTACACAAATAGAGAATGCCACTAAAGAAGCATTCGCTGAACGATTCAAAGCGTATGCTGCAAAGGGTGATCCAGAGACTGGAAGCCCACCGTTTGTTCCAACGGTGGATCAAATCAATAAGGTTATTCAAGGCTTAACCACAGGTAAAGTTGAACCGGATTCACAGGTTGGGGCAATACTAAAATCAATGGGTGACCTGCCGCT
>DASSFL010000108.1:0-1125 GCA_035694525.1 Candidatus Udaeobacter sp. | reverse complement strand
GGCAAATTTCTCCCGCACATCTTCGGACCCGGCTCGATGCCGGACGGGAAAATGACGCCTGATTTTTATAATTCGTTAGGCGCGATGCACGGCACAATCATGATCTTTCTCGGCGTGGTACCGTTGGCGTTCGCTGCATTTGGGAACTTTGTGGTGCCACTGCAAATCGGCGCGCCAGACATGACCTTCCCGAAAGTGAACGCTGCAAGTTTCTGGGCGTTCGCGGTGGGCGGCGTGATCATGCTCATCAGTTTCTTCGTGCCGGGAGGCGCGGCCAAGAGTGGCTGGACTTCCTACACGCCGCTCGCGGCAATTGCGGATTCCGGCCCGGGACATGATCCGGTGTTTAACGGTCAAACCCTTTGGCTGATCGGATTTATTTTTCTGATCACGTCGTCGTTGCTCGGCGCTGTCAATTTCATTACCACCATCATTCAATTGCGCGCCAAAGGGCTGACCTGGATGCGCCTTCCATTTTTTGTTTGGGCGCAATTTGTCACCGCGTTTCTGCTGCTGCTGGCATTTCCACCGCTCGAGGCTGCGATCGTCATGCAATTGATGGATCGCCTTGCGCATACCAGCTTTTTCCTGCCGAGCGGTTTGGTTGTGAATGGCGTGCCAATGTCAATCAGCGGCGGTGGGAGCCCTCTATTGTGGCAACACTTATTCTGGTTCCTCGGGCACCCCGAGGTTTACGTGCTGATCTTACCCGCGTTCGGCATTGTGGCGGAAATTCTGGCAAACAATTCCCGGAAGCCGCTCTGGGGATATAAATCGCTTGTGTTTTCCGTGTTGGTGATCGGATTTTTGTCGTTCATTGTCTGGGCACATCACATGTGGCTCACCGGCATGGGCTCAGCGGTCAGCGCATTTTTCCAAACGACCACGTTGCTGATCTCCATTCCATCGGTGATCATTTTAAGCGCGTTCTTCATTTCACTTTGGGGCGGCTCGATTCGCTTCAATGTGCCGATGCTTTTCACTATCGCGTTTCTGCCGATGTTCGGAATTGGCGGTCTCACGGGCATCCCGCTGGCATTTAATTCGGCCGATCTTTATTTGCACGATACCTATTACGTCATCGCGCACTTTCATTACATCGTTGCGCCGGGCACAATTTTCGGA